>JAJDXX010000092.1 GCA_022823055.1 Candidatus Binatia bacterium | reverse complement strand
CGGGGTGAGGTGGAGAAACGCCGGTTTCAGCCCCGCCCCACCCCTGGATTCCCGCTTTCGCGGGAATGACTATTCGGGGGGTGGAAATGACTATTCGGGGGCGGGGAACGGACTATTCCGGGGGCGGGAATGACGGGAGGCGGTTTTGACGGTGTGGTGCGGAATGCCACTCCCGTCCCCATTTATGCTAGGCTGTCGCCCATGAGCGAGATCCATTTCGTGGACACGACGTTGCGCGACGGGCAGATGAGCCTGTGGGCCACGCGCATGCGCACGGGCATGATGCTGCCCATCGCCGAGCGCATGGACCGGGCGGGCTTCGACGCCATGGAGTTGATGTCGAGCATCTTCCTCAAGAAGCTGGCCCGGGACCTCAGGGAGGACCCGTTCGAGCGCCTGCGCCTGATGGCGGCGAAGATGCCCAACACGCCGCTGCGCATGACCTCGGGACGCTTCAACGCCTTCGAGGTGACGCCTTTCTCCCTGTACCGGCTCTACCTCGAGCGCATGAGCGCCAACGGCATGCGCCAGGCGCGCATCTCGGACGAGTGGAACGACTTCGAGGGCTGGCGCAACAAGGTCAAGACGTCCAAGGAAGCCGGGCTCGAGCCCATCATCAACCTGATCTACTCGGTGTCGCCCAAACACACCGACGCGTACTACGCGGAGCGGGCGCGCCAGGCGGCGACCCTGGACCTGTCGCGCATCTGCCTCAAGGACCCGGGCGGCCTCATCACCCCGGACCGGGTGCGCACCCTGGTGCCGCTGGTGCTGGAGAACGTCAACGGCATCCCGGTGGAGTTCCACACCCATTGCACCACCGGGCTGGGGCCGCTGTGCTGCGTGGAGGCCATCAAGCTCGGCATCACCATCGTGAACACGGCCATCCCGCCGCTGGCCAACGCCTCGTCCAACCCGTCGCTGTTCAACGTCGCCGCCAACGCCCGCGCGCTCGGGCACACCACCGCGGTGGACGAGGAGCCGCTGCACGCGGTGTCGGAACACTTCACCCGCATCGCCGAGCAAGAGGGCCTGCCGCTCGGGCGTCCCGTGGAATACGACCACGGCCAGTACCTCCACCAGGTGCCGGGCGGCATGTATTCCAACCTGCGCCACCAACTGGAGAAGGTGGGCCTGGAGCACAAGTTCCAGGAGGCGCTGGAGGAGTGCGGCCGGGTGCGCGAGGAGTTCGCCTACCCCATCATGGTGACGCCGCTGTCCCAGTTCGTGGGCAGCCAGGCGGCCATCAACGTCATCGTGGGCGAGCGCTACACCCAGGTCACCGACCAGAGCATCCTCTATGCCCTGGGGCTGTGGGGCGAGGAGGGCAGCCGCCTCATGGACCCGGAGGTCAAGGCCAGGATCCTCGACCGGCCGCGCGCCCGGGAACTGGCGAAATGGGAGCCGCCGCAGCCGTCCATCGCCGAGATCCGCAAGGGCTTCGAGCCCGGCCTCTCGGACGACGACCTGCTGCTCCGCTGGCTCATCACCAAGGACGAATTCAACGCCATGCGCGCCGCCGGCCCGGCGACCCCGTACACCGGCAACGGCGTGCTCGGCCTGCTGCAAAACCTGCGCGGCCGCAAGGCCAACCACGTGTACATCCGGAAACCGGGGCTGAGGCTGGCGCTGCAGGGATCGGCGAATTGAGACACTTGCGCCGCAGGGTCGGCATCTCCCCACCCCTGGATTCCCGCCCCCGATCGGGGTCGAGGGTAAACTTCCGCGGGAATGACGTTCCGTAGGGTCCCGAGTTTGACACACCTTGCGCCGGGAGGCATCCCATGAGCACGAACACGGAAACCGAGGCATTCTACCGGGAAGTGGACGAGAAGCACCTGGTGCCGCTGTGGAACATCACCCAGGACGCCCTGACCGCCGAGCCGCGGTCCCCGGTGAAGGCGCACCTGTGGCGCTGGGCCGACCTGCGCCGGCTCGCCCACACGGCGGGCGACCTCGTGCCCATCGAGCGCGGCGGCGAGCGGCGCGTGCTGGGGCTGGTGAACCCGGGGCTGGACGGCAAGCCCGCGGCCACCCGCACGCTGTGGGCGGCGGTGCAGATCGTCAAGCCGGGAGAGATCGCCCCGTGCCACCGGCACTCCCCCTCAGCCATCCGCTTCATCATCGAGGGCGACCGCACCTACACCAACCTGAACGGCGACAAGTGCGTGATGAGCCGGGGCGACCTGGTGCTCACGCCCAACTGGGACTGGCACGACCACGGCTGCGAGTCGGACGAGCCCATGATCTGGATGGACGGGCTCGACCTGCCGCTGGTGGGAGACCTGGACGCCACCTTCTTCGAGATGTACCCGGACCACCGCTTCCCCATCACCCACATCAACGAATCCGAACGGAAGTACGGCGTGACGCACCTGCGCCCCACGTGGGAGAAACCGCCGGAGAACCGCTCACCGCTGCTCAACTTCAAGTGGGAGCCAACGTACGACGCGCTGCAACGCATCGGCGAAGGCCCGGCCAGCCCCCACGACGACGTCTGCTTCGAGTACCTGAACCCGAACACCGGCGGCCCGGTGCTGACCACCATGAGCTGCACCATCCAGAAGATCCGGCCCGGCGTGCGCACCCAGGCGCACCGGCAGGTGCAGAGCTCCGTCTATCTGGCCTTCTCCGGCAAGGGCTACTCGATCATCAACGGCGAGCGCTTCGACTGGGAGGACGGCGACTTCTTCGTGGTGCCGCCTTGGGCGTGGCACGAGCACGCCAACGAGACCGACGGCGAAGCGCTGCTGTTCGCCATCCACGACACCCCGGTGATGAAGGCGCTTGGCCTGTACCGCGAGGAAGGCTATACAGAGAACGACGGCCACCAGGAGATCACCGGCAGCTTCGAGGCCTGATTCCCGCCTCCGCGGGAATGACGGGGAACCCGGTATCCTGAAACGCAGAAAGGCCCGTAAGCATGGCGAAGTACCTTGAATGCAGTCAGTGCGGCAAGCTGGCCTTCTACTACGACGGCTACGTCGGCACCGAGAAACCCTTCTACCTCAAGAACATGATCTACCCGGACGGCACGCAACCGGTGACACCCCGCTGCATCAACTGCAACGACGTCCCGCGACTGCTCTTCGACTTCATCAAGGAAGACAAGAACCCCCTCCCCACACGCGAGCCCGCCGAGGAAGCCGCGCCCGAGTGACTCATCTGAAGCCAGCGTGAACTTCCTGAGCGGGAAGATACCCCTCCCTCAATTAGAGTTGCCGCCGAGAATTTCCCATTCGGGAATATTATAGACTACCGATAGCCCACGACAGACTGCGATTCCCGTTCGGGAAGTTTCGCTTGACCAAGACGGCGATTCTCTCTAATATTTCCCGTACGGTAAATCACAATGCCTGCTCGAACCATCACCCCCACCGATATCGGCAACATCGTGCGTAGTGCACGCAAGGCGGCTGGCCTACGGCAGTTCGAGCTTGCCGGGGCCGCGGGCGTGGGCGTGCGCTTCATCGTGGACCTCGAAGCCGGAAAACCCACCGCGCAGATGGGCAAGGCCCTCCAGGTCCTGCGGGCCCTCGGGTGCACGTTCGACATCACGCCGCCACCCGAACCCCAGGGAAAGCGAATCTCGTGAGCCCCGCCCTCGACATCTGGTGGGACGGCGTGATAGTGGGCCAGCTCACGCAGGATCGCCACGGCGAGTTGGGATTCGTCTATTCGCCGAACTGGCTTCAACGGGAAGACGCTCCGGCCTTGTCGGCTTCCTTGCCCAAGCGCCCGGAGCCGTATTCCCGCCGCGAATGCCGCCCGTTCTTCGGCGGCCTTCTCCCGGAAGAAGGCCAGCGCCAGGCAGTGGCGAGCGCGCTGGGCGTTTCCCGCGGAAACGACTTCGCGCTTCTCGACAAGCTCGGCGGAGACGTTGCCGGAGCGCTGCAACTCTTGCCGCCCGGAGAGCCGCCACGGCCCGCTCATTCGGATCACTCGCCGAGACTCCCTGATGAAGCCGGACTGATCGATCTGCTGGATGCGCTTCCGACGCGTCCGTTGCTGGCCGGGGAAGAGGGTCTGCGGCTGTCGCTGGCCGGCTCCCAGACGAAGGTCCCGGTGGTCCTGGTCGACGGGAATGTCGCGTTGCCTTCGCCGGGACAACCCACAACCCACATCCTCAAGCCGTCGATCCCGCGTTTCCCCGGCACCACCGAAAACGAAGCCTTCGTCATGCGTCTCGCGGCCGCCGCCGGGCTGGCCGTCGCCTCGGTCGAACCTCGCTCCGTGCCGCACCGCACGTTCCTGCTGGTTTCGCGCTATGACCGCGCCACCGGGTCGGACGGCCGCGTACACCGCATCCATCAGGAAGACTTCTGCCAAGCCCTCGCCATCAACCCCGAACGAAAATATGCGGCCGAGGGCGGCCCCACCCTCAAGGACTGCTTCGCGTTGCTGCGCCGCGTGGCGCTGCGTCCCGCCGTGGACGTCCTGAAGCTGCTCGACGCCGTGATCTTCAACCTGATCGTCGGGAACGCCGACGCCCACGGCAAGAACTTCTCGATCCTGTACGACGAGGACGGCCCGCGCCTGGCACCGCTCTACGACCTGTTGGCCACGGTCGCCTATCCCGAACTTTCCCCCGGGATGGCCATGAAGGTCGGTAGGCGCTCGACGCTGGGCGAGATGGACGGCAGGGCCTGGGCGGCTTTCGCGGCCGACGCGACCCTCGGGCTCCCCCTGATCCGCCGGCGAGTCGCCGAGATCAGCGAAGCCGTGAAGACCCACGCGACCGAAGTCGCCAAGGGACTCATGCAACCGGGACTCGACGAACAGGTTCTTGTACGGACAGCCGAACAGGTGGCCGACAGGGCGGCACGATGTGCGCGGACGGTCTCGGGGTGAATCCCACGCAAGCTAACCAGCGACACGCTTCTCCAAACTTGCGAAGCGCTGCTCCAAGCTTGAGAAGCGTTTCTCCAGGCTCGCGAAACATTTCTCCAGGCTCGTCAGGCGTCTTTCCAAATTCGCGAATCCTTCTTCCAACCTCGTCAGGCGCTCCCCAAGGCTGACAAGCCGCTCTTCCACACGCGTGACGCGCTCGCTGAGGTTGGCGACGTCGCGATGAAGTGCCCACAGAAAAGCAAGAGACGCGGCATTGGACAGTCCGACGACGATGATGGCAATGAGTTCGGGAGACATGACAACTCCTTGCTGCTGTCGGAGCATAACCGATTATGGACTTTGTGTTCAAATGTTTTCAGTGTTCCCGCGGAGGGTCCGGAATGCCCGGACACACCCTACGGGCCGCACTTCACCAGGGTGACTTGGCCGGTGGCTTGGTCGTAGGTGGCGACGCCCGTGTCGTCGCCGCACCCTTCGTCGACCGTGGCGGTGACGACGAACGTCGTCTCGTTGCCCGTGGTGACGGCGGGGGTGATGTTGGCGCTCTGCGTGTAGCCGAAGTCGCCGAGGTCATCGGGGTCATCGGCATAGGTGTTGTTCTCCAGATAATAGGCTTCCTGGGCCAGGGCCATGTTGCGGACGTTGGCTTGGGCATCGGCGTCGAAGCCCTTGCGCCGGTAGGAGCCGAACTGCGGGATGGCCACCGCGGCCAGAATGCCGATGATGGCGATGACCACCAGCAACTCGATGAGGGTGAAGCCGGCGACCCGCACGGGGCCGCGCCGTCTCCGGCGGACTGCTTGCGCCTTGCTCGTGCCGTCCTGTTTGCGGGGCAAGTCGGGGGTGCTCGTCATGGGCCCTCTCTCTACATCGCCGAGCATGTTCATTCGCGGACTCCTTCCTTACTGCACCATGCCGCCCATCTGAAAGATGGGCAGGTACATGGAGATGACAATGCCTCCGAGCACGACGCCGAGGACGATCATCAGGGCCGGCTCCATGAGCGTGGTGAGCCGCGTCACCGCGCGGTCGACCTCTTCCTCGTAGAACGACGCGACCCGGTTGAGCATGGTGTCGAGGGCGCCGACGTTTTCGCCTACGGCGACCATGTGACAGACCATCGCGGGGAAAAGGCCGCTGGCGGACAGCAACTCGGCGAAGGTACGGCCTTTTTCCAGCCCGTCGCGGGCCTCGAGGACGGCGTGCTCCAGGACCTTGTTGCCGGTGGTCCCGGCGGTGACGGCGAGGCCGTCCAGCAGGGTGACGCCGGAACGGAGCAGGAGGCCGGTGTTGTGGCTGAAGCGCGCGATGGCGGCCTTGCGCAACAGGTCGCCGAGGAGCGGCAGGCGCAACAGCCACCGGTGGACCGCGCGCAGGCCGTGCTCGGTGCGGCAGGCCATGCGCAGGGCCAGCGGAACCGCGGCCAGACCCGCCAAGAGGAAGGGGGCGTAGTCGTACGCTCCCCGGCTCAGGGCGATGGTCAGCTCGGTCAACGGCGGCAGCGCCCTCCCCATGCCCTGGTAGATCTCCGCGAACACCGGGATTACGTACAGGAGCAGGACCGCCACCACCGCGGTGGCCACGGCGACGATTGCGGCGGGATAGACCATGGCGGTCCGGACCTTGCGCTTGAGCCGCGCGGACCGCTCGATGAAGAGGGCGAGGCGGGCGAGCACCTCGGCGAGGACGCCGCCGTGCTCGCCCGCGGCCACCATGCGCACGAACATGGCGTCGAACAGGCGCGGGTGCCGCGCCATGGCGGCGGTCAGGGTCATGCCGTTGGACACGTCGAGGCGCAGGGCTTGGAGCGCCTTGCGCACGACGCTGTTCTCGGTCTGGTCGGCGAGCACTTCGAGGCACTCGACGACGGGCACGCCGGCCTCGATCATCACCGCGAAGTTCCGCGCCAGCATGACGATGTCGTCGGCGCCCACCCGGGGCGCGAGCCCGGGGATGGCGATCTCCCGGCGGAGTCCCTTGCCCTTCTCGCGTATGCTGGAGGGAAGCGGCCGGATCCGTTGCCGGCGCAGCTCGGCCGCCACCGCGGCGGGGTCGGCGGCCTCCATCTCGCCGCGAAGCAGCCGGCCCTCGCGGTTCCTGCCCTGCCAACGGTACGACGGCATCGGCCTAACCGACCCAGAACGCGGGAAGGCTGGCGATCCGGCGCACCCCTCCGGCGGGGTTCCACCCACCCGCGTTCATCATCGGTTCCCCCCGCCAACGGCATCCGCGTCGGTCACCCGCAACGCTTCTTCGAGGGTGGTGGCGCCCTGCCGGACCTTGTCGACGGCGGCCTGCCGCAGCGTGCGCATGCCCTTCTCCACGGCCGCGGCCTTCAACTCCGCCGCCGAAGCACCGCGCAGCACCATCCTCTGCAACTCATCGGTCAAGGTCATGACCTCATAGACGGCCGCACGCCCGCGGTAGCCCGTGTGGTGGCACTCCGGGCAGCCGGCGCCGTGGCAGTCCTCCACGTCGCGCACTTCCTCCGCCCGCGCGCGTGGAGCCGTGGACATCCCCCCGGGCAGCGGCGTGCGCACCCGGCAGACGTCGCACACCCGCCGCAGCAGGCGCTGGGCCGCCACCATGCTCACCGCGGAGGCGATGAGATACGGTTCGACACCCATGTCCATGAGGCGGTGCACGCTCGAAGGCGCGTCGTTGGTGTGCAGGGTGGTGAGCACGAGATGGCCGGTAAGCGCGGCGTTGACGGCGATGCGCGCGGTCTCGGCGTCGCGGATCTCCCCGACCATGAGGATGTCCGGGTCCTGGCGCAGGAAAGCCCGCAGGCAGGCGGCGAAGGTCAGCCCGATGTCGGCATGGGTCTGCACCTGGTTGATGCCCGCCAGGTGATACTCCACGGGGTCTTCGGCGGTGGCGATGTTCACTCCCGGCCGGTTCAGCTCCGAGAGCATGCCGTAGAGGGTGGTGGACTTGCCGCTGCCGGTGGGGCCGGTGAGCAGGATCATGCCCGCGGGCTTGCCCATGGCCCGGGCAAAGAGTTCCCGCTCGCGCGCCTCAAGGCCGAGCCCGTCCAGGCTGGTCACGAGGTCGGAGCGGTGCAACAACCGCAGCACCACCTTCTCGCCGAAACGCGTCGGCAGGACCGACACGCGGACATCCACCTCGCCGCCGGCCCCCTCTAGCTTCAGGCGCCCGTCCTGGGGCAGGCGGTGCTCGGCGATGTCGAGGCCGGACATCACCTTGATGCGGGAGGTCAGCGCGTGCTTCATCTCGTGGCGCGGGGTCATGACCTCCTGCAGCACCCCGTCGATGCGGAAGCGCACGCGCACGCTGTCCTCGTAGGGCTCGATGTGGACGTCGCTGGCGCCGCGCGCCACCGCGTCCTTCATCAACGAATCCACCAGCGCCACCACGGTCGTATCCGCGCCGGGCTCCCGGGCGGGCGCACGCCGGGCCGTTGCCGGAGACGATGCGGCCGGCGGCCTGCCGCTTTCCGGCGGCTGCGCGACCGGTGACCGTCCCCGCGGCAGGGACACGGACGGGTGCCCACGGGCGGGCGCCGCGGCGTTGGCACCGTCGCCGTCCGGGTTGCCTCTCGGCATGACCGCGCCGCGCGCGGACGCACCGGAAAGCTGCCCGAGAACGCGCTCGATGGTCGAGGGCCGCGCCAGCAGCGTCCTCACGTCGTGGCCGGTCATGAAACGGACCTCGTCAACGCCCGCGAGATCCGTCGGATCGCTCACGACCACGTCCAGCACCGAGCCCGAACGGGCAAATGGCAACAATTGGTGTTTCCGCAACAGAGACAGGGGCAGCAGTCCGAATGCGCTTTCGTCCACGTCGGACGACGTCAGGCTTCTCTCCTCAAGCCCGAACCGTTCGCCCATGAACGCCATGAGCCGCCCCTCGTCGACGGCCCCCTCCCGCGCCAGCGCCGCCACCAGGTTGCCGCCGTCGCGCCGCCGCGCCGACACGGCCTGGTCGCATGCCTCGCGGGTCACCACACCCGCCCGCACCAACAAATCTCCCAGAGAAAGTTCCATGAGGACATCCTCCCGCAACCCTTCGTGGTTGGACGCGCACCGACGGGCCGAACCTCCATTCCCGGGAATCAGGGCACCCCCCAGATCGTCATTCCCGCGCAAGCGGGAATCCAGGGGTGGTGGTGTGGCGGCTCCATTGCCCCAGCTCCACCCCGCCTGGATTCCCGCTTGCGCGGGAATGACGATCTGGGGGCGGGGGTGCCCTGTTCCGCGGGCGGGGGTGCCCTGGTCCGCGGGTGGGGTACCCTGGTCCGCAGGTGGGGTGCCCTGGTCCGCGGGAATGACGGTTCGGGGTGTCGGTGCCCTTTCGTGTTCGCGCCCTACAGGATGAATCGACGGACTGGCGCCAAACTATAGGGGGGAGCCCTTACAAGGAAGGAAAAACTCGGGCGTGCCAGAATCGCGGGAGCGCCGCGAGCCGCGTGCAACCGGCGGCGGTCTACCGCCGGCCGTCCTTACCCCTTGTCGCGCAGCGCCGCGCGGGCGGCGGCGAGCTTGGCGATGGGCACGCGGTAGGGGGAGCAACTGACGTAGTCGAGGCCCAGGTCGTGGCAGAAGCTGACGGACTTGGGGTCGCCGCCGTGCTCGCCGCAGATGCCCACGTCGAGGTCCGGGCGGGCGCCGCGGCCCTTCTCGACGCCGAGGGCCATCAGCCTGCCGACGCCGGGCTCGTCGATGGTCACGAACGGGTCCTCGGGCAGGATGCCCTGGGCAACGTAGTGGGGCAGGAACTTGCCGGCGTCGTCGCGCGACAGCCCCAGGCAGGTCTGGGTCAGGTCGTTGGTGCCGAAGGAGAAGAACTGCGCCTCGCGCGCGATGTCGTCGGCCACCAGGCAGGCGCGCGGCAACTCGATCATGGTGCCCACGGCGTAGCGCACCTTGGCGCCGTAGCGCTCCATGGTGTCCCGCGCCACGCGCTCGACGATCTCCCGCTGGAGGTGGAACTCCTCGAGTCCTCCCACCAGGGGGATCATCACCTCCGGGCGCGGGTCCCTGCCCTCCTTGCGCAACTCGCACGCCGCCTCGAAGATGGCCCGGACCTGCATCTCGGCGATCTCGGGAAACGAGATGGCGAGCCGGCAGCCCCGGTGCCCGAGCATCGGGTTGGCTTCCCTCAGGGCCTCCACCTTCTCGCGCACCGTCTTGGGGCGGATGGAGAGCACCTTGGCGAGCGCGGCGATGTCCGCGGTGGTCTGGGGCAGGAACTCGTGCAAAGGCGGATCCAGCAGCCGGATGGTCACCGGCAGCTTGTCCATGATGCCGAGAATGGCCTTGAAGTCGCCCCGCTGCATGGGCAGCAGCTTGGCCAGGGCCTTGCGCCGTCCCTCCTCGTCGTCGGCGAGGATCATTTCGCGCACCGCGTGGATGCGCTCCGCCTCGAAGAACATGTGCTCGGTGCGGCACAGGCCGATGCCCTCGGCGCCGAAATCCCGGCTGAGGCGCGCCTGCTCCGGCAAGTCGGCGTTGGTCTTGACGCCGAGCCGGCGGGTCTGGTCCACCCAGCGCATGAGCTTGGCGAAACGCCGGTAGGTGGGCGACGAAGCGGCTTCACGGCTGCGGTCCAGCAGCACCCGCAGCACGTCGGAAGGATGGGTCTTGAGCTGCCCCTGGATGACCTCGCCGGTGCTGCCGTCCAGCGAAAGCCAGTCCCCCTCCTTGAGAACCGCGCCGCCCAGGCGCGCCTCCCCCGCGCGGTAGTCCACGGACAGGGCGTCGCAGCCCACCACGCACACCGTGCCGAGCTGCCGCGCCACCAGCGCTGCGTGGGAAGTCATGCCGCCGCGCGCGGTGAGAATGCCCTGGGCCGCCTCGATGCCGCGGATGTCCTCGGGGCTGGTCTCCACCCGGCACAGGATCACGTTCTCCCCGCGGGCGCGCCGCGCCGCCGCGTCGGCGGCGTGGAACACGATCCGTCCCGTGGCCGCGCCCGGGCCCGCGGGCAATCCCTGTCCCAGAACCCTGCCCCGCGCCTGCGCGCGCTCCTTGGCGGCCTGGTCGAAGACCGGCCGCAACACCTGGTTCAGGTGCTCGGGCTCGATGCGCTGCAAGGCTTCGTCGCGGGTGATGAGCTTCGCGTCCGCCATGTCCACGGCGATGCGCACCGCGGCAAAGCCGGTGCGCTTGCCGGTGCGCGTCTGCAGCAGCCACAGGCGGCCGTCCTCGATGGTGAACTCCAGGTCCTGCATGTCGCGGTAGTGCGCCTCCAGGACCCCGGCGAGGCGCTGCAGCTCGCGGTAGGCCTTGCGCTGCACCCCGGCCAGCTCGCTGATGGGCTGGGGCGTGCGGATGCCGGCCACCACGTCCTCGCCCTGGGCGTTCATCAGGAACTCGCCGTAGAAGCGCCGCTCGCCCGTCGCCGGATCGCGCGTGAAGGCCACCCCGGTGCCGGAGGTGTCGCCCATGTTGCCGAACACCATGGTCTGGACGTTCACCGCCGTTCCCCAATCGTCCGGGATGCCGTACATCTTCCGGTAGGCCGCCGCGCGGTCGTTGTTCCACGACCCGAACACGGCGCCGATGGCGCCCCAGAGCTGCTCCAACGGGTCCTCGGGGAAGGGCACGCCGCACTCACGCCGGATCTCGTCCTTGAACTCGTCCACCAGGTCCCGCAGGTCGTCCGCCGCAAGGGCGGTGTCGTCGGTCACGCCGCGAGCCTTCTTCTTGCGCCCCAGCAGCCTCTCGAACACGTCGTGGGCTTCGGCCTCGTCGGGCTTCATGCCCAGCACCACGTCGCCGTACATCTGCACGAAGCGGCGGTAGGAGTCGTACACGAAGCGCGGGTTGCGGGTGCGCTCGATCATGCCCGCCACGGTGTCGTCGTTGAGCCCGAGATTGAGCACCGTGTCCATCATGCCGGGCATGGACTCGCGCGCGCCCGAGCGCACGGACACGAGCAGCGGGTTGCCGCCGTCGCCGAAGCGCCGGCCCATGATCTCTTCCACCCCCGCCATGGCGCGGGCCACTTCCTGCTCCAGACCCTCGGGATAGATGCCGTCGTGCTCGTAGAAGTGGGTGCACACGGCGGTGGAGATGGTGAAGCCGGGCGGCACCGGCACGCCCAGGCGGGTCATCTCGTGGAGGCCCGCGCCCTTGCCCCCCAGGACCTCGCGCATGGAGGCCCCGCCCATGGCCTTGCCCGCCCCGAACGAGTAGACGTGCCGGGCCATCAGCTCGCCCTCGTCCGCGGGTCCATGCGCCGGCGGATCTCTTCCACCAGCCGGTCCACGGGGATGCGCACCTGGGTCATGGCGTCGCGGTCGCGCAGCGTCACGGTCTGGTCCTTCAGGGTGTCGTGGTCCACGGTGATGCCGAAGGGCGTGCCGATCTCGTCCTGCCGGCGGTAGCGCCGCCCGATGGAGCCGGCCTGGTCATAGACCACGGGGAAGTGCTCCTTCAGGATGTCGCGGATCTCCTGCGCCCGCTCGGGATGCCCGTCCTTCCGCAGCAGCGGGTAGACGCCCGCCTTGAACGGCGCCAGCCGCGGGTCCAGCCGCAGCACCACGCGGCGCTCGCCCTCCACCTCCTCCTCGTCGTAGGCGTCCACCAGGAACGCCAGCAGCGGCCGGTCCACGCCCGCGGAAGGCTCGATGACGTAGGGGATGTAGCGGCTGCGGGTGGCCTCGTCGAAGTAGGTCATGTCCTTGCCGCTGTACTCCATGTGCTGCTTCAGGTCGAAGTCGGCGCGGTTGGCGATGCCCTCCAGCTCGGACCAGCCGAACGGGAACTCGTACTCCACGTCCACGCATGCCTTGGCGTAGTGCGCCAGCTCGTCGCTGCCGTGGGGGCGGATGCGCAGGTTCCCGGCGCGGATGCCGTTGTCCACGTACCACCGGAGGCGCGCTTCCTGCCAGGACTGGAAGGCTTCCTCGTCCTCTCCCGGCTTGACGAAGTACTCGATCTCCATCTGCTCGAACTCGCGCGTGCGGAAGATGAAGTTGCCCGGGGTGATCTCGTTGCGGAAGCTCTTGCCGATCTGCGCGATGCCGAAGGGGATCTTCTGGCGCGCGGTGTCGAGCACGTTCTGGAAGTTGACGAAGATGCCCTGGGCGGTCTCGGGGCGCAGGAACACGGTGCTGGCGGTGTCCTCCACCGGCCCCATGAAGGTCTTGAACATGAGGTTGAACTGCCGCGCCTCGGTGACCTCGCCGCCGCAGTCAGGGCATTTGCCCGCTTCCTCCAGGAAATCCTCGCGGAAACGGTGGTGGCACGCCTTGCACTCCACCAGCGGGTCGGAGAAGCCGGCCACGTGGCCCGACGCCTCCCACACGCGCGGGTGCATGAGGATGGACGCGTCCAGCCCGACCGTGTCGTTGCGCCCCGTCACCACCGCCTTCCACCACGCCTCCTTGACGTTGCGCTTGAGCTCCACGCCCACGGGCCCGTAGTCCCAGGTGCTGCCGATGCCTCCGTAAATCTCACTGGACGGAAAGATGAACCCTCTCCGCTTGCACAGATTGACGACCTTTTCCATCGTCGCGTGTTCGTTCATGGGCGCTGTGGTTCTCCTGTCTTGTGTCGCAAGATGGCGTCCTTCGCTTCGCCAAGCTCGGGCCGAACGGCCTCGGCTTCACAAATTCGGCCTGCCGCCTTGGCGCGACGCATCTCCCTACCGGAACGGGCCGTCCAGGAAGGCCGCGGACTTGAGCTTCTTACTAATCTGGTACTGGATAAACAAGGGCATCACCCCGCGCGCTTCCCGCAAGGCCGGCTGGAGTGCCGCCGGCGCTTCGCCTTCGGTCCAGCCGTGCCGCTGGATGTGGATGAGCGTATCCAAAGCCCCCGAGGACAGGGGCACGGCCTCCCTGCGGTAGTCGCGGCAGTCGCGGCACAGGACGCCGCCGTCGGCCGGACTGAAGCCCCAACGGACGTTCCACCGGTCGTCGTCGCCGCCGGGGGCGCGGCCGCAGCGCTGGCACTGCTCCAGGATGGGCTGGAAACCGGCCAACCGCAGCAGCATCAGCTCGAACGCGGTGAGGAACTCCGGCGAAGCCGCGTTCTCCTCCAGGAACCGGAGCCCGGAGCGCAGGTGCTCGAACAGCGACAGGCTGTCGTCGCCGTCGCGCGTCAACTCGTCCGTGATCTCCACGAGGTAGGAGGCGTGCGCGATCTTGCCGAGGTCCCTGGCGATGGCCCGAAACACGTACACCCAGTCGCACGCGTGCACGAACGCCAGCGGGCTGTTCGGACGTTCGTGGAAGCGCAACTGGACGAGCGTGAACGGTTCCAGGACGTTGAGAAACCGCTTGCGGGAGCGCTTGGCTCCCTTGGCGATGCCCCGGATCTTGCCGAAATCCCGTGTCAGGAAAGAGACGATCTTGTCCGATTCGCCGTACGCCCAGGACCGCAGAACGATGGCCGGGCTCGACCGTATCGCCGGCAACGCAACCCCCCGCGACGCTCCCGGCCGTTCCTCCCCTCCGGGCACGCCGCACAATCGTCAAACTCCTGTCACGTATACACCAAGACGGCTGAAAAGTCGCGTGGATACACCCACTTCCGGCCATTCCCGCCCCTTCCGGCGTTTGATGTCGCCACCTTGACACGGCCCGGATCGGTGATTACCTTCTCTCGGCCGTTGTCCCGGCGGATGGCGGAGTTGTGTCCGTGGCGGCGTGTGTCCGTGGCGGCGTTCTTCGGTTCAGACCCACGCGGCCTTCCAGGGCCATGCCGCCACGCCCCTGTACCATCCCGCCCCCCCTCCTCCCGTCATTCCCGCGAAAGCGGGAATCCAGGGGTGGAGAGGGGCGTGGCGGTTCCTTTCCCCGCCCCACCCCGCCTGGATTCCCGCCCCCGATCGGGGTCGAGGGCAAGCTTTCGCGGGAATGACGAATAGAAGGGGCGCGGGGATGACGTAAGAAGGGACGTGGTGACGTAAGGAGGGGTGGCGGGAATGACGTAAGGGGGGACGTGGGAATGACGGGAGGAGGGTGGCGGGGATGACGGGGAAGGAGAGGCGTGGAGGACGGACGGAGGCGGGGCATGACAGCTATGGAAACAGGAATCATGGCGGAAGAGAAAAGAGACGAAACCGACGCGGCCATGGCGGGCGAGGCAACGGGTGACCAGCCGGATGCCGGCGTGGCGGCCGAGACCGAACCGCGGAACGCGGCGGACCAGCCGGACGCGGACCCAACGGCCCCCGACGAGGAGCCGGAGCCTTCCGAGGTCGAGCGCCTGACCGAGGATCTGGCGGCGGCCAGGGAAGAGGTGCAACGCCTGGAGGACCAGTTCCTGCGGCAGGCCGCGGAGACGGAGAACTACAGGAAGCGCGTGGCGCGCGAGAAGCAGGACGCCATTCGCCACGCCAACGAGTCGCTGGTGCGTGACCTCCTGCCGGTCATCGACGACCTCGAGCGGGCGGTGGAGCACGGCCGCACCGGCGGCAACGGGCAGTCGCTGCTGGACGGCGTGGAGCTGGTCCTCAGGACCTGCCTCGAAGCGCTCCAGAAACACGGCGTGACCCAGGTCACGGCCAAGGGCGAGCCCTTCGACCCGGAGAAGCACGAGGCCTTCGCCCAGGTGGAGACCGCCGAACACGAGGCCAACACGGTGGTGGACGAGGTCCACCGGGGCTACTACCTGGGCGACCGGCTGCTGCGGCCGTCGCTGGTCAGCGTCGCCAAAACACCCGCGAAACAAGCCGAAAACACGGTTGAAAACGACCCAACCGATGATTAGATTCCACGGCGAAAGACATCGAGACAGCAAGGAGACCTGACATGGCAAAGGTCATAGGCATCGATCTTGGAACGACCAATTCGTGTATCGCGATCATGGAGGGCACCGAGCCCAAGGTGCTGACCAACGCGGAGGGAAGCCGCACGACCCCTTCGGTGGTGGCGTTTTCCGAGAGCGGCGAGCGGCTGCTAGGGCAGATCGCCCGGCGCCAGGCCATCACCAACCCCGAGAATACGGTTTTCGCGGTGAAGCGCCTGATCGGGCGCGCCTACGACGACCCCATGGTGCAGAAGGCCGCCGCCGTTCTGCCCTACAAGCTCGACCGTTCCGACAAGGGCGACGCCTGGGTGACGAGCCGCGGCAAGAGCTACAGCCCGCCGGAGATCTCGGCCTTCATCCTGCAGAAGATGAAGCAGACCGCCGAGGACTACCTGGGCGAACCCGTCACCGAAGCGGTCATCACCGTGCCGGCGTACTTCAGCGACAGCCAGCGTCAGGCCACCCAGGACGCCGGGCGCATCGCCGGGCTCGACGTGAAGCGCATCATCAACGAACCCACCGCGGCGTCGCTGGCCTACGGCCTGGACAAGAAGAAGGACGAGAAGATCGCGGTGTTCGACCTGGGCGGCGGCACCTTCGACATCTCCATCCTGGAGCTGGGCGACGGCGTCTTCGAGGTGAAGGCCACCAACGGCGACACCTTCCTGGGCGGCGAGGACTTCGACCAGCGCGTCATCGACTACCTGGCCGACGAGTTCAAGAAGGACCAGGGCATCGACCTGCGCGGCGACCAGATGGCGCTGCAGCGCCTGAAGGAGGCGGCGGAAAAGGCCAAGTGCGAGCTGTCCACCTCGGTGGAGACCGACATCAACCTGCCCTTCATCACCGCCGACCAGAGCGGCCCCAAGCACATGAGCATCAAGCTGTCGCGCTCGAAGCTCGAGGCCCTGTGCGCCGACCTCATCGACCGCACCGAGGGGCCGTGCCGCCAGGCGCTGCAGGACGCCGGCTACTCCGCCGGACAGGTCGACGAGGTCATCCTGGTGGGCGGCATGACGCGCATGCCCGCGGTGCAGGAGCGGGTGAAGAAGATCTTCGGCAAGGAGCCGCACAAGGGCGTGAACCCGGACGAGGTGGTGGCCATCGGCGCCGCCATCCAGGGAGGCGTGCTCACGGGCGACGTGAAGGACGTGCTGCTGCTCGACGTGACGCCGCTGTCCTTGGGCATCGAGACCCTGGGGGGCGTCTTCACCAAGCTGATCGAGCGCAACACCACCATCCCGACCAAGAAGAACCAGGTGTTCTCCACGGCCGCGGACAACCAGCCCTCGGTGACCATCAGCGTGCACCAGGGCGAGCGCGAGATGGCGCGGGACAACAAGCTCCTGGGCCAGTTCAACCTGGAAGGCATTCCGCCGGCCCCGCGCGGCCTGCCGCAGATCGACGTCACCTTCGACATCGACGCCAACGGCATCGTGCACGTGGGGGCCAAGGACCTGGGGACAGGCAAGGAGCAGTCCATCAAGATCACGGCGTCCAGCGGCCTCAGCGAGGACGAGATCCGCAACATGGTGAAGGACGCGGAAGTCCACGCCGAGGAGGACAAGAACCGCAAGGAAGCGGCCGAGGCGCGCAACCAGCTCGACTCCCTGGTCTACTCCACGGAGAAGTCCCTGAAGGAGTACGGCGAGGACCTCGACGCCGAGGTCAAGTCCGGCATCGAGGCGGCCCTGGAGAGGGCGAAGAAGGCGCTGGAGGGGGACGACGCCGCTGCCATGCGGGCGGCGGCGGAGGAGTTGAACCAAGCCTCCCACAAGCTCGCGGAAGCCATGTACGCCAAGGCGTCGCAGCAGCAGGCACAGCAGGACGCGGGGCAGCAGACGCCGCCTCCGGGCGCCGACGGCGGCAAGCCCGACGACAACGTGGTGGACGCGGACTTCGAGGAGGTGAAGGAGTAGGCCGCGCCCCACCCCCCGAATCGTCAATACCGCGAAATCGGGAATACAGGGGTGGGGGGGTGGCGGCGCCATTGCCCGGCCCACCCCCCCCCAGGAATACCGCATTAGCGGGAAAGTAGTAGGGGGGCAACAGACGGA
>JAJDXX010000021.1 GCA_022823055.1 Candidatus Binatia bacterium | reverse complement strand
AGGGGTGGAGAGGGGCAAGACGGCGTATTCTCCCGCCTCGCCCTTCCTGGATTCCCGCTTCCGCGGGAATGACGGTTCGGGTGACGGTGCTGTTTCCACTCCAAGCGGAGTTTGACACAGTCTGTTTCCCAGGAATGATGGAATGAAAGGCCACCTTCCCTTGGGAAGTTGCAGCGGACTGTCGTTCATTGTACTCGTGATGGCGATGGAACAGGCCGGATTCAGCGTCCCCCGAGAGGAGCGGTACTTCGAGGATTACGTGGCCGGCTCGGTGCACGAATTCGGCCCGGTGAGCCTCGACGAGTCCGAGATCGTCGACTTCGGCAAGCGATTCGTGCCGCAGCCCTACCACATCGACCCGGAGCTGGCGAAAAAGACCATCTACAAGGGGCTCATCGCCAGCGGATGGCACACCGCGGCGGCGATGATGCGGGTCTATTCCGACAACTACCTCTCGGCGGTGGCCAACCTCGGATCGCCGGGGGTTGACGAGCTTCGCTGGAACAAGCCCGTGCGGCCGGGCGACCGGCTGACGGTGCGGGTCACGGTGCTGGAGACGCGGCGGTCGAGCTCGAAGCCGGACCGCGGCATCGTGAACTCGTTCCTGGAGACTCTGAATCAGGACGGCGACGTGGTCATGAGCATGAAGATGATCAACTTCATGACCGCACGGGACGCGTCCGGAGCAGCGACCGGATAAGCCGAGAAGTATCGCTACGCTCGGGACGCCAACAACAACCAACCGGAGCGAGAAGAGGCGTGATCTACGACATTGAAATCAATTCCGCGGCACACTACCCGGCGGCGGACGTGGTGGGCTTGGTGGAGCGTGCCGAGCAGGCGGGGTTCGGCGCGTTCTGGAAGGGCGAGTCCAACAGCACCGACCCGATGGTGCTGATCTCGGCCGCGGCCAGCCGCACCAGCACCATCAAGCTGGGGACCGCCATCTACCACATCTACGGCCGCAGCCCGGTCACCCTCGGGTTGCAGGCGGCGACGCTTCAGGACCTCTCGGGCGGGCGCGTGCTGCTCGGGCTCGGGGTGGCCAACAAGGCCATCGCCGCGTGGCACGGCGGCGTCTTCGACCGCCCGCTGCGGCGCGCGCGTGAGTACATGGAGATCGTGCGCAAGGTGGTGGCCGGGGAGCGCGTCGAGTACGAGGGCGAGATCTACGGCACCGGCAAGCGCTTCCAGCTCTCGTGGAAGCCGCGTTATCCGCGCATGCCCGTCTATCTGGCCGGCTTGGGGCCGCAGATGACCCGGCTCGCGGGCAGGATCTCGGACGGCGTCTTCATCAACATGGCGACCGCGGACAAGATCCGCGAGATCGCGGACCGCACCCAGGCGGCCGCTAAGGCCGTGGGCCGCGGTCCGGTGGACGTCATCGGCAAGGTGCGCGTGTCCCTCAACCCCGACCGCGAGGTGGCGCGCTCGAAGCTCCGGCAGGCGCTGACCTTCTACAACATCGCGGACCACTACAGCACCATGCTGCGGGACCAGGGATTTGTCGCGGAAGTGGACGCGGTGCAGGAGGCGTTCCGGAGCGGCGGCTTCAAGGCCGCCATGGGCGCCATGACCGACGACTACATGGACCGGCTGCCGGTGATCCCGGCCACCTCGGTGGAGGAGGTCAAGGACCGGCTCGGACCGTACGTGGACGCGGGAGTGACGCGGATGGTGGTGCCTTACGTCCCGGTGAGCGAGCCCGCCGCCGAAGACGCGGCACGGTTCATCAGCGCATGGGAAAAGGCGGCCGGCTGACGCCGGGCCGTTACCATTCAACCATTGGAAAGCGAGGAGAACGCATGTGTGATTTCGCAGCAGACGCAGAGGCCGCCGGCATCCTGGTAGGCCGGACCCTCACCGTGGAACGCGTCCGTCAGCTCAACGCCAAGGACTACTTCTACCAGATGCTCAAGGACAACCCCGAGATGCTCAAGATTTACCCGGGCATCGAGGACGAGTTGCTGGAGAACGCCATCGACTGCCACATCCACGCGTATCCCGACTTCGTGCACCGCTCACAGGACATGATCGAGATCGCCATCGACGCATCCAGGGCGGGCATGCGCGCGCTGGCCTTCAAGGACCACTGGAACGTCAGCGCCAACGCCTGCTACGTGGTGCAGCGCCACATCGACCACCTCGTCGAGACGGGGGAGCTGGAAAATCGGGTAGAGGTCTACGGCGGCTGCGGCATGTGCTACGGCATGAACCCCGAGTACGTCCGGATAGCCCTCCAGTACCCCAACGCCAAGATGATCTGGTTTCCGACCTTCACCTCGTTCGGCTTCTGGCGCAGCGCGGGCCACCCGGAACGGGGCGGCGTGCGTCTGGTGAGCGAGGAGGGAGAAGTGCTGCCGGAGGTGGTGGAGATCATGAAGATGGCCGTGGAGAACAAGGTGGGCATCGGCTTCGGCCACACCGACTTCGAGGAACTGCTGCCGCTGTGCAAGAAAGCCCGGGAGCTGGGCGTGCGCGCCACCCTGGACCATCCGCTGCTGGAGCTCAACAAGCTGCTGCTGGACGAGATGAAGGAGCTGGCGGACCTGGGCGTGTACGTGGGCACCTACTGCCAGCCCATGATCCCGAGCCTGTACCAGCCGGTCGCCGATCCCATGGAGACGGTCAAGACCATCGCGGAGATCGGACCCGAGCGCTGCATCATCGGCAGCGACTTCGGCCAGGTGCTGCACCTGAAGGCCGTCGACGGCATGCGCGTGTTCATCCGCGCCCTGCTTGGCTTCGGCATCACCAAGGAGCAGATATCCATCATGCTCAAGGACAACCCGGCCAAGCTCATGTGGCTGGACGACTGAGAGGCCGTGCCCCGCGGCCCCGGCGCGCACGCCGGCTGGAACAGGACAGAGGCAGACAAGGAGTAGACCGAATGGCTGAACCACTCAACCGGCACAGCAGGACCATCACCCAGGGGCCGGACCGGGCGCCCTCCCGCGCCATGCTCAAGGCGGTGGGGCTGACCGACGAGGACCTCAACAAGCCGCTGGTGGGCATCGCCAACACCTGGATCGAGGTGATGCCGTGCAACTTCCACCTGCGCCGGCTCTCGGCCAAGGTGAAGGAGGGGGTGCGCGCCGCCGGCGGGGTTCCCATCGAGTTCAACACCGTGGCGGTCTCGGACGGCGTGTCCATGGGTACCGAGGGGATGAAGGCGTCGCTCATCAGCCGGGAAGTCATCGCCGACTCCATCGAGCTGGTGACCCGCGGGCACCTTTTCGACGCGGTGGTGGCGCTGTCGGGCTGCGACAAGACCATCCCGGGCACGGTCATGGCGCTGGCGCGGCTGGACCTGCCGTCGCTGATGCTCTACGGCGGCTCCATCATGCCAGGGCGGTTCCAGGGGCGCGACGTCACCATCCAGGACGTGTTCGAGGGGGTGGGCGCCCACGCCGCCAAGAAGATGACCGACGCCGAGCTGTTGGACCTGGAAAGCAACGCCTGTCCGGGTCCCGGGGCGTGCGGCGGCCAGTTCACCGCCAACACCATGGCCACGGCCTTCGAGATCCTGGGCATCTCGCCCATCGGCAGTGCCAGCGTGCCGGCCATGGACGACACCAAGGACGACGTCGCCTATCGGGTCGGCGAGATGGTGATGGAACTGGTGCGCGAGAACCTCACCGCGCGCCGGATCATCACGCGCGCGGCGCTGGAGAACGCCGTCGCCTCCATCGCGGCTACCGGCGGCTCCACCAACGGCGTGCTGCACCTGCTCGGGGTAGCGCGTGAAGCCGAGGTGGATCTGCGCCTCGACGACTTCGACCGCATCAGTTCCAACACCCCGCTGATCGCGGACCTGAAGCCCGGCGGCCGCTTCGTGGCCAACGATCTTTACCGCGCCGGCGGCATTCCGCTGGTGGCGCGGCGCCTGCTGGACGCGGGCAAGCTCAACGGCGATTGCCTGACCGTCACCGGACGCACCCTGGCCGAGGAGGTTCGGGACGCCCAGGAGACGCCGGGCCAGGAAGTGGTGCGGGCCGTGTCCGAACCGCTGAAACCCACGGGCGGGCTCGTGATCCTCAAGGGCAATCTCGCGCCCGAGGGCTGCGTGGTCAAGGTGGCCGGGCACGAGCGGACGCGCCACAGCGGTCCGGCGCGGGTCTTCGACCGCGAGGAAGACTCCTTCAAGGCGGTGCAGCAAAGCGAGATCAAGGCGGGCGACGTGGTGGTGATCCGCTACGAGGGCCCCATGGGCGGCCCGGGCATGCGCGAGATGCTGGGAGTCACCGCGGCCCTGGTGGGCGCCGGCCTCGGCGAGTCCGTGGCGCTCCTCACCGACGGCCGCTTCTCCGGTGCCACCCACGGCCTCATGGCCGGCCACGTGGCTCCCGAGGCCGCCCGGGGCGGCCCCATCGCCGCGGTGCGTGATGGCGACACCATCACCTTCGACGTCGACGCCCGGCGCCTCGACGTGGAGATTTCCGAGGAGGAGATGGACAAGCGCCTGCGCCAGTGGCAGGCGCCGCCGCCGCGCTACGCCAGCGGCGTCATGGCCAAGTACGCGCGCCTGGTGTCGTCGGCCTCGGAGGGTGCGGTCACGAGATAAGCGGGTACCCGGGACCGTCATGCCAGCGGAACAGGCTGTGTCAAAACACCATTCAAGAGAGGCAACAACCCCCAGAAACGTCATTCCCGCGAAAGCGGGAATCCAGGAGGGGTAGAGCGGGGAAACGCCGCTGTAGCGCCCTGCCACCACCCCTGGATTCCCGCTT
>JAJDXX010000141.1 GCA_022823055.1 Candidatus Binatia bacterium | reverse complement strand
GAGGCCGATTGCTTCGCGAGGCCCGGACCGCCACTGGTGGTGCCGGCCCGAACCTTCCTGTCGCAACTCTTGTGACGAGTGAGGACTGTCCTAGCGCCACCGTGCAGGATCCGTGCCGGACGGCTTTCGCACCAGTCGTGGTTCGTGGCACATTCGTGACATGCGTTTGTTCAGCTACAAGCTGACCCATGACTCCGGCTTTGCGCCGAATCCGTTTGGTCACACCTTGACCCTCGCCACCTGCAAGCCGCAGATTCGCCTGCGCAAGTCGGTGGATGACTGGATTGCCGGTTTTACTTCGCGGACGCTCGCCGGTCACGATGTGGGCTCGGAGCGCTTGATCTATCTCATGCGTGTGGCCGAGAAGCTGCTGGTCTCTTTCGACAGATCGAGGATCGGTTGATCCTGACCGATCCGGACGCCGGATCATTGACCCGATGGCGGCTCCCTCCGGCCTTCTATCCCGATGCCGAAAAGCCGCCGCTCACCTATCATCGCACTCCGGAGCGCTGGCGGCGTGGTGACGGATACTGCACGGTGCAAAGCGCTTCAAGAGGGCAGGAATTTGTCCTGGACACCGCCCGGTGTGACAGATTGGCTGTCGATGTTGCTGGCTGAACAGCAAAAAGGGGAGGCGGCGGACAAACTCTCGTACATCACCCGCGCTGCACAAACCGTTGACAACCCGAACCCCCCTTGGTTAATGTCTCGCAGGTAAATCACGCGTGCGATCAGGAGGACCCATGGGAAAGCTATCGATGCTCGATCCCAGAGCCGACGTGCTCTTGGAGAACCATCCGCCCGTTCCCGGGCTGGACGATCTGGCCGGGAAGGTGGTGGGGATCATCGACAACGGCCAGGCCAACTCGAGTCCGATGTTCGAGGAGCTGGCGCAGTTGATCGCGGAGCAGACGGGCGCAGCCGAGGTGCTGCTGCGGAAGAAGCCCAGCCACATGAATGCGGCGCCGGGGGAATTGATCGAGGAGATGCTGAGCCGGTGCGACGCGGTCGTCACCGGCCTGGGTGCTTGAGGGTCGTGCACGTCGTGGAGTGTCCACGACGCCATCGAGATCCAGAAGCGCGGCACGCCCACGGTGACCCTGTGCCAGACCATCTTCATGGAGTTGGGGCGGAAGGAAGCGACGTTCTTCGGCATGCCCAAGCTGCCGCTGGTGCAGATTCCGCATCATCCGAGCGGCGGCGCGCGGCCGGGTGAGCACGCCGAGGATGCGAGGATTGCCATCGGGCCAGTGCGGGAAACCCTGACGGACGCCGAGGCCGCCGCGCCTGCGCGGGCCGGCGCCGCGGGAGCCGAAGCCCAGGCGGCGAAATAGCGCACCGGGCGGGACATCCCACACCACACGGACCCTTCGCGCATGGCCACCGACCCGTCACAGGTGAAGCTCGTCTCCGAAGTCATCGAGGTGGAGGACTCGCTGGAGGCGGCCAACGACTGGTTCCTGGACCGCCAGCTCAGCGACGGTCTGCCCATCGTGCCGCCCACCCGTGAGCGGGTGGAGCGCATACTCGCGGGCACGCACCGCGATCCCCAGGAGATTCTGGGCCAAGTGCCGCCCAAGTGGGCGCCGGCCACCATCGAGAAGATCGCCGTCAACTCCGTGATGGCGGGCTGCCTGCCGGAATACCTGCCCGTGGTCATCGCCGCGGTGGAGGGCATCATGGAGCCCCGCTTCAACCTCTACGGGGTCCAGGCCACCACGGGGTACGCGGGCCCGGCGCTGCTGGTGAACGGGCCGGTGCGGAACGAACTGGGCATCAACTGCGACGCCGGCGTCTTCGGCCCCGGCCACCGCGCCAACGCCACCATCGGCCGCGCCATCCGCCTGATCCTCATCACCATCGGCGGCGGCTATCCCGGGGATACGGACCGCGCCACCTTCGGCTGGCCGGGCAAGTACAGCTTCTGCTTCGGCGAGAACGAGGAGAATAGCCCCTGGGAGCCGTACCACGTGAGCCGGGGCTACAAGCCCGAGCAGAGCGCCGTGACCGTGTGCGGCATCAACGGCTTCATCCCCATGCACACCGCCGGCAGCACCGGGCAGGAGGCGCTGTCGTCGCTGGCCGAGGTCATCGCCATGCACCACGGCGGCAGCCACCTGGACGTGGGCAGCTTCGGCGGCGGCACGCCGCTGGTGGCCCTGTGCAGCGAGGACGCCGAGATCATGGCGCGGGACGGCATTACGCGCGCGGACGTCCGCGAGTACCTGTGGGAACATTCTACCATCACCTTCGCCAGCATCCCAGACCGACGCAAGGGGACCAAGAGCGACGAGGAGCTTCTGCGGGAGTCCCCCAACGTCACCCCGGACGGACTCGTGCATCTGGCGACGCGCCCTGACGACATCATGGTGATCGTCACGGGGGGCAAGCACCGCCACTGCGTGCTGCTGCCCATGTGGACGGGGCGGAACACCTTGGCGGTGACGAAGCCGGTTCGGGCGGCATGAGGATGTGTCCGTCTCTCCGTTGTGTCCGGCCCCCAAATGCGTCATGTCCGGCCTCCCAATACGTCATGCACGGCCCCCCAATACGTCATTCCCGCGAAAGCGGGAATGACGTATTGGGGGGCCGCGCATGACGGCATGACGGAGGGACATGGGCATGACGGAGAGGTGCCGGGCTTGGCACATTAGTTGATCAACGACGAAGGAGCGTCCATGGATTTCAACCTGCAAGAAGACTCACCTGAGATGACCGAGTTCCGGAAGGAAGTCCGGGCCTGGATGGAAGAGAACATGCAGGGCGGGGAGCACCTGCGCTGGTCGGCCTCTTGGTCCACCCGGGAAGACGAAGAGGAGTACGGCTTCCGTCGCGCGCTGGGCGAAAAGCTGGGGAAAAAGGGTTGGCTGTTCCCCATGTTCCCGGAGGAGTACGGCGGCGCCGGCCTGTCGGTGGACCACCAGTTCGTGCTGGAGACCGAACTGTCGCGCTACGGCCTGAACCTCACCCACATCTTCTACACTCTGGCGCGCATCGTCGCGCCGGTGCTGCTCCACTGGGGCAGCGAGGAACAGAAGCGCGAGTTCCTGCCGCCCATCACCCGCGGCGAGATCGTAGTGTGGCAGGTGCTCACCGAGCCCCAGAGCGGCAGCGACGTGGCCAACTGCCAGACCCGGGCCATCCGCGACGGCGACGACTACGTCGTCAACGGACAGAAGGTGATGGTGGGCCACCACCTGCCGCCGGACGCTTTGTGGACGCTGGTGTGCACCGATCCCGACGGCAAACGCCATGAGAACCTGAGCTGGCTGCACATCCCCGCCAACCTGCCGGGCGTCACCATACAGCACATGCACCTGATGATGGGCATAAAGAACGCGGTGTTCTTCGACAACGTGCGGGTGCCCGCCAAGTACCTCGTCGGCGGCGAGAACAACGGTTGGAAGGTGGCACACACCCACCTGGAGCTGGAGCACGGCGGCGACGGTCGGGTAGGCACCGACCCGGTGGTGGATCGCGTGGTAGACTACTGCCGCAACCACGATGTGGGCGGCAAGCCGCTCATCGACGATCCCCACGTGCGCGACACCATCGCCGACATGATCCTGGAGATCAACACGGTCAACCGCATGAACCGGCGCATTTTCTGGCACCGTTTCGTCAAGCAGCCGCATGCGTACGGCGGCGCCCAGTTCCGCTACTACCAGCGCATGGTGCGGCTCAGGAACGGCGAGCGGCTGCAGAAGATCATGGGGGCGGACGCGCTGATTCCGGACCACGGCGTGCACGAGGTGCTGGACTTCGAGTACGTCATCCGCAGCGGCCCCGGCCAGCTCCACGGCGGCGGCACCCTGGACACCGACCGGCTCATCTTCGCGCGCCGCGCCGGCATCGGTCGGGCGACCAAGGAGCAGGCGCCGGATACGGTCTAGTCCCCATAAAGTTAGATATCGAATTAGCTTTCCATCCGAACTTGCTGAAATCAATATAGAATCTGATATGGTGTCATCATGGATTTGAGACTCAACGAAGACCAGGAAATGTTCAAGAAGGTGGCCGGGGACTTCGTCCAGGCTGAAGCGCCCACCACCATGCTCACCCAACAGTTCCTCAAGAAGGAAACCTTCCTTCCCGACCTTTACGCCAAGATCGCCGGACTTGGTTGGCTGGGCATGCTCATGCCCGAGCAGTACGGCGGCACCGGCCTGTCCTACCTCGACTGCGGCGTGGTGTTCGAGGAACTCGGACGCGGGCCGGTGCCGGGACCGGTGTTCTCGTCCGGGGTGCTGGCGGCGCAGATCGTCCTGGACGGCGGCTCGGACGCGCAGAAGCAGGAGTTGCTGCCGGCCATCTGCGGCGGCGACGCCATTGTCATCCCGGCCATCGGCGACCACGGCGCCCACTGGGGGCCGGAGACCGTCGCCACCACGTGCTCGCAGTCCGGCGATACCCTGACCCTCCAGGGCACCAAGCGCCACGTCTACGACGCCGGGGGCGCCACGGCTTTCCTGTGCGCGGTGCGCGGCGGCGACGGCGGGGTCTCGGTGGTGCTGGTGGACCGGAACGCGCGAGGGGTGACGGTGACGCCGCATACCGGCTTCATGGTGTCGGTGAGCGAGGTCTCGCTCGACGGCGTCCAGGTGCCGGCCGGCAACGTCATCGGCTCGGCGGGCGCGGGCTGGGAACTGCTGGACAAGGCCGCGGAGAAGGCCATCCCGATCCTGTGCGCCTACAAGGTCGGCGCGTGCCAGGAGGTCTACGAGTTCACGGTCCAGTACACCAACGAGCGCCGCGCGTTCGGCCAGCTTATCGGCCGCTTCCAGCGAGTGCAGGACCACTGCGTGGAGTTGTCGATCCACATGGACCGGGCGCGGATGGCCACCTACGAGACCCTGTGGCTGCTCGACGAGGGCATGCCCGCGGAGGCCGGGGTCCACGAGTCCAAGGCCGCGGCCAGCGAGGGCTATCACCAGGCGTGCAGCTACTCGCACATGGTGCATGCCGGTCCGGGCACGGACTACCTGCACCCACTGATGGTGCACAGCGTGCTCGCGCACACGCTCTACCAGTATCTGGGGACGCCCGACTATCACAAGCGCCGGATGGTGGACGCGCTCTATCCGCGGACGTAGGGCGTCCGGTCGGGATCGTTCAACAACGGAAGAAGCAGGTGAATATCGGGTTCATCGGTATCGGGTCAATCCGTGGGAGGCACGGAGAAAGGAATCCGCCATGAGACAGATACGCTGTGCCATTGCCGTTTTGTTCGTCCTGTTGCTTGCCGGCCAGGCGGCCGCACAGGACGTGAACTTCAAGGGCAAGACCGTCAACCTCATCGTCGGCACCGGGGCCGGTGGCGGCTACGACATTATCGCCCGCCTGTTCGCCAAGGTGGCCCCCAAGCACTTGCCGGGCAGTCCCCGGTTCATCGTACGCAATGTTCCCGGCGGCGCCGGGCTCAAGGGAACTCAGTACATCAACCGCCAGAAACCGGACGGCCTCACGGTGGGTCCGCACTTCACCAGCCTTGTCATGAAGGAGTTGGCTGGGGTGGACGTCCCCGGTTTCGACGTCAAGGAACTCATCATCCTGGGCGCGCCGACGCTGGTGGACGACAACTACACCATTTGCGTCGACCGCAACGTGGCCAAGTCCTGGGACGACATGCTCAAGATGGGCCGTCCGCTGCGGATGGCGTCTCAGCGGCCGGGCATTGGCCGCGTTCCCATGGGCGGCGAGTTCGTGCAGCTCGTGGGCGGTCCCATGAGGCTCATCTACGGCTACAAGTCCACCGCCGAGGAGTTTGCGGCCTTCGCCCGGGGTGAGACCGAGGTGGTGACCTGCCTGGAGCGCCGCCTGCCGCGCATGTACCCCGAGCTCGTCGAGAAGAAGCGGCTGGTGCCGATCTTCTGGTGGAACGCACCGCCCAGCGAAGGGTGGCTGAAGAGGCTGGAAGCCGAGATGCCGCGCAACATCCTCAAGCTGCCGGGCCTCAAGATCAGCGAGTCCCAGAAGCTGGCATTCAACACGGCCGTGAACATTCACCAGTCCCTGAGGGCCTTCATGCTGCCGCCCAGGACGCCCAAACCCATCGTGGACACTTGGCGCAAGGCGTTCAAGGCCACCATCGAGGACCCGGAGTTCGTGAAGATCGCCACCGTCGCCGGCTACGATGTGGGCTACGGCTCTCCGGAGCATTACGAGAAGCAACTCGCCACCATCAAGGACCTGCCTCCGGACGGCGCGCTGTTCTTCCAGAAGCTGATGGGCGAGAAGCGCTAGGAGCCCGTCCGGGTAGTCGCGGGGGCGGCACGCCGGTCGCCCCCGCGGGGTCCGCCGTAGCGTACGCCGCTATGTTCCGGGACCGGATCCGGGGACGCCGGGTCCCTGCCGGGAGCCTCCATGCTCGAAGCCTCCGTTGACGCTTTCTTTCATCTGTTCTCGCCGGGACCGCTCCTGGCGATGCTCCTGGTGCTGCCGGTGGCGCTGTTCTCCGGGCTCATGCCCGGAGGCGGCCTGCCGGTATCCGTGGTGGTCCTGAGCCTCGCGGTCCACCTCGACCCCTGGGTCGCCATCACCATCGTGGTGTTCCACATGGCGGCCAGCGACATCACCGAGCCCATCCCCGCCATCCTGTTCGGCGTTCCCGGCGCCCGTTCGGCCCAGGCCACGGTGCTGGACGGCTATCCCATGGCCCAGAAAGGCCTGGCCGGGGTGGCGCTGGGGGCGAGCTACACCACCACCATCGTGGGCGGCGTCATCGGCGCCATCGCGCTGCTGCTGGCGCTGCCGGTGAGCCGGCAGCTCCTGGAATGGTTCGGTTCGGCGGAGTTCTTCCTGCTAACGCTCATGGGGGTGCTGGCGGTGGCCGTCGTGAGCGCCGGCGCCTTTGTCAAGGGCATCCTCACCGCGGCCTTCGGCATCGCCATCGCCATGGTGGGCTACGCCGACCTCGGCGGCAACGTGCGCGCCGCCATGGGTTTCGACTTCTACCTGTGGGACGGCTTCGGGCTCGTGCCCGTGGTGGTGGGGCTGTTCGCGCTGCCCGAGGCCATCGCCCTGGTGGTGGGCGACACCACCATCGCCCGGGCGCGCCTGGACACGCTCCTGCGCGAGGCCAAGTCCGACGTGTGGCGCGGCATGTGGGAGGCCTGGAGCCACAAGTGGCTGATGGCGAGGTCGTCGCTCATCGGCGTGTTCGTGGGCATCATGCCCGGCGTCGGCGGCAGCGCCGCCCACTGGATCGCCTACGCCCAGGCGCGCCAGACCGAGCCGGGCGGCACCGAGACCTTCGGCAAGGGCGACGTCCGCGGCGTCATCGCCTCCGACGCCGCCAACAACTCCGTGGACGGGGGCGTCCTCATCCCCACGGTGGTGTTCGGCATCCCCGGCAGCGGCGGCATGGCCATCGTGCTCGCCATCCTCGTCCTCACCGGCATCACGCCCGGCCCGCTCATGCTCACGCGCCATCTCGACCTCACCGTGAGCATGGTCTACACCATCGCCTTCGCCAACCTCGTGGTCGTGCCCATCATGCTGGCCTTCGCCCCGACCCTGTGCCGCATCGCCGTGATCCCGCCCAACATACTGGCGCCGGTGGTCGTGGCCATCGTCTCGCTGGCGGCGCTGGCGGCCAACGGCGCGCTGGGAGACCTCGGCGCGGTGCTGGCCTTCGGCCTGCTGGGCGTCTTCATGAAGCGCTACGGCTGGCCCCGGCCGCCCATCCTCATCGCCGTGGCGCTGGCGGACATCCTGGAGCGGTTCCTGTGGATCTCGGTCAACAACTACGGCTGGGGCATGCTCCTGCGGCCCCAGTTCCTGGTCATCCTGGCGTTCATGGTGGCGGTGACCCTGTTCAGCCTGCGAGCGCAGCGCGGCGCGCGCAAGGCGATGATGTCCATGACCGGAGGCGAGGAAAGCGGGCAGCAGGCGGAACAGGGCGGCGGTGCGGAACAGCAAGGTGCCCCGGAACAGGCTGGCGGCGCGGACGCGGGGTATGAGGCCGAAGCCGGCGGCGGCGTGAATGACGCGGCGGTGGGGGAAGCCGTCCCGGCGTCACCGTCACGCGGCGCCAAGACCGACGGGAGTCCCCCCGGCCGCCGCCTCACCCTCGAAGTCGCCGGGGAGGTCGTGCTCCTGCTCGGGGTGGGCGCCTTCTTCTTCTACCTGTTCATCGATTCGTTCGGTTATCCGGAAGGCGCGGACCTGATGCCCAGGATCGCCGTGCTGGTGGGGACGCCGTTCTGGCTCATCCGGGTTTGGACGCTGTTGATGGGTACTCCCGAGAAACGAATCGAGGAAGGCGACATCATGGATACCGGCTTCATCCTCGGCGGCGACCCCAAGACCGAAAGCCGGCGGTTCGTGCGCATCTTCGGCTTCACCGCGCTCATGTACGCCGCCATCTGGCTCATCGGCGTACACGTCGCGTTGCCGGGAATGCTCTTCCTCTATCTCATGTACTATGGCCGCGCCGGCTGGCTCGCCTCCGCGGGTTCGGCCCTGGCCTTCCTCGCGCTCATCGTCGGCTTCTACGACTACGGCCTGCACATCATCTGGCCCGAGTCCGTCTTCACCCTCTGGCCGACAGGGTAAGTCTCCACCGCCCGAAGCCGGGCGAACAATGTTCGCGTATCCCGCCACTTACAGCTTCAACAGCCTCCGCGCGTTCCCCTCCAAGATCGCCAGCTTCTGCTCGTCCGGGCAGTCCAGCGCCTCCACCTTCTCCACCGCGTTCCAGTCCCCCAGCGGATACGGATAGTCCGTCCCCACCATCAGGTGCTCCCACCCCAGCAAGCTCTTGAGGTAATCGAGCGTATCTACGCGGTACACCAGCGCGTCGGAGTACAGGTTCTTGAGGTAAGCGCTGGGCTTGTTCTCCGCCTCCGCGTCCGCTGCCCCCGGCCGCACCCCGAAGCCCTGGTCGAACCGCCCCAGGTGGTAGGGGAAGAAGCCGCCGCCGTGGAGCGTACAGAGCTTCAGGTCCGGGAAGCGGTCGAACACGCCGCTGTAGGTCATGAACCCCAGCGACAGGGCCGTGTCCGCCGGGTTGCCGCAGATGAGGAACAGTCCATAGGTGCCCATGCGCTCCAGGCCCGCGATGTCCTCGGGATGCATGACGATGAGCGCGTCCAGCTCCTGCGCCTTGCCCCAGAAGGCGTCGAACTCGTGGCTGCGGTAGTACTCGCCGTTGACGTTGGTGCCGATGTAGGCCCCAGCCAGCTTGTGTTCCACGATGCCGCGCTCCAGCACCCTGGCGGCGCGTTGGGGATCCTGCAGCGGCACCGCCGCCAGCGCGGTGAAGCGGTCCGGGTGCCGCGTCCTCAGTTCCATCAAACCCTCGTTGTAGAGGTTGCACCACGCCTCACCCTGCTCCGGGTTGAGCCGGTAACCGAGGCAGGCGGTGTGGGGTTCCAGGGTGGCCAGGGCGATCTTCCCTTTGTCCATGTTCTCCAGCCGCTTGTCCACGTCCATGAGGGGGGGCGGCACCACAAAACTCGGTCCCCCGCCGATGGTCAGGGTGTTGAGCCCCTCGGGGGTCCGGCCTACCTCCGTGCCCACGGCGTCGCCGTGGGCCTTCAACTCCTCTATCAGGCCCGGCGGCATGTAGTGGTGGTGAATGTCGATGGCACAGGTATGCATGCACGCATCTCCTTGACTCTGTTATGATGTCCAACGCGAAGGAGCAGAGTTCCCTCGCGGTCCGCTCAAAGATAGAATTGTTCCATCATTACGGCGGGTATGCTAGTCTCGCTTCAGCATCCAATCCCCTCGGAGGTCGCTTCATCATGAGTCGCAAGATCAGAGTTACCAGTGAAGGAACCGTGTGGACGCTGCCTTGGGACGTGGGCGTGGAGAAGGGTTTCATGGCGGCGGAGGGCATCGACGCGGAGGTGGTGACGCCGGACTCGCAGCTCCAGCCCGCGGACGTGTTCGAGCGCCCCATCGCCTCGGACTACGAGTGCGGCGACCTGGAGGGATACAACAAGTGCGAGTGGGGCGTGATCAAGCGCGCGGCCGACGGCGAGCGCGACGGCTGGATCCTCGGGCGGCGCGAGAGCGTGGCCACCATGGCCATCATCGTGCGCGGCGATTCCTCCTATCACCGGCTCGACGATCTCGCGGACGTGCCCATCTCGATCCAGGACCAGACCGGCTCCCACTACATGACCTACAAGATGCTCGAGGGCCACTGCGACAAGGACAGGGTGAAATTGCGGCACGACGGCGGACCGGGCATCCGTACCCGCCTGCTGCTGGACGGCGAGGTCGAGGCCGCGACGCTCATGGAGCCCTTCATTAGCTTGGCCGAGAAACGCGGCTGCCGGGTGCTGGCCGAGTCCAAGTACTGGGGGCTCCTGTTTGTCAACAGCGATGACGCCGAAGACACCCGTGAAGCCATTTTCCGCGCGCTGCGGCGCTGCGTGGATGAGATCAACTCGGATCTCGAGAAGCACGCCAAGCTGCTGCTGCGCGACATCCCCGAAGACCTTGTCGGCGATTTCAAGTTCGAGGACCTGAACCTCAACCGGCTGGACTACGTTTACCCCGAGGACTACACCGAGGAGGAGTTCAACCGCGCGCGCAATTGGATGGCCGGCTACGGCCTCAAGCCCGACTCCCAGGCCAGCTATTCGGATCTGGTGAAGTTGTAAGCGGAACCCGGAATACGAAGTTGAAGAAGGCCCCCAGGAATGTGAGGGGCCTTCTTTTTTGACAAGAACGCCCCAAGGGCTGCCTGAACCCGACAGCCGTCATGGGCACGAACATTGACGAAGCCCCGAACACGTCATTCCCGCTAAAGTTTACCCTCGACCCCGATCGGGGGCGGGAATCCAGGCGAGGCGGGGCATGACCGCCACCCCGATGAAGCAAACCTTGACCGGCATCGGCGACAAGCTGCACGTCTTCCGCGTGCTCCGCTACCGCGGCTTCCGCTTGTACTGGATCGGCCACGCCACCGCCGTGGCCGGCCACCAGATACTGATCCTGGCGCACGGCTGGCTGGCGTGGGAGCTGACCCGGTCGGAGTACGTTCTGGGAGCGTTGGGGCTGGTCGCCGCCGCGCCGGCCATAGCGCTGACGCTCTTCGGCGGCGCCGCCGCCGACAAGTTGGAGCTCCGGCGCTTCCTCATCCTGCTCCAGCTCGTCACCGCGCTGCTGATGTTCGCGCTGGCCACGCTGGTTGCCACGGAGCTGGTGCGCGTCTGGCATCTGTTCGTGGTGGTCGCCATCCACGGCGGCATACAGGCGTTCGACCATCCCGCCCGACAAGCCCTCTTCCCGCACCTTCTGGAGCGTTCGCACCTGATGAACGCGGTAAGCCTCAACTCCATGATCTGGCCCGGCACCCGCATCTTCGGGCCCGCCCTGGCCGGGTTCATCATCGACTACGTCGGGTGGTATACTGGCGCACCCCTGGTCGGGGCGGGGGCCGCCTACTACGTAGCCGCCGCGACCTACCTGGCCTACGGCCTGTTGCTCCTTCCGGTCCAGGTGCCGGTCATCGAGCGCACCCGGGGAGGCAGTTTCATCCGCACGCTTCTGGGTGGCCTATCGTTCGTCTTGACCCGCAATCTCTTCCGCTCGCTCATCGGCTTGAACTACCTGGACATCTTCTTCCTGGCGTCCCACACCGCCCTCCTGCCGGTCTTCGCCGATGTGGTGTTCCATGGCGACGGCACGACCCTGGGCAACCTGTATGTGGCCAGCGGCATCGGCGCCTTGGTCGGAGCCCTGATCGGCGCCAACCTGGGCTACTTCCCCAGGCGCGGTTGGCTGGTTCTCCTGGGCGCGGGAATCCACGCCCTCTTCCTCACGCTGTTCGGGTTCTCCGGCACGTATCCGCTGGCATTGGGCGTGCTGTTGATGGCTGGAGTCGGCCTGTCCATCTTCATGATCAGCACCCAGACCTCGGTGCAGACGCGCGTCCCCGACGAGTACCGCGGCCGGGTCATGGCCATCTGGGGCATGAACTACAGCGTGGTGCTGCCCCTGGGACAACTCCAGATGGGCGCCGTGGCCGGCCTTTCGCGCGACCACCTGTCGTCGTTCTTGGGCCGGCTCGCCGGCGCCCCCTCCGCCGTGATCCTCAACGGCGCCGCCATGCTGGCTGTGGTGGCGTTCACCGCGGCCGCCAGCCGCCGGGTGCGGGACCTCACGCCGGAAGGGCCGGCGGAGGAGTGACGGAGCGTGGTTTTGTTGGAATTTCCCAAGTACACGCAGCACGATAATCCTTGACTCAAGTAGGCTGTCAGGTGCATGCTTATGTAGCAGTGTGACGCATTCTGCAGCACAAGGCACGTCCGTCTGATCGAGGAGTCCCGTGGCCGCAAAACACCGTGTGACCGTAAATCTTGAAGACCGCGAATATCTGGAGTTGTCAGCCTTGTCCGACAAGCACCGGGTATCGCTGGCTTGGTTGGGTCGAGAGGCGATCATCGAGTTCCTCGAACGAACGGGTAAAGAGGAAGTGCAACTGCCGTTGAACCTGTCATCCGGGAGAGACAGGTCTGGCAGTTGAACACAGCGACCGAGGCATCGTAGCGACGGGACGGTGAATTTGGCGGCGAACGGAGACAGGGTTCCGGCATTGTCGGCTCGGGCGATGGTCGAGCATCGATCGTTGAGTGCCCGGACGCTGGCCTCGGCTGTCACCAGCGCCACGTGGGCCGGGAAGGTGGCGATCCCGCCTTACACGTCATGGCTGGTGCAGCTTTCGATGATATGGGGTCCGGAGAAGGTCAGGGACTACACCGAGAAGCTGGTGGCCATCAGCGGCGGGCGCCTCGGCTACAGCGAGGATGAACGGATCGTCAGCGGCGAGTTCCCGATCATGGCCAACCTCGGCGGGGCGGTGGAAAGCATGTGGAAGTGGACGGCGAAGGGTGCCCCGGTCAAGGGCCTGGCCGGATCCACGCCCGCCATCAGCTCCTATTTCCAACTGGGCGTGCCCGTGAATTCGGCGCACCCGAACCTCGCGCGCCTCATGGTGGCGTTCATGCTGACCAAGGAGGGTCAGGCGGTGGTTCAGAAATACCGTTACCGGTCGTCGCACCTCATTCCCGGAACGCTGATGGCCAACTACATGAAGGACAGCGGGGTCAAGCTTCAGTCCGCGGAAGAAACGGTCAAGTTCTACATGGAAGGCGGAGGCCTGGAACTCAAGAAGGAAGTGACGAAGCTCGTCCGCCGCAAGAAGAAGTAGCAGGGGACCACGGAAGGCGGATAGGGAGCCATGCTTTCCCCCGAAGAGAACGCCATCTTCACGCGCGTCGGCTCCGGTACGCCCATGGGGGACCTGCTCCGGCGTTATTGGTGGCCGGTCGGCTTTTCGGAAGAGATCGAGTCCGGCGCGCGTCCCACACGAATCACGCTGCTGGACGAGGACTTCATCCTGTTCCGCGACGGCGCCGGCCGTGCCGGCGTGCTGGGCTTGGCGTGCTCCCACCGGGGCACGTCGCTGGAGTACGGGCGGGTCGAGGACCGGGGAATCCGGTGCTGCTATCACGGTTGGCTCTACGACGTGAACGGGGCCTGTCTGGAGCAGCCGGCGGAACCGGAAGGGAGCACGTTCAAGGATCGCATCAAGCATCCGGCATACGCCGTCGAGGAGATTGGCGGCTTCATCTTCGCCTACCTCGGCCCTTCGCCGGCTCCCTTGCTGCCGCGCTACGACCTGCTGGTCCGGCAGGACGGCCGCCGGGTGCTCGGAGCAGGGGAGGAGCATTGCAACTGGCTGCAGCGCGCCGAGAACTCCGTGGACCAGGCCCATCTGACATCGCTGCATGCGAGCGTGTACCCGGACATCGCGCTGAAGCGGCCAGACCTCGAATGGCGCAAGACTTGGTACGGCATCAGGATCTCGACGAGCGTGGCAGGCTGGGAGGACCCCAAGATCTCGCACTGGATCTTTCCCGCTCACACCCGCCACACCACGGCGCGGGTGGGCGAGCAGCCGGACCACGCCATCAGGTTCCGGGTCCCTACCGACGACACCACGACGACGACCTTCTGGACGCGCTTCTTTCCCGGCGACTCGGCAGAGCCCGCGGTAAAGGTCGTGGGGTTCAAGCCTAGCGAACCGGGCGTCTACAAGCGCATCGACGACGGCTGGTGGGGCATCGAGTCCCACGAGCAGGACCGGGTCGCCCAGGAAGCACAAGGCCGGATCTTCGACCGAAGCACCGAGCACCTGGGCCAGTCCGACCGCGGTATTCTCATGATGCGGGACATGCTCAGGGAATCCATGGACGCGGTGCGGCAGGGCAGGGACCCGCTGGGCGTCGTGCGCGAGGCTCAGGAGTGCATCACCTTCGATGCCAGCATGGCACAGATGCACGCCCTGTCGTGAACCGGATTTCTCCGGCCTCATACGAGAGCCCGCGCGTTGACCGCCGGAAACACAACACTGCAGGACCTGGACACCGCGCCGCGTCTCCTGCCGCGGCTCGGCCGCGTCGACTGGTCCCAGACCCTTATCGTCGGAGTCGCCGTGGCGGCGGCGGCCACCATCGTGATACTTCTCGGGCTGATCGTCTGGATGAGCCTTCGCACCGGCGTTCCCGCGCAGCCTTCTCCGTACACCCTCGAGAACTACCACACGCTTCTTTCCGACCCGTACAACTACGAGGTGCTGGGCACGACCCTGGCGTTCGCGCTGGTGACCATCGCGGTGGCGGTGCCGAGCGGCGCGGTGTTCGCGTGGCTGCTTGAACGCACCGACCTGCCCGGCAAGACCGCGGCCGCGACGCTGCTCAGCATGGGAATCCTCATCCCAACGTTCCTCAAGGCAATGGGCTGGGTGTTCCTCCTGCACCCGCGCATCGGCGCCCTGAACCTTTTCCTGGTCCGCGTGGTAGGGCTGGAGTCGAGCCCCTTCAACATCGCCACGGTGGTGGGCATGGGCTTCGTCCAGGGCATCACGCTGGCGCCGGTGGCCTACGTGATGGTGGCGGCGGCCCTGCGCCGCATGAATCCGGCGCTGGTCGAGGCGGCGGCGGTGCACGGCGTAGGCATCGTGAGGTCGCTGCTGCGCGTGGAGCTGCCGCTGGTATGGCCGGCGATCCTGTCGGTCATGATCTGGCTCTTCACCATCGCCATCGCCGCGTTCGATGTGCCGGCCGTCATCGGCATGACCAACAACATCTTCACCTTCAGCACGGCGCTCTACTTCATGGTCAATCCGGCGGAGGGGTTGCCGCAGTACGGCCTGAGCGGCGCCTTCGGCACCATCATGATCGGCTTGTCGCTGTTCCTGATGATCCCCTACTTCGCGGCGTTGCGGCACAGTCACCGGTATCAGATCATCTCCGGCAAGGGATACCAGACGCGCCCCATCGAGCTGGGCCGGTGGCGTCTCCTGGGGTGGGGCGCCCTGCTCCTGTACGTTCTGCTGGCCGTGGTGCTACCGCTCGTTTCCATGCTGTGGGCCTCGCTGCTGCCGTACATGCAGGCGCCGTCCTGGCGGGCGCTCGCATCGCTTTCCCTGGAACGTTACACCAGCGTGTTCGTCGACGACGCGCTCATCACCTCGGGACTGAACACGCTGTTCCTGATGTTCGCGGTGCCCACCGCCATCCTGTTCTTCAGCGCCGCCATCTCCTGGGTGGTGACGCGCTCGCGTCTCAGGGGGCGGATGGTGCTCGATGCCATCGCCTTCCTGCCGCATCCGGTGCCCAACCTGCTCTTCGCCCTGGCCATCGCCTACCTGGCGCTGGTGGTATCCCACGTGGTGCCGCTCTACGGCAGCATCCACCTGCTGGTGCTGGCCTACACCCTTGTATGGATCGGGTTCGGCACGCGCACGCTCAACAGCAACATGCTGCAAGTGCACCGCGAGCTCGAGGAGGCCGCGCAGGTGGGCGGCGCATCGGCCCTACGCATCGTCCGCAAGATCATCGTACCGCTGATCCGGCCGGGACTGGTGTACGTGTGGATCTGGACTTCGCTTCTGGCATACCGGGAGCTGACCATGGCGGTGCTGCTCAGCTCTCCGGAGAACCAGGTGATCTCCACCTTCATCTGGGGCGAGTGGACCGGCGGCGGGTTGGGCGACGCCGCCACCGCGGGCATACTCATGGTGGTCATCATGTCGCCCCTGGTGGCGGGTTTCTGGACGGTGGCGCGTCGGCAACTGGACGTAGCGGAGTCCTGAGGACAGGACAGGTTCCAAACCGATGATCGAGATTCGCGGCCTGAGCAAGATTTTCCGAACCGGGGGCGACCCGGTGCATGCGGTGGACAACGTGTCCCTCTCCATCGGCGAGCGGGAGTTCTTTGTCTTGCTGGGCCTCAGCGGCTCGGGCAAGACTACGCTGCTGCGCTCCATCGCCGGCCTGGAAAAACCCGAGTCGGGCGAGATCCGGCTGGGCGACAGGGTCGTCAACTCCGCGGAGCGCGGCATCTTCATCCCGCCGTCCGACCGTGGCGTGGGCATGGTGTTCCAGTCCTACGCCGTGTGGCCGCACATGACCGTGTTCGACAACATCGCCTTCCCTCTGCTCAATCGTCGCGGACGGCTGCCCCGCGCGCAGGTGCGGGAGCGGGTGCGCCACGCCCTGGAGCTGGTGCAACTGTCCGGGCTCGAAGACCGTCCCGCGCCGATGTTGAGCGGCGGCCAGCAGCAACGCGTGGCTTTGGCGCGAGCCCTGGCGGTGGAACCCCAGGTGCTGCTCATGGACGAGCCCTTGAGCAATCTGGATGCGCGCCTCCGCGAGGAAGTGCGGGACGAGATCAAGGCCCTGTCCCAGAAGCTCGGCGTTACGGTCTTCTACGTCACCCACGACCAGGTGGAAGCCATGGCGCTGGCGGACACGGTGGCGGTCATGAGCCACGGCAAGATCCTGCAGACGGGACCCGCGCAGGCGGTGTACGATCGCCCAGTGGACCGGAGCGTCGGCGAGTTTTTGGGCTCCATGAATGAACTTGAGGGCCGGGTGGATGCGGACGGCAGGGTGGTGACCGGCGTGGGGTCGCTGGCGTGCGGCTTGTTACCGCAGGAAGGCGACCCTGGCGGCGAGGCGCTCGTGGGAGTCCGGCCCAACGACGTCTACGTTTCCGTCGCGGCCACCGGGCGCGAGAACGAGTTCCCCGCCCGGGTGGAGTCACGGGTCTTTTTGGGTGATATCGTGGCGTACCAGTTGTCGGTGAACGGAACGGCCATTTCGTGTAAGACGACCGTCAGCGAACCGGCGTTCGACCCGGGCGCGAACGTGCACGTCCGGTTCCCCAGGGACAAGCTCAAGGTCTTTGCGCGCTGAGCGCATTGTCACAGGAGGTTGCCATGACCATGACCGCTGCCGAGAACGACATGTTCACCCGCGTGGGCCCGGGAACGCCCGCCGGCGAGATGCTGCGCCGTTACTGGCATCCCATCGGGTTCACGAAGGAGTTGAAGGACCGCCCGGTACGCAAACGGCTGCTGGGCGAAGACCTCGTGCTGTTCCAGGACGAGCTGGGCCGGCTGGGCCTTTTGGGACTGCGCTGTCCGCACCGGGGCACGTCCCTGGAGTTGGGCTACCTGGAGGACGGCGGCCTGCGCTGCTGTTACCATGGGTGGCTCTTCGACGTTACCGGGGCGTGCCTGGAGCAGCCGTGCGAGCCCCCGGAGCATAACTTCAAGGACAAGGTGCGGCACTTGGCGTACGAGGTCGAGGAGTTGGCGGGGGTCATCTTCGCGTACATGGGGCCCAGGCCCGCGCCGCTGTTGCCCCGCTACGACATACTGGTGCGGGAAGACGGGATCCGTTCCGCCTGGGGGCGGCTCATGTCCGCCAATTACTTCCAGATGGTGGAGAACACCGTGGACCAGCACCACTTCCGCTGGCTCCACCGCAAGCCCTCCTCGGCCCTGTGGCGCAACATCGACCTGGAGTCCCACGTCACCGACTTCGGCATCCGCGACCACTACAGCCGCGAGATCGACGGTGTGAAGTGCACCACCACGAGCTATTTCATCATGCCCACCATGAACAAGACCGGCTACCACGTGGACCACGACCACCCCGGCAGCATCGTTGCGAGCCACGTTGGCTACGAGGCGCTGCGCTGGCGCGTGCCCGCCGACGACACGCACACGATCCACGTCACCGTGTTGTTCGCGCCCTACGTCGACGGCAAGGCCGCCGAGTTGCGCCCCGACGGACAGGACAAGGGAATCGTCGAGAGCCCCTACGGAGTCTACAGTTGGGATGAGTCCACCAACCACCTCGGCCGCAACGACCAGGACCGTGCCGCCCAGGAGAGCCAGGGCGAGATCTGTGACCGCACCATTGAGCACCTGGGCTTCTCCGACGAGGGCGTCATCCTGCTGCGCAAGATCTACCGCGAGGCCATGGAAGACGTGCGCCGGGGCCGCGACCCGCGGGGTGTGGTGCGCGACCCGGAACAGAATGAGATGATCGAGATCACTCCCAGCGAGGAGGTGACGCGGGTAGATTGACTTGCCGCGGTGCCGCGTGGCAGTGTGCGGACGGGAGCGTGCGCATGGAATACATCATCGGTGTTGATATCGGCGGCACCTACATAAACGACTATTTTCGCCGTCGTACCTTACGGCAGCTTGAGATGCCTCCGGGCGACACCGGCAGACATATTGCAGTTAACTCGCTAATAATAAATAGGATTTCAGATCTAAACGCCTCTTGCATCGGCGGCTCTGATGCGCTTCAATGGCCAGCAGTACCAATCCAGTCGCTTGCGCTCCGCTTACGCTTACGGCGGCGCAAGACGACAGGACGCCGGAAGCGCGCCGGCCGGAAGGAGGCATCGCATGGCCAAGTTGAAGTATCGGACCATCTCCAAGCGCACCGTTGACGCGCTGTCGGTGGAGGACAGGGACGCGGTGTTCTGGGACGACAAGCTCCCGGGGTTCGGAGTGAGGGTCTATCCTTCGGGGTCGAAGGTGTACGTGGTGCAGACCCGGAGCAAGGGGCGGTCGCAGCGGGTGACGTTGGGGCGCCACGGGGTGATCTCCGCGGACCGTGCGCGGCGGCAGGCGGCCGAGACCATCGCCCGCATCAAGAGCGGCGAGGACCCGGGGGAGGCGGCGCCGGGGAAGCTGACGGTGGCCGAGTGCGCGGCGCGCTATCTTGAGAAGCACGTCGAGGTGCGCTGCAAGCCGAGCACCCGAAGGATGTACCGCAGCGTGGTGGAGCGCTTCATCGTGCCGGCGTACGGCCACCTCACGGTGGAGGAGGTGGAGCGGCGGCATATCGAGGCGCTGCACTATGAACTGCGTGATATCCCGTACCAGGCGAACCGGGCGCTGGAGATCGGGACCAAGCTGTTCAACCTGGCGGAGGAGTGGGAACTGCGCCGGGGCGGGAATCCGTGCAAGTTCGTGCGCAAGTACCGGGAGCACAAGCGCGAGCGGTTCCTCACCGAAGCGGAGTTCCGGGGTCTGGGCGAGGTGCTGAACGAGATGGAGGCGGAGGGCACGCTGCCGGTGCACCCGGCGGCGGCGATCCGGCTGTTGATGCTTACCGGGTGCCGGCGCAACGAGATCGTGGGACTGGCGTGGGAGGACGTGGACCTGGCGGCGGGGGAGCTTCGGCTGGCGGAGTCGAAGACGGGTGCGCGGCTGGTGCCGCTGTCGCCTGCGGCGGCGCGGGTGCTGGCGGAACTGCCGCGCATCGAGGGCAACCCCTGGGTCATCCCGGGCAAGTATCCGGGCCGGCACTTGGCCGATCTCAACCACTACTGGGAATGGGTGCGCGAGCGGGCGGACCTGGGGAACGTGCGGCTCCATGACCTCCGGCACAGCTTTGCGTCGCGGGCGCTGGCGCTGGGGGAGAGCCTGAGCATGATCGGGAAGCTGCTGGGTCACAGCAAGATCGAAACGACGTCGCGGTACGCGCATCTGGCACGTGATTCGATCAAGGCGTCGTCCGCGCGCATAGCCGACAGCATCGGTGCGGACATCCTCGAATCCGCGCCGGGTGGGACTACCTCACCGCTGTCCTGATCAATAATGGCAAGCACACAGTAATGGTGAGCTCAACCTAACATCACTTCGTCGATCCGCTCGGCGGCTCGCGACGCTGCTCCAACCAGAACTTCCGGCCAAGGGCGTATGCGACCGTGGAACGTCAGGTTCAGGCGAGAATATTCAGAATTTTTTTACCCCCATTTTCGCGCGATACCTTCAATTTTGAAGTAGCGGCGCTACCCGGTTTTCTCATAGTTTGCGTCCAAGGATCGTTCGGAACGGTTTCCGATCGATCCGCCGGCTTGAGGAGAATCGTGGATAAAGGCGCCGTTCTTCAGCAACCCGGTTCGCGGCTCACACCGGCAGGGACGTGCCGTCGTGGGAACGTGGCATGAACCCGGACGATGCGTTCGAGCGCATCCTTGCGTTGTTGTACG
>JAJDXX010000172.1 GCA_022823055.1 Candidatus Binatia bacterium | reverse complement strand
GGGGGTGTGGCGGCCTCATTGCCCGGCCCCACCCCGCCTGGATTCCCGCTTCCGCGGGAATGACTCATTGGGGTGTAGCGGGATTCCGTAACTACCCAGAAATCATTGAACAAGATTTTATTTTCATATCAATGACCGTATGGGGCGTTGGCACTGTTCGTAATCCGCGCGGCGTTTGACGCGGTCTCCTCCACGGGTAGGACCTCTTCGTCGGGAGCCGTCAGAACGCGCCGGCGTCCTCCAGGCCGCGGATCTGCTCGTCGGTCATGCCCAGCAGGCCGCTCAGGACCGCGTGGGTGTCCTGGCCCAGGAGCGGAGCGTGGCGGCGGATCTCTCCGGGCGTCTCCGAGAGTTTCGTTACGATGCCGGGCAGCGTGAGCCGGCCCTGGCGCGGATGCTCGTGCGCGACCACGGAGCGGCGGGCGCGCAGGTGCGGGTCGTGGACCAGCGTGGTGCCGTCACACACCATCCCGGCGGTCACTCCGTGGGCCTGGAGGGTCTCCATGACCTCCCGCGGAGTGCGTTGCCGGGTCCACCCGGAAACGATCTCGTCCACGGCCTCGGCGCGCGCCAGGCGCGACGCCGCCGTGGCGAACCGGTTGTCCCGGACCACCGCACCGTTTCCCGTGGCTTCACAAAAACGTTGCCACTCCGCATCATCCGCCACGGTGACGGCACACCACGCGTCCTCGCCCCGGCAAGGGTAGCAGCCGTGGGGCGCGTCCGCGCGGCCGTGGTTGCCGGCGGGCTCGGCGGCGCGTCCGTTGACCAGGGCGTCCAGCAGCGCGGGGCCGATGAGCGACGCGGTGACCTCGCCCTGGGCGATGTCGATGAGCTGGCCGTCGCCGGTGCTGGCGCGGTGGTGCAGCGCCGCCATCAACACGAAGGCCATATGCACGGAGACGATGTAGTCGGGATAGGAAGTCTGGGACCCCACCGGGGCACCGCCGTCCGGGTGGTTCCACAGCCACGTCATGCCGGAGAACGGCATGAGGCTGGGTCCCCAGGTCACGTAGTTCTTCCGGGGTCCGGTGGTGCCGAGTCCCTGAAGCCGGATCATGATGATGTCGGGCTTGAGCGCCCGGAGTTCCTCGTAGCCGAGGCCCAGGCGGCCCATCACGCCGACGCTGAAGTTCTCCACCACGACATCACTTCGGGCGATGATGCGGCGCGCCATGTCCCTGCCCTCCTCGGTCTTGAGGTTGGCGGTCACCGACAGCTTGCCGCGGTTGTGGTCGGCGAAAGGCAGCGATGCTTCGACGTCCTTGTTGCCCTCGCGGATGCGCCAGGTGTCGGGCCGCGCCCGCGATTCGATCTTGATGACCTCGGCGCCGAAGTAGGCGAGTTGCATGGTGCCGTAGGGACCCGCCACCATGTGCGTGAAGTCGGCGACGCGGATGCCGGCCAATGGCGGCGAGCCAAATGACACGGCGGCCGGCGCGGCACGATGGTCCCCCGCCTGAGTGCTTTCCGAACTCCGTAGCGAAGCCGCGCGGCTCCGTTGGGCCTCATCGTGGTTTGTCGCCACGCCGACCGCCGTCTTGTCCCGTGCCGGTATTGCCGCGGCCACGCTCGCCGGGCTGTCCCTTCGCGAATCGTCGGGCACTGGCCGTTCTCCGCCGAACAACTCCCGGTCATGCTCCCCCACCGCCGGCGCGTGGTGCCGGAAGCGCCAGCAGCCGGTCTTGTAGGCGCGGCCGGGAAACTCCATGGGGCCGAGCCGCGGGTGCACGGTGTCGATGACGAAGCCGCGGGCGCGGATGTGCGGGTCGTGCACGAAGTCCAGCGGCGTGTTCACCGGGGCGCACGGGATGTGGCGCGCCTGCAGCTCCTCGTAGACCTTTTCCTTGGGAAGGCCCGCCAGGATCTCCGACACCACCCGATCCACTTCGGCCACGTGCGCGCGCCGGTAGACGGAGTCCTCGAACTCCTCGCGCGCCAGCGCCCGTGGGTGGCCGAGCCAGTCCACGAAGCGGCCCCACGCCCCCGGCTGGGAGTTGGTGACGAAGATGTGCACGAAGCCGTCGGCGCAGCGGTAGATGGTGCCGGGAGTGGCAAAGCGGTGCTGGGTGCCGTCCCGGTGCGGGTGCGCGCCCGTGGAGGCGGAACGCGACACCAGGTTCTCCATGGCTGCCAGGCAGTCCATCATCGACACGTCGATGTGCTGGCCCGGACCGCCCTGGCGGACATGCCACAACGCCACGAGGATCATCAGCGCGGCGTGGGCCGAGCCCACCAGGAACGCCTGCGCGCCCGGCGCGTTCACCGGCGGGGCCGACGGCTTGCCGCTGACGTACATGAGCCCGCCCATGGCGAACGCGGTCAGTCCGGACCAGCGGTACCGGCTGTAGGGACCGGTCTGGCCGAAGCCGGTGACCGAAGCGTAGACCAGCCGCGGGTTGAGCGCGCGCAGGTCGGCGTAACCCAGCCCCATGGCGGGAAGGGTTCCGGGCATGGCGCTCTCCACCACCACCTCTGCCGTGCGCGCCAGACACCGCGCCCGCTCCCGCCCTGCCTCGGTGTCGAGGTCCGCGGTGACGCTCTTCTTGTTGGCGTTGAAGTAGAGAAAGGGAAGGCTTCGATCCGCCCCCGGCCGGTCATCCACGAACGGCGGCTCACCCCGCGAAGAGCTGCCGCCTGGCGGTTCCACCTTGATGACCTCGGCGCCGAAGTCCGCCAGCAGCTTGCCGCAGTACTCGCCCTCGGCGCCCGCCAGCTCCAGGACCCTCACGCCGTCCAGCGCCTGTGATGCGGGTTGCGCCTTCGCCATCGGCTCCACCGCATGCGATGGAATCAGCCGCGCCGCTCCAGGGGCTGGAACTCAAGGTCCGTGGCGCCCACGTAGCGCGAGTTGGGCCGGTAGAGGCGGTTGTTGTCCATCTGCTCGATGATGTGCGCCGACCAGCCCACC
>JAJDXX010000115.1 GCA_022823055.1 Candidatus Binatia bacterium | reverse complement strand
TGGGGTGTGGCGGCCTCATTGCTCGGCCCCACCCCGCCTGGATTCCCGCTTCCGCGGGAATGACTCATTGGGGTGTAGCGGGATTCCATAACTACCCGAAACCATTGAACAATTATTTATTTTCATATCAATGACGACTCGAGGGTTGGCGCCTCGGAAGTCTTGACTTGCCTTGAAATCGACCCAATTCCCCTCATCTCAGTCGATTCTTGATAAATCCGACAGACTCCTAGCGCGCCTCGCCGTACAGCCGCTTCAACCGGGTCGGCGGCACGCCGGCGAGATAGAGGAGCTTCAGCACCCACATGAGCAGGATGGTCCGTACCGGGCCGTGCTGCTCCCAGCGGCGCGCCGAGCTTGTCACGCGCGCGCGGAGGCAGGCGATGCGCCCGGCCTTCTTGAGCGCGCGCGAGAACGCCACGTCCTCCATGAGGGGTATTTCCGGGAAGCCGCCGAGCCGCTCGAACACGGCGCGGCGCACGAATATGGCCTGGTCGCCGGTGGCGACCCGCGTCAGCCGGGAGCGCAGGCTGATCATGCGCCCGACGAGGCGAAGCAGCGGGCGCGTGCTGTCCAGGCGGATGTCGAAGCGTCCGCCCACGCGGCGCGGGTCCGCCATGCATTTCCGGATGTCCCGGCTTGCGCCGGCGGGGAGTTTGGTGTCGGCGTGCAGGAAGAGCAGCACGTCGCCGGCGGCTTGGCGCGCGCCCGCGTTCATCTGCGCCGCCCGGCCTCTGGGCGAAACCACGAGCCGCGCGGAGGTTGCGCGCACGCTCTCCGCCGTGCGGTCGGTGCTGCCGCCGTCCACGACGATGACCTCGGCGGCCTCGACCCGGTCGAGATCCGCGAGGGTGGCCGCGATGGTCCGTTCCTCGTTGAGCACGGGAATGATGATGGAGAGCCGCATGGACGGGTGAGGCGCCCGCCGGGCGGACACGGGTTAGAGCAATGCGCCGCCGCAACTGCTGCCGGTGCCGGCGGTGCAGGCGTAGCAGTGGTTCCCCGTCAGGATGGGCTGGTCCTCGAAGTCCGCCGCGGACAAATCCCGGATGTGGGGGCGCGTCCCGTTGACCTGGCCCAGCGGCATCTCGAGCATCTGGTTGAAGTCGCAGTCGTACACCGACCCGTCCCACGCCACGCTCAACAGGTCCCGGCACATCACCTTCTCCACCGTTTCGGCGTTGAAGTTGTCCTCCAGGAGCTGCAGGTAGTCGTCGTACTGGCCCCGTTGCTTGAGGAACTTCTTGAAGCGGGTGATGGGCATGTTGGTCAGGCAATAGAGGTGGTTGAAGACGATGCCGAAATCGTCGCCGAGCATGCGCCGGTAGTCGCCTTCGAGTTCCTCCTGAGGCGGCGGCAGGTAGTTGCCCATGGGGTTGTAGACAAGGTTGAGTTCAAGACCGGAATCGGGCTGGCCATAGCCCAGGCGGTTGAGTTCCTGCAGCCCGCGCACGCTCAACTCGAAAGTGCCGTTGCCGCGCTGGCTGTCCACGTTCTCCTTGGTGTAGCAGGGCAGCGAGCAGACCACCTCGACCCGGTGGCGCTGGAAGAACTCGGGCAGGTACTCCTTGCCCTCCTCGTAGAAGACCGTGAGGTTGCAGCGGTCCATGACGTGGCGTCCGAGCGCCTTGCAGGACTCCACCAGGTGGTCGAAGTGGGGGTTCAACTCCGGCGCGCCGCCGGTGATGTCCACCGTGGGGATGTCGGAGTTTCCCAGGAACCGCAGCACGTCGTCCACGGTGTCCCGGTCCATCATCTCCTTGCGCCCTGGACCGGCCTCCACGTGGCAGTGGAAGCACGACTGGTTGCAGTACTTCCCCATGTTCACCTGGAGCACTTGCAGCTTCTGCTTCCGCAGTGAGCGGCCACTGGCCCTGACCTTGTCGTCAAAGTATTGCGTGACAGCCTCCCGGGCACCGGATTTGAGCCCGCGTACCATTGGCAGGACGGGTTCCCGGCAGTGTTGCAATTGGGTTTGTCTTGGTCAAGACTTGCATCGAATTAATTTGGCACGGTGTCGGCGTCGGCGCTCCTCTGACAACGCGTTCAGCGGCTCCGCCCGCTTGTCACCGCCGTACCAACGGAGGGCGCGTGGAACCCCTATCGAGAGAAATACTCACCTTCTGGTTTGAAACGCTGGACCTGAACGTGGAGATGGAAAAGCGCCAGGTGTGGTTCCGGTCCACGCCGGAGTTCGACCAATACCTCGTCGACCACTACACAGGCGTTCACGAGCGAGCCGCGGCGGGAGAGCTGGACCACTTCAAGGAAACCGCCGAGGACTGCCTGACCCTGATCCTGTGCCTGGATCAGTTCCCGCGCAACATTTTTCGCGGCACCCCGCGCGCCTTCGCCACCGACCCCAAGGCGCGCGAGGTGGCGGCCTACGCCCTGGACAAGGGTTTCGACCACGGCATCTCTCGCTGGCCCAGAACGTTCATCTACCTGCCGTTCGAGCACAGCGAGCACTTGGCGGACCAGGAGCGTGCGCTGGTGCTGTACGGCAGCCTCGGCGTCGAGGATTCCATGCGTTCCGCCGTCGGCCACCACGCCGCCATCAAGCGCTTCGGGCGCTTCCCCCATCGCAACGCCGTTCTGGGACGCTCCAACACGCCCGAAGAGGACGAGTACCTGAAGGACCCGCCCCTGTGGGGCAAGACGGCGGCGGAGGCGGCGGAACTGGAGGCGCGGAAGGCGGCTGGCGGCGCAACGCCATAGAGAGTTTCAGTCCGCCCGATGCAGACCAAACAGATTGAGATTCCGGTGACGCGTGTCCGGCGGCCGAAGCCCAGGCCGCTGGACGACCAACTCGGTTTCGGGCAGGTGTTCACCGATCACATGTTCCTCATGGACGGAGCGGCGGACGCCGGCTGGTCCGACCCGCGCATCGTGCCCTACGGCCCGTTGTCGCTGGAGCCCGCCACGGTGGCGCTGCACTACGGACAGAGCATTTTCGAGGGACTCAAGGCCTACCGCGGCGAGGATGACGCCGTGCGGCTGTTCCGCCCCGAACGGAACATCGCCCGCTTCAACCGCTCGGCAGCACGGCTGTGCGTGCCGCCCGTCGACCCCGACCTGTTCCTGGCCGCCCTGAAGCAGCTCGTGGCAGTGGACCGGGAGTGGGTCCCGCGGGCGCCCGGCACCTCGCTCTACATCCGTCCGGTGGCCTTCGCGAGCGACCCCGACCTGCACGTGCGGCCCTCCCGCACCTATTGTTTCTTCATCATGCTCTCGCCGGTGGCGGCCTACTACGCCGAAGGCTTCAGGCCGTTGCGTATCCGTGTGGAGGACCGCTACGCCCGGTCGGTGCGGGGCGGCACCGGCGCGGCCAAGACCGCCGGGAACTACGCCGGCAGCCTGCTCGCCGGAGAAGAGGCCCAGGCGGCCGGCTTCGCCCAGGTCCTTTGGCTGGACGGGATAAGGCAGGAGTACGTCGAAGAAGTCGGCTCCATGAACATCGCCTTCGTTATCGGCGACGAGCTGGTCACGCCGCCGGCCACCGGCACGCTGCTGGAGGGGGTGACGCGCGAGTCCGTGCTGCAGCTTGCCAGGGACTACGGCATGACGGTGGCCGAGCGGCCCGTGACCATCGGCGAGCTGCTCGCCGCCGCGCGCGACGGAACCCTGCGCGAGGTCTTCGGCACCGGCACCGCCGCGGTCATCTCGCCGGTGGGCGAGCTGGCCTACAAGGGCGAGCGTATACGGGTCCGGGACGGTGCGGTGGGTGCGCTGTCACGGCGGCTTTTCGATGATTTGTCGGCCATCCAGCGGGGCCGTCTGCCGGACCGGCATGGCTGGACGGTGCCGGTGGAAGATTGACGGGCCGGTGTCCGTCGCTGGCGCTTCAATCTGTCTGCTCTCCTCCGTTCGTTGCGTCCTTGCGACGGAGAGTATGGATGATCTTGGGTCGCCCACTATGCCGGGTAGGAGAACAAACGGGATCAGTCGCGCTCGTGACACACGAGGAGGAACGCATGAACTATGATTGGATGGAGAGCCCGGTGGGTGATCTCTTGATCGCTGCCGACGAGGGCGCAGTCAGGATGATCGCCTTCCGGGAGGGACGGCATTCGGGGAAAGTCGCGGAAGGCTGGGCGGAGGGGGGTACGCTCGTGGCGGAGGCTAGGCGGCAGCTCGACGAGTACTTCGAGGGCCGGCGCCGGCGGTTCGATCTGCCCTTGGCTCCTTCCGGCACCCCGTTTCAGTTGCGGGCGTGGAAGGCGCTCCAGGAAATCCCCTACGGCGCCACCCGCTCTTACGGCGAGCAGGCGCGGGCCATGGGCCAGCCCCGGGCGGTGCGCGCAGTGGGAGCCGCCAACGGTCGCAATCCCATCGCCATTGTCGTTCCCTGTCATCGGGTCATCGGCGGGGACGGCGGGCTGACGGGTTACGGCGGCGGGCTGGACGTCAAGCGGTTCCTGATCGAGTTGGAACACGGCCAGATGGCCTGAGCGCCATGGGCCGGACGGTCAACCACGGGCTGCGAGGCCCTCGCCGTTCGGGACCTTCGCAACCGAGAGACGGAGTACGGCCATGAGACTTGAAAATCGTGTGGCGCTGGTAACTGGCGCGGCCACGGGACTTGGCCGGGCTTATGCGGTGCGCTTGGCCGCGGAAGGCGCCCACGTGTGCGCCACCGACGTGAACTTCGCCGGGGCGCAGGGGACCGCGCGGCTGGTGGCGGACAAGGGCCGCAAGGCCCTGGCGGTGGAGATGGACGTGGCCGACGAGCAGCAGACGCTGGACGGAGCGAAGAAAGCCTTCGACCACTTCGGCAGCATCGACATCCTGGTGAACAACGCCGGCATCGTGCGCAACACGCCTCGGGTCCCCATCGAGGATACCGACGTGGCGGACTGGCACCGGATTATCGCGGTGAACCTCACCGGAACGTTCCTCGCCTCCCGGGCTGTGGTTCCCTACATGAAGCGGTCAAGCAAGGGAAAGATCGTCAACATCAGCTCCAGCGTGGCGCTCCACGGCCGCACCCTGAGCCATCAGTACGCGGCGTCCAAGATGGGAGTCATCGGTCTCACGCGCGCGCTGGCCGCGGACCTCGGTCCCTTCAACATCAACGTCAACGCCATCGCGCCGGGCGGGGTGGACACCTCGCAGGTGCGGGAGGGGCCGGAGACGCCGTCCGAGCACATGCTGCGGCAGCGCTGCATCGAACGGCACCTCTTGCCCTCGGACCTTGACGGCGTCGTGGTCTTCCTGGCCTCCGACGACAGCGACATGATCAGCGGGCAACTGATCAACGTGGACGGCGGCCGGGTGTTTATCGCCTGACCCCGAGTCCATTCCCCACCACCCCTGGATTCCCGCATTCGCGGGAATGACGATTCGGGCTGTAGCGGGCTTCTGTAACCAGACACCACACTAGCTGAAGTCATTGAACAAGATTTTATTCTCATATCAATGACGGAAGGGGCCGGGAATGACAGGTTACCCCGGGTAGGTGGCCTTCGCCTGCCGGCCGTGGCCCTTTTTCCCCACCACCTTGCCGTCGCGGTACACCGTGGTCCCGCGTACGAACGTGCGCACGGGCCAGCCTTTCAGCGTGCGGCCGGCGTAGGGGCTCCAGCCGATGAGGCTGAGCACGTCCTCGTCGCGGATCTCCTTTTCGGCGTTCAGGTCCACCAGCACCAGGTCGGCGTCGTAGCCCACCTCGATGCGGCCCTTGTTGTGCACGCCGAAGATGTGCGCGGACCGGGTGGAGGTGGCCTCGACCACGCGCTCCAGCGAGATCTTGCCCTTGGAGGCGGCGTCCATGAGCAGGCTCATGTAGTACTGCGCGGACGGCGTGCCGGTGTGCGCCTTCCAACCATCTTCCCAGCCGATCTCCTTCTCCTCGCGCGTGTGCGGCGCGTGGTCGGTGGCGACGATGTCGATGGTGCCATCGCACAGACCCTCCCACAGGGCCGGCGAGTTCTTTTCCGGGATCCAGTAGGAGAGTGCGTAGGAGCCCAACCGCTCGATCTCGCTCCAGTCCGACCCCAGGAAGATCGCCCAGGGGTTGACCTCCGCGGTCACCCGCTGGCCGGCGTCCTTGGCCCGGCGGATCATGTCCACAGTGCCCTCGGTCTGGACGTGCAGGATGTGCAGGTGCACGCCGGTGGCCGCCTGCAGGCGGATGAGGAACTGGATGGCGGTCTCCCAGATGACGCCGTCATACGCGGCGTACGCCTTGGCGTAGGCCAAGCAGTCGCGTTCGCCCCGGTCCCAGTACTTCTTCTCGATGTAGTCCATGAGAGGCTGGTCGTGGGGGTGGACCATGAGCGGCACGTTGGCCGCGGCGCACGCCTCCATGATCTCCATGAGCTTGCCGTGGTCGTGGACGCCGATGCCCGGCATGTGCGGGTAGTCCCGGCCGGTGTCCACCACCATGAACACCTTGAAGGCGGCGATGCCGTGCTGCGCCAGCTTGGGGATCTCCTCCGGGATGGTGCCGGCGGGGTTGACGTTGAAATCGATGATGGATTCCCGCTCGTAGACCCCGAAGAGCTGCTCAAGGCGCGGCACCGTGTTGGGCGGCGGCGTCACGTTGGGCATGGCCACCGACGTGGTGACGCCGCCGGCGGCGCACTGCATGGTGGCGGTGTGGATGTTTTCCTTGTAGTCGTAGCCGCCGGGCTCGCCGCCCTCGCGGTGGTGCGAATGCATGTCCACCGCGCCGGGGATGAGCGCCAGGTTGGTGGCGTCCACCACCTCGCGCGCCTCGGGCTCGGCCCCGGGCTGGTAGATTCCGGCGATGACGCCGTCCTGGACGCCTACCGAGGCACTGTAGCGGCCTTTGGCATGGATAATTTCGGCATTGGAAATCAGCACGTCGAGCATGGAAGTTCTCCTTGGTTGGTGTCGGCGTCCTTCGACGTCGCTTCGCTTGCGCTCCGCTAAGCCTGTCCCGAGCTTGTCGAAGGGCTCGGGACCGAACGGCGCCGTTGAAGGTACTTCTACTGTCTCAGCAACCGCGACAGCGTCGCGTAGTCGCGCGAGACCGGAAAAGCCGGGTACCGCTTGACGATGGCCTCCGGCGGGTTGAACAGCACGCCGCGGTCGGCGGTGCGCAGCATGCTCAGGTCATTGTAGGAATCCCCCGCCGCCACCACGCGAAAGCCGATCTGCTTGAACGCTCTCACGGCTCTGCGCTTGCCGTCCTTCTGGCGGAGGATGTAGTTTGCGATGTACCCCGACCGGCTCACCGTGAGCCAGTTGCACAGCAGCGTGGGGTTGCCGAGCTTGCGGATCAGCGGCATGGCGAACTCGTAGTAGGTGTCCGACAAGAGCACCACCTGGAAGTCCCGGTAGAGGTCGTCGAGGAAGTCCCTGGCGCCGGGCAGCGGCTTCATGCCGGCGATGACGCCCTGAATGTCGGCCAGCCGGATGCGGTTCTTCCGCAGCACCTTCAGGCGGTGCTGCATGAGCTGGTCGTAGTCGGAGATGTCGCGCGTGGTGAGCCGCAGGTCGTCGTTGTGGAAATGCTCGGCGACCGCGATCCAGATTTCCGGCAGGAGGACGCCCTCCAGGTCCAAACAGCAGATTTGCATGGTATCGCTACGTCCCGGTTGAATTCCGAGCACCCGCGAGGGCGTCGGAACTGGGGAGTGGCCGGCGGGGTTTCGCAGGCCCGAACCGGGGAGAGTAGCACAACGCCCAACGGGAGCAAAACCGCGGTCCAGGTTGTGTCACAATTTGCCAATCAGGGACGATCGAATCGTCATTCCCGCGGAACAGCCTGTGTCAAAACTCATGAGGCAGAAACCCCACGAACCGTCATTCCCGCGGAAGCGGGAATCCAGGGGTGGTGGTGTGGCGGCTCCATTGCCCCGGCCCCGCCTCGCCTGGATTCCCGCTTTCGCGGGAATGACGGTTCGTGGGGTTAGTGCCATTTCGTGTCCGAGCAGAGTTTTGATACAGCCTGTTGCGCGGGACTGGCGGTATGGGGTGGCGTTGCCCGCGCCGGGGAGGTAACGTCAAAAGGCTTGTGTCAGGGAGAAGAGGGTGGGGACTCCCTGGGACCTGTTTTCGTGAGTGAAGACGGCGAAGAGGATACGGTCCATGGAGGTACGATCCTGGAAGACACCCATGGGTCGGGTTCGTCTTCGGA
>JAJDXX010000042.1 GCA_022823055.1 Candidatus Binatia bacterium | reverse complement strand
CGCGCTGGAGCTTCGGGCCACATCGGGGTAGCCCACCCGCTCCCGCCGCCACGCCCGTATCGGCGTCAACAGCCAACCTCGAATCCCCGAGGCCACGCCTGTCCCTCCTCGCCTTGTTACCGATTCTGTTTCACGGCAAACGCCCGTACGTAAAGGAGCAGGGGTTCAATAGAAACGAGCTGCTGGCAAAGAACCGGATCTGGGTCGGGTGCGAGACCACCGACGATCTTCCCTACGTCATCGACAACGCCGGCGAGGACAACCTGGTGGTGGGCACCGACTACGGTCACGCCGACAGCGCCACCGAGCTGCTGGCCATAGACGGCGTCGCCAACGACCCGCGCCTCAGCTCGGAGGTCAAAGCCAAAATCGTCGGAGGGAACGCGCGGGCGCTGTACAACCTGTGAGTGACCTGCTCCCCGTTTGTCTGCACCGATGAGTTAGTGGTCTTGGTTTTCAGTCCTCTCGAGACCGGACTGCAAACTCCATCGGTGAGAGTCCTTCGAGGCGAAGAGGAAACGAGAATGCTCAGAATCGACGCCGACGCACACGTCCTCGAAACCGAGGAAACCTGGGAATTCCTGGACGGCGCCGACCGCAAGTTCCGCCCCGACGTCGTCGGCTCCCTGAACGGCGCCGGCGAAATCGACGAGTACTGGCTGGTGGACGGCACCCTGCGGCTCAAGTCCCGGAACGTCGGCAAGGACACCCCACTGGAGTCCCGGGAGCTGCGGGACGTGGCGGTGCGGCTCAGGCACATGGATGAGCTCAGGGTGGACATCCAGGTGATCTTCCCCACCATCTTCATCATACCTCTGACCCCCCGGCCCGAGATCGAACTGGCGCTGTGCCGCAGCTACAACCGTTGGATGGGGGAGTGCTGGAAACAGTCCGACAACCGCCTGCGCTGGGTGGCCGTGGTGCCGCTCCTGAGCACGGACCAAGTGTACGAGGAGGCCAGGGCGGCCAAGGAGAACGGTGCGGTGGGCATCTACATGCGCGGCTCCGAGGGCGAGCGGCTGCTGAGCGACCCGTACTTCTACCCGGTCTACGACGCCGCCGAGAAGCTGGACGTCCCGGTGTGCATCCACTCCTCCAACGGCAGCCCCGTGCTGTACGACTACTACAAGTACGAGACCGTGGGCTTCTCGAAGTTCAAGCTGGTAGTGGTGGGCGCGTTCCACACCATCGTCATGGACAAGATCCCGGAGCGCTTCCCCAAGCTCAAGATGGCCTTCCTGGAGGTGGGCTCCCAGTGGCTGCCCTACGCCCTGAGCGACCTCTACAAGCGCTACCACATGAGCGGCAAGGAGTTCAGCAAGAAGGACCTGCTGGCGCAGAACCGCATCTGGATCGGCTGCGAGACCAACGACGACCTCCCCTACGTCATCGACAACGCCGGCGAGGACCACCTGGTCGTCGGCACCGACTACGGCCACGCCGACAGCGCCACCGAGCTGCTGGCCCTGGACGGCGTCGCCAACGACCCTCGGCTGAGCCCGGAGGTCGCCGCCAAGATCACCGGGGAGAACGCGCGGGCGCTGTACGGCCTTTGAGGGTCAACAACAGCCTGCCATTCAACGGAGTTCTCCAATCTCTGCATTGGAGAATATGTGCCGATCAAAATCGGAAGAAGCTCAAAGATCAACCCCAGCCCGTTTACCTTATTCGGGAATTTCTAGATTTTTGCTGTACAGCATTTATCGCGTCTACTTGCTTGATTGACAAATTATTGGTAGATTTGCTGCACAGCATATCTGTCAATAGTGATGTCATACCCTGCGGTCACAGAACGACAACTGGTCGACCAGTTTCTGGAATCTCTTCGGCACTTGCCTGATGTCCGGGTCGTGCAAGTCTTCTTGGAGCCGCCTCGTCCGCCCGGAGCCTCATCAACTCCGCAATATGACGTCAAGTGTAATCTTCGGGTAGCAGGCAAGTTCATCACCTTGTTGATCGACGTGATGAAGGTTCTCTACCCTCGTGATGTTCGCCAGAAACTTTGGCTAATCAAGGATTTCAGCCGCAGGCAGGCAAATGTGCCGCAAGGGCGAGAAACGGTCCCCGTTTTGGTCGCCGAGTCGATATCACCGGGAGCCAGGGAAATACTGAAGAGCGAGCGAGTAGGCTACTATGACAGCGGTGGCAGCCTCTACGTTCCTGCCCAAGGCGTCCATCTCTACGTCGACAGACCGCTCCCAAGGCCTTTGTCGAGATCCATAAGGTCCTTATTCACAGGACGGCGGGCGCGGGTACTGCATGCGCTCCTTGTCCACGACGAATGGTACCAAGTCAAAAAACTTGCGCATCGCGCGCGGGTCTCGCACGCCACTGCGTCGCAGGTACTTTCGGAGTTGGAGAGATATGAGTGGGTGGTCTCTCGTGGCATGGGTCCGAACAAGGAGCGACATTTGGTCGAACCGGCCGCCTTATTGGACGCATGGGTCAAACAACATGCGGCGTTACCGGCTCCGCCGATGCGACGCTTCTTCGTGCCTTCCGTTCGCGCAGAAGGCCTCGTCGAGAAGATCGCTCATGTCTTCGCGGCCCACGATGCCGACTACGCAATCACTCACGAGGCAGCGGCCCAATGTTATGCTCCATTCCTGTCGGCCGTCTCACGGGTCCATTGCCGGCTGTTAGCCGGTCAAACCGCAGAACAAGCCCTCCGCGATCTGGATGCCCGCGTTGTCAGCGAAGGAATGAATCTCGCGGTCATTGAAGTCCAGTCGTCGGGCGAGTTGTTGTTTCGCGATCAGTTGGACGGAGTTTGGCTGGCCAGCCCGGTCCAGGTCTATCTCGATTTGGCCCACGGCGCAGGGCGCACCAAGGAACTAGCGGACCACCTGCGTCGTGAGCGAATCGGTTTTTGATGGCGAAGCCTCCGAACATCACCGGGTACAGCAAGGCGCAAACACTCGATTGTGAGCGTGTCCTCGTAACCCTGTTACGCGGACTAGGGCCGTGGAAGAAAAGTGTCTTCCTCGTAGGCGGACTGACGCCACGATATCTGGTGCCAGTCAGACCGCCGGCCATACGGCCACATGCCGGCACGCTCGACGTCGACACCGTCATCGAGTTACAGATACTGGCCGACACCGCCGGGTATCACACGCTTGACGAGAATCTGCACAGGATGGGGTTTGAGCGGGCGGCGAATGACAGCGGCCAGAAAGTCTCGTGGCGCTGGCAGAAGCGTACCGAACGAGACGAACCGGTAATACTTGAACTGCTCGCGGACGCGCCCGAGATCGCGGGCGGCAAGGTCCAGCCCTTGCCCACGAAAGGCCGGCTTTCCGCGCTCAACATCCCGCACTCCTCCATTGTCTTCGACCTATACCAATTGACCGAAGTTCAGGCCGAACTCCTTGACGACGCCGGAATCGCAACCGAGAAGATACAACACGCCAACCTCGTTAGCTTCACCTGTCTGAAAGCGTTTGCGTTCGAAGACCGCGGCGTCGGCAAGGACGCACATGACTTGGTCTACTGCATCGAGTACGCGCCTGACGGCCCGGACCGAGTCGCCGAGATGTTCCGCCAAGCTCTCGCCGGCAAGCATGGTGCTGTCATCGAGAATGCCTTGGCGATCCTCCGCAAGCGCTTCGCGCAGGATGGGCAAATCGACGGCTATCTCAAAGACGGTCCGGTTGCAGTCGCTCATTTCGAACAAGAGGAGGACACCGATCCCGATCTCGGACTGCTGCGGCAGCGCCAGGCCAGTGACGTGATCGAGCAACTCTTGGCCCGAATCGGCAACCAGGCGGGACGGCGCTGAAGGTTGGTCTTCGCTCTCTATTGAGGTGTCGCAATCCCCTCGCAATGTTCAACCTTGGGGTTTCGAGGCGCCTCGGTCTGTCCCGCTATTCACCCAAGGCAACCCATCGTGCCGAACCCAAGGCCCATCAGCGCTGCGACGCCCAGGGTTTTCATCAGAGACTGGTGTCGCCAGAGGAGCATGACCGCGCTGACGGCGCCCACCGCCAGAACCCGCCAGTCCAGGGAGTACCAGTCCGGCACCAGGAGCTTGAACGGGCCGCTTTGGTGGGTCGACAGCTCGGCGAACAGGACGTGCAGGCTGAACCAGATGGAGAGGTTGAGGATGACGCCCACCACCGCGGCCGTGATGGCCTCCAGGGCGCCCTTTAGTCGTGGCTGGGCGGTGAGTTGCTCGATGTAGGGCGCCCCGGCGAAGATCCACAGGAAACAGGGCGCGAACGTGACCCAGAGCGTGACCAACGCGCCGGCGATGCCCATGCTCAACCCGCCCGCCCGGTATGCCGCGATGTAGCCGACGAACTCCGTCACCAGGATTAGCGGCCCCGGAGTGGTTTCCGCCAGCCCCAGGCCGTCCATCATTTCACCGGCCGTCAGCCAGCCCTTGTGGGTCACGACGTCCTGCGCCAGGTAGGCCAGCACGGCGTAGGCCCCGCCGAACGTGACCACCGCGAGGCGGGAGAAGAAATTGCCGATCTGCACCAGGATGTCGTAGCCGCCCACGGCCGCCAGCAGCAGCACCGGCGTCCACCAGACCACCATCCAAAACGCCACCGTCCTCGCCGTGCCGGACATGGACCCGCCGCTCGGCCGGGTCGCGGTGTCTCCGGTGTTCCGGCCCCCCAGCAGGATGAATCCGGCCAGGGCGGCTGCCAGGATGATGACGGGGAACGGGACCGACAGGAAAAAGATCCCGACGAAGGCCAGGCCCGCGATGATCCAGTGGACGGCCGAGTGCAGCGCTCTCTTCGCCACCCGCAGCAGGGCCTCGATCACGATGACCAGGACCGCGCCCTTGATCCCCAGGAACAGCGCGGCCACCAGCGGAAGGTCGCCCCCGACCGCATAGAGCGCCGCCAGCCCGAGCACCACCAGGGCGCCCGGCACCACGAACAGGAGGCCCGCCAGCAAACCGCCGGGCACGCCGCGAAGCTGCCACCCCGAGTAGGTGGCGAGTTGCATGGCCTCGGGGCCGGGGAGAAGCATGCAGAAGCTGAGGGCGCCCAGGAACCTGGGTTCGTCCAGCCACCGTTCCTCTTCCACCAGGACCCGGTGCATGAGCGCGATCTGCGCCGCAGGGCCGCCGAAGGAAAGGATCCCGATGCGCCAGAATACGGCGAACAGCCGCCGCCAGGTGACGCCGGTTTCCCGATGCACGTCGGCACCGGAGTCCGCGACACCCATTGCCTCTTTGCTTGGGGGTTCCAGGGGGCTTCACCCGACCGGAGCACGCGACGAAGAAGGTCTTGGCCGTCGCGCCATTGGAACACTCGGCGGAACCAGGAGCCTACTCCGCCGCCTCGACCTTGTCCTGCGTTCGGAGCTCGAAGTCGGAGGCGTCGTGGCGCTCGCGGAGCTGCTGATCGAGCGGGCCGCTGGTCTTGTTGACGATCCGTCCGCGTTTCACGGCATCCCGCGCCGCCATCTCGTCGAACCAGCGCAGGACGTTGGTGTAGGTCTGGATGTCGAGGAACTCGGCGGCGCCGTAGAGGCTGCCGGTGGTGAGGATGCCGTACCACGGCCAGATGGCCATGTCGGCGATGGTGTAGGTCTCTCCCAGGACGTAACGGTTGCCGTCCAGCCGCTTGTCGAGGACGTCGAGCTGGCGTTTCACCTCCATGGTGAAGCGGTCGATGGGGTACTCCATCTTGTAGGGGGCGTAGGCGTAGAAATGGCCGAACCCGCCGCCCAGGTAGGGGGCGGAACCCATCTGCCAGAACAGCCACGACAGGCACTCGGCGCGCTCCGACGGGTCCTCCGGGACGAAAGCGCCGAACTTGTCGGCCAGGTAGAGCAGAATCGAGCCCGACTCGAACACCCGTGTCGGCGTGGGCATCGAGTAGTCCACCAACGCCGGGATCTTGGAGTTGGGGTTGATGGCCACGAACCCGGAGCCGAACTGGTCGCCCTCGCGGATGTTGATGACCCAGGCGTCGTACTCCGCGCCGGCGTGCCCGGCCGCCAGCAGTTCCTCGAGCATGATGGTCACCTTGACGCCGTTGGGGGTGCCCAGGGAATAGAGCTGGAGCGGGTGCTTGCCGCGTGGCAGCTCCTTCTCATGAGTGGCGCCGGAGACCGGCCGGTTGATGTTGGCGAACCGGCCGCCGTTCTCGCGTTCCCATTTCCAGACTTTGGGAGGTACGTATTCGGGGGTATCAGCCATAGCGTCCTTCCTCTACGAGGGTCTGCATCTCGAACACTTCACCAAAACGATCCACCTGCGCCCACAGTTGCTTCTGTGGCAGTGCCGCCAAGCAGCGCAGCAGTCTTCCATCATATCCGCATCCCGGTCTTCGCGCCAAGCCCGACCATATTGCATGTCTGCATGCCGTGCAGTGTTGACCGTAGGTAGGCCAATGACCTACACTGCTGCATGGAGTTCGAATGGAACGATGCCAAGAGCAATGCCTGCTTTCTGCATCGCGGTTTCGACTTCGAATACGCCGCTCGTGCGTTTCTCGATCCCAATCGGACCGTCACACGAGACCGGCGCTGGGATTATGGCGAGGATCGCTACCGGCTGCTTGGCCGAATAGAGGGGCGCGTGTTCGTCCTGATCTACACGACGCGGGGTTCCGTGATTCGCCTTATCTCGGCCCGCAAGGCCAACAGGAAGGAGGTCCATGAATATGAGCAGAACGCGTCTCAAAATTAACCCCGACGACCCGCGCAGCCTTCCCAAGGGTAGGGTGAATCACGCGGTTCTGGACGGGACGACCGAACGAGACCTCGCCTTGCAGCAACAACACGACGACGCCGAAGCGATGAGGGACATAGCGAGGTATGCGCGGCGGGTACGCAAGCGGCTGGGCCTCACGCAAATCGAATTCGCGCGGCGTATCGACGTGCCTCATGAGACGGTCCGCAACTGGGAACAGGGGAAACGCTGCCCGACCGGCGCCGCCAGAGCCCTGCTGCGGGTTCTCGACAAGGCTCCGGAGACCGCGCTACGAGCATTGACCTGAGCCTCAGTTCCCCTTCCCCTTGAGCCGACGGTACCACCCCACGAAGTCCGAAACCGCCGCCGGGATGTCGTATTCGGCGTCGAAGCCCAGCTCGGTCTGCGCCCGCGTGATGTCCAGGAACACCGAGGAGGTCTGCGAGGTGGTGGCGCTTTCGTCGATGCTGAGCTTGGCGCCGGGGACCACCTGCTTGAAGATGTCGATGAGTTCCTGGTTGTCGTAGGGCTTGCCGACGCCGAGGTTGAAGACACGGCTCTTGACGCCCTCCGCCTGGAGGGCCAGCACCACGCCTCGGGCCGCGTCCTTGGAATAGAGCCATTCCATGACCCCCGGCGGGACGGTGTGCTCCACGCCGTCCACCGACTTCTCCACCAGGGTGCGGAACATGGCGCTGGGGCGGCCGCCGCCGCCGGGGATCCAGGGGCCGCACACGTTGGGGAAGCGCACGGCGCGGAAGTCGACGCCGTGGGAGCGCGCGTAGTTGTAGCCCAGGTTCTCGCCCGCCCACTTGGTGGCGGAGTAGAAAGAGTTGGGTCGGGGCAGGGCCTCTTCCTTGCTGCGGTCGCCGTTGTCCTCGCCGCCGGCCACGCCCCGGGCCACTGCGGCGGTGCTGATCATCACCACCCGCTCCGCGCCGTGGAGCCGCGCCGCCTCCAGCACGTTGGCGGTGCCCATGATGTTCACCTGGATGGCGCCGTAGGGGTTCTCCTGGGCGCCGGTGCCGAGGTTGGGGTAGGCCGCGGTGTGGACGATGCGCGTGACCCCGTGCTCGTTGATGACCTTGCCGAGGTCGAAGGGATTCAGCAGGTCGCCGCGGAACAGGGACACGCTGTCCACGTCCAACACGTCCGCCAGCGCGGTGAGGTTGGGTGCGATGTCGAACAGGACAGGCTTCTCGCCCTGCTGCACGAGGATGCGCGCGATCTGGGAGCCCACCAGTCCGGCGCCGGTGATCATGGTCGTCATGGGTTGCCTCCGGTGATGGATTCGGCGGCGGGTCCGCGCCCGCCCGCCACGGTGCAGAAGTCCTCATAACACACTGGACCTACGAGTGCACCGGCCCCGTTCAAGCGGTGGACAAAACCGCCAAAAAAGGCATAAGAAGTAGCTGAACGAACAAAGGAACCGAGGAGGATCGATAGTGAGCGTAAGTGAATCAACCGCAACGAGTGCGCTGGAAGAGCTTGCCGACGAGATCGTCGTATCCGCGGACTCCCACATCATGGAGCCCACGGACCTGTGGGTGAACAACCTGCCGGCGAGCTTCAAGGGCAAGTATCCCGAGTTTCCGCCCCGGAACGCCATCGGCGAGAAGCCGGGCGGCTATGACCCCAAGGCGCGGATCGAGGAGATGGCGGTGGACGGCGTGTCCGCCGAGGTGCTGTACCCGACCCTGGGGTTGCGCCTGTTCGCCCTGGAGGACGCGGAGCTTCAGGAGGCCTGCTTCGAGCTCGCCAACGACTGGCTCATCGACTACTGCAACGTGCACCCCGACAAGCTCGTGGGCGTGCCGTCGGTCTCGCTCTACAACGTCGACAACGCCATCAAGGAGATGGAGCGCTGCAAGAAGGCCGGGTTGGTGGGCGTCCTGATCTGGCAGGTGCCGCCGGACCACCTTCCCTTCACCAGCGACCACTACAACCCGTTCTGGGAGGCGGCCCAGGACCTCCAGATGCCGGTCAACCTCCACATCCTGACGGGCTTCAACTACAGCCGCTACGAGCGCCACGGGCTGGACATCTACCGCATGACCGTCAACCAGAAGCTGGCGGACGCCGCCAACACGCTGTTCGACCTGGTCTTCGGCGGCCCCATGTCCAACTACCCGGACCTCAAGTTCGTCTACGTGGAGAACGAGATCTCGTGGGTGCCGTTCTACCTCCACGAGTGGGACAAGTACTTCAAGCGCCACGCCACCAGGGCGCCGCTCCCGCACATGAAGAAGCTCCCCAGCGAGTACTGCAACGAGCAGTTCTACGCCACCTTCTTCAGCGACCCCACGGGCGGCCGGCTGCTGGACTGGTGGGGCAGCGAGACCTGCATGTGGTCCAACGACTACCCGCACGCGGCGTCCACCTGGCCGCATTCCCGCCAGGTCATCGCCGACGAGCTGGGGCATTTGCCCAGGGACATCTTCCGCAAGGTCGTGCGCGAGAACGTGCTGCGGCTGTACGACCTCAAGTTGGGGGGCGTCAACGCCTGAAGGAACGGCGTTCGAGTCCGCCCGGGCGGGCTCTCATCACTGACGGACAGAACACGAAACGTTCGGAAAGGAGTTCACCATGGAAGCAGTCGCAGAGAAGCAAGAGCTCGAACACCCCAAGGCCTACAGGTATTCGCTGAAGACCCCCTACATGCAGCAGGGCCGGGTCACGCAGCTCGTGGCCAAGACCGACAACATGTGGATCCACACCAAGATCAACTCCGAGGGCGGCGAGAACGCGGTCCATTGCCACCTGGACGAGGACCATTCGTTCGTCGTGCTCGAAGGGCAGATGTCGGTGTTCGACGAGAAGGGCAACGAGTTGAAGATCGACAAGTACCAGGGGATCATGATCCCCAAGGGCGCCTACTACCGTTACCTGAACACTGGCGACGGCAACCTCGTGGTGCTGCGCATCGGCTGCGGCATCGACGCCAAGCCGCCGCGGGGCGACGACGCGCGCCTCGGCCCCGACGGCAAGGAGATCCCCTCCGACTCGGAAGAGAACAAGACGCTGCCGCCCATCGAGATGCCCGGCAAGTTCTTCGCGGAGTCCGCTGGGTAGTCGCGGCGTAGTCAAGAGTCGTTAGCTTTGTCACCAGCCGGCGCTTCGGGGACCTGCCCGCGCGGGAGCCTCGGAGCGCCGGAGTGTTTCTTCCCTCAGGCCCCGCCATCGCACGCCGGCAACCTGCCCCGCGGGCCGGAGCGTGCACGCGCACGAGCCGGTAGCACATCCCTCGCGCCATGCTGCACCACACCGGCCAGATCCTCTACAACATCCTGCTGCCGCTGCTGCTCATGGTGGGCTTCGGCACGCTGCTCCAGCGCTACCAGTCGCTGAGCCTGGACACCCTCGCCCTCATCAGCATGTACCTGCTGGTGCCGTCGTTCCTGCTGGTCAAGATCTACGACAGCGACATCCCCTGGGGCGAGATCGGCCTCATCGCCCTCGTCTTCCTGATCGTCCTGGGCGTGCTGGGGATTCTGCTGTTCGCCGGCGGCCGCGCCATCGGCGCCCCCAACAAGGCCGTCGCCGCCGCCATCCTGGGCAGCATCGTGTTCAACGCCGGCAACTTTGGCATCCCGGTGGCCCACCTGCTCTACATCCAGGGCGGCACGCTGTTCCAGGGCCAACCCGACACGGAAGCGGGCCTGCACGTGCAGGCGCTGGTGGTGATGCTCAGCAACCTCCTGGTCTGGATCCTGGGCTACGCGGTGCTGGCGGTGGCCAAGGGCGGGCGCGTGCGCGAGGCCCTGGGCATCTTCAAGCTCCCCATACCCTACGCGCTGGTGACCTCCTTCGTGCTGCGCGAGATCCGACTGCGGTCCTTCGGCGGCGCGGACTTCCTGCCGGTCTGGGCCTCGTTTCCCCTGCGCTCGCTGGCCGGCGCGCTGGTGCCCATGATGCTCGTGGCCCTGGGAGCGCAGCTTGCCAGGGGCGCCCGCTGGCGGCGCTGGCGCGAGGTGGTGCCCATTGCCTTCGTCAAGCTCCTGGCCCTGCCCGCCCTCATCGGCGCCGCCGCCTACGCCTTCGGCCTATGGCCCTGGCCCGGCGCCCACCTCGTCATCGGCGCCGCCGCCCCCACCGCCGTCAACACCCTGATCCTCACCATCAAGCTCGACGGCGACGCCGAGCTAACCGGCGACGTGGTCTTCTGGACCACGATCTTCTCCGGCGTCACCGTGGCCGGGGTCATCGCCGTGGTGACGGCGCTGGGGGCGGCTTGATGCGGGCAAGGCCATGATGATACCTTCGACGCCCGACAAGTCAGACACGTCTTTGACTCACGAATGACTCTTGAACCCACCACCCGTCATTCCCGCGAAAGCGGGAATCCAGGGGTGGGGGTCTTGCGGGGAGGAACCATGAAACTAGCAGACCAAATCGCCGTCATCGTCGGCGGCGCCCGCGGCATCGGAGAAGCCATCGCCCACACCTTCGCCGGTGAAGGGGCAAAAGTCGTCCTGGTGGACCTGGAGAGGACGAAGACCGAGCTCGACGGCGTGGTTCAGGCCATACAGCAGAAAGGCGGCGAGGCCGTCGCCATGACGTGCGATGCCACCGACTTTGCGCAAGTGGAGCGTATGGTGGCGGACGTAGTGGACCGGTACGGAAGCCTGGACATCCTCGTCAACAGCGTCGGCTTCCGCGGCCCCATGGTGGAGGTGCACGAGATCACCGAGGAGGAATGGGACCAGGTCCTCAACGTCAACCTCAAGGCGATCTTCCTCTGCTGCAAGGCCGCCCTCAAGGTCATGATCGAACAGAAGCACGGCAGCATCGTCAGCATCTCCGGCACCGCCGGCCGCGAGGGAATGGCGCTGCGCGGCTCCCTGTGCGCCGCCAAGTGGGGCCTCCTGGGCCTGACCCAGACCATCGCCAAGGAGGCCGGCCCCTCCGGCGTCCGCGCTAACATCATCTGCCCCGGCGGCATGGACGAGGCCGACCTGCGGGAAATGTACCGCGACCGGGCCAAGGGCCTCGGCGTCACGTTCGAGGAGTTGTGGGAGAGCGTCCTGGCGCACACCCCCCTGCGGAAGCACGCACTGCACGAAGAAGTGGCCAACGCCGCCCTCTTCCTGGCGTCGAGCGACTCGTCACACACCACCGGGGAGGCGTTGAATGTGTCGGGGGGACGGTTGATGTCATGAGCCGATGCTCCGTTGAGCCATGGACCAATTGCCACTGAGATGAGGGGAGCGGACCATGAACACGGTGATGACGAGGCTTGTAAGGCTCGCCGGTTTTGGCGCTCTGTCCCTTTCGCTTCTGACCGCGGCTGCTGGTTTGTACTTTGTCGCGGGTGCAGGACATATCCTGCATAGAGAGCTCTTGAGTGCCCGCGAAGTCTGCCAGCGCTGGGGAGATCGGCCGCTCGACGTCGAGGCGTTCCGGTCCGCAGAAGACGACGAACCTGCGCGCGCTGCCATGACTTGCTCGCTCCTCAAGAGCCAAGCTGATTATGTAGGCATGCACGGGTCGGAGATCGAACCGCTCTTTGGGGAATTCACGGGATATTACCACACCGAGATACAGCCCACCTATCTGATTGAAACCGCGAAGACCACGGCAGACGACACCTGGCAAATCGTCTTTCTGATCGATCACGATCGACAGGTAACCGAGATAGTCGTTCACAAGAATTGCTGTTGAGGCAATCTCCATGGCGCAGGTGGGTAAAGATCGTTGCGGCTAGACGTTCACCCGCTTCATGTCCCGCGTCCGGTTCCCCGCGGCGGCTCCGTAAGGGAGAATTGCGTCGAGCCAGCGGAGGTTCTCCTCCGTCAACTCCACCTCCATCGCCTTGACGTTCTCCTCCAGGTGATCCCGGCTCTTGCTACTGGGGATGGGGATGATGTCCGGGCCCTGGGCCATGAGCCATGCGAGTGAGAGCTGGGGGGTCGTGATGCCCTTGTCTTTGGCCATCTCGTCCACCTGGGCCAGCAGTTCGAGGTTGCGCTCGATGTTGCCGGGTTGGAGGCGGGGCTGGTTGCGGCGGCCGTCGCGTTCGGAGAGCTGGTCGAGGCTTTGCACGGCCCCAGCGAAGAAACCGCGACCCAACGGCGAGTAGGCCATGAGGCCCATGCCGAACTCGCGGCAGGCCTCGATGTTGCCCTGCTCGGCGTCCCGGGACCACAGCGAGTACTCGATCTGGAGCGAGACGATGGGGTGGACCTTCCGGGCACGGCGGATGGAATCGGCGCTGGCCTCGGACAGGCCGATGTAGCGGGTCTTGCCCTGCTCCACGAGGCGCGCCATGCCGCCCACAGACTCCTCCACCGGGACCGCCGGGTCGATGCGGGACATGCAGTAGATGTCCAGGCAGTCGATGCCCAGCCGCTGGAGGCTTTCCTCGCAGGTCTGGACCAGGTACTCGGGCGAGCTGCCGCCGTCGAGGCCGGTGCCGTCAGCGGCCCGCGGGCTGCCGGACTTGGAGTGGATCACCACCTGGTCGCGCCGGCCCTTGATGGCCTTGCCCATGAGTTCGTGGTTGTGGCCGTTGCCGTAGCTTGCGGACGTATCCAGGAAGTTGATGCCGAGCTCGAAGGCCCGGTGCAGGGTGGCGATGGACTCGTCGTCGTTACCGGCGCCATACATGCCCGACATGCTCAGGCAACCGAGCCCCATGGGCGACACCTTGCAGTCGGTGGTGCCGAATTGGCGGTATTCCATGTGCGTTTCTCCTCGTTTCGCCTTTCATCTTGCCTGAAGTCACCGGTCATGGTGTGGTGCCCGGCCCAAGCCTTGCCATTGCTACGTCCTTGCTACGTCTTTGGAAGCGGAGAGGCAACGACCTCCAGCCAACCGGTCAGCCGGGCGCGTCCCCGGCCACGACGGCAGGGAGGTCACGCAGCGCCACGGCGGCCACGCCTTCACCCAGGGAATGGCTGGACACGGGCCGGCCGATGACATAGTGCGGGCCGGGGCGCCAGGGGCTGTTCGACGCGGCCAGCCCGGCGCTCACCCGGATCAGGCCGCGCGTGTCGCGCAGGGTGGGCCGCTCGCTCCACTTGCACTCCATGAAGCTGAGGACGCCGCCGGCGTCGCGCACGAAGTCCACCTCCTGGCCGCGCTGGTCGCGATAGTACCAGAAGTTGACGGGGGCGGACTCGGCTTCGTTCAGCTTGCGCATCTCCGCGAACACGAACGTCTCCCACACGGCGCCCAGGGCCGGCGACGTGAGCAGCGTGGGGGCGTCGAGCCCCAGCAGGAAGCAGAGTAGACCGCTGTCACGGAAGTAGACCTTCGGCGTCTTCACCACGCGTTTGCCGAAGCTCACGTGCCAAGGTTCCAGCAGGACGATCTGGCCGGACGCCTGGAGCACGCTCACCCACTCGCCGATGGTCTTCACCGCCACTCCGGTGTCCCGCGCGACGTCGCTCTTGTTGAGCATGGCTGCCGACCGCGCCGCCAGCACGCGGACGAAGCGCTCGAAGTCCCGGAGGCTCGCCACGTTGAGGATCTGGCGCACGTCGCGTTCGAGGTAGGTGGCCAAATATGAGGCGAAAAAATCCGCCGCCGGCAGTTCCGGCGCGCGCCACAGCTCCGGGAACTGCCCCCGGGCCATCAGGCCGGCAAGGCTGGCGGCGTCGTCACCGGGCGGGGTCACGGCGTCGATCTCGTGCAGCGCCAGGTTCTCCAACTCCACGATCCCGCAACGCCCGGCGAGACTGTCCGAGATCCCTTTCATCAGCGTGAAGTTCTGGCTTCCGGTGAGGATGTAGCGGCCCATGTCATGGCGACGGTCATCGATGGCCGCCTTCAGGTGGCGGAACAGGCCGGGTGCGTACTGCACCTCGTCGATGAGCACCGGCGCCGGATGGCGGTGCAGGAACACGTCCGGGTTGCGCTCGGCCTGATCGGCCGTCGTGGGAAGGTCCAGGGAAACGTAGTGGTGATCCGGGAAGGTGGCGCGCATCAGGGTCGTCTTGCCCGCCTGCCGCGCACCGGTGACCACCACCGCCGGAAAGTGCGTCGCGAGCCGGAGCAGCCGGTCGGCGATCATCCGAGGGTATTGCACCCGGATATTATGGGGTTATAAGTAAAATTTGTCCACACCGGCGAGTCGATGCGGTGGGAGAGGCCGAGGGAGCCCTTGCATTACTTGTGCTGCAAATTTTTCGTAACGTTGCCGAGTTTCTGCGGGTCTTCCACCACCAGGAACTGTCCCATCATCCCGGCATCTTCATGTTCCATGATGTGGCAGTGGTACATGTAGGGGACTTCCGGATCGGCATAGCGATCGAAGGGCATGATGATGCGGACGGTATCGCCGGCGGGCACCAGGACCGTGTCTTTCCAGCCGAGCTCCGCACCGGTGGGCCGCTGGCCGTTGCGATCGAGGATCTGGAACTGGACCAGGTGGATGTGGAAAGGGTGTGCCTGACCGCCGGGATTGCTCACTTCCCAGATCTCGGTGTCTCCCAATCGCACGACCTCGTCGATTCTCTCCATATCCATGATCTTGCCGTTGATCGGCGGCCCCACACCCGGTCCGGCCGGCCCTCCGCCCTGTAAAGGGCCTCCCAACACCATCGGACGGGTCTTGGCGGCGTCCGAGGCCTTGATGCGGGAGATGGTGTTGAGGCGCTCCGGCAGTGCGTGAGATGCGCGTTTTGCCGGCTGGGGAACGATCTTCAACAACTCCAGATGCCCGTTGCCGAGTCCCACGAAAAACGACCCGATGGTGTCCAGCAATTCGGCTTCCGGGTAGCTTTTCAACACCGCCTCGGCGCCGTCACTGAAGTCGATCAGGATCTCGGCCCGCTCGCCGGGAGCGAGGGTCACGCGGTTGGTCTGGAGGGGCGTCTCGAGGAATCCGCCGTCCGTGGCGATCTGGTGGAACGCACGGTTGTCGTCAAAGCCGATGTAGTAGATCCGCGCATTCGAGCCGTTCAACAGTCTCAGTCGGATGCGCCGCGACTCGACCTGGAGAAACGGACTCCAGGTCCCGTTGATCAGCATGGTGTCGCCGTACACGGCGCCCTGGTTGATGGCGAAGACAAACGCACCGTCGTCGTCGAACAGCCGGTCCTGGATGACGAGGGGAATGTCGTCCACGCCGTAGGTCTTCGGCAGGTCCAACGCCTCGCTGTTGTCGTCGTCGATCCACATGAAGCCGGCGATTCCCTGATAGGAGTGCCGCCCCGTGGTGCCGTGCGGATGCGGGTGGTACCACAGCGGAGCGGCCTGTTGATGGACCTCGAAGCTGACGGTCCACGTTTCTCCGGGCTGGATCTTCTGATGCGGCGTGCCGTCCATGCGGGCGGGAACGTGCGCCCCGTGCCAGTGCATGGTCGTCATCTCATCCAGGTTGTTCCGGACGATCAGATCGACGTCTTCGCCTCGACGCAGCCGCACCGTCGGTCCCAGATAGGGGCCGTTGACGCCGGCCGTCGGCGTTTGCTTGCCCGGCAGGAACTCCCGGCTACCCTCGTCAACGGTCAGGTGGAATTGCCGGCGTCCGTCAACGACGGTGCCGAATAGCTGCTCGGGAATCAGCAGCTTGTTGTCGAAGGCCAGCCCGCCGTTGGTAGCGCGGACGAAGATCAGCCAGTAGGAGACCGCGACCGAGAACACGACGACGATCAACAGCCCCATCAAAACCCGCCTCATGTGGAAGGCCCCTCCCTCGGCCGTAGGCACACCCGTATCCAAATTAGACGGCGGAGCGTTCCCGGGCTTCCCAGGCTGTGGCCAACTCGCTTGGATGAGGATCGGCACTGGCCCTCGATCGTCATTCCCGTGGAACGGGGTGTGTCAAGACTCTGCCCGGACACGAATAGGGCACCACGCCCCGAACCGTCATTCCCGCGAAACAGGCTGTGTCAAAACTCCGCTCGGCCACAAAAGGCGGCACCCATACCCCGAAATCGTCATTCCCGCGAAAGCTTGCCCTCGACCCCGATCGGGGGCGGGAATCCAGGGGTCCTGGAGGGGTCCCTACGCGGCGTTTCCCCACTCCACCCCTCCTGGATTCCCGCTTTCGCGGGAATGACGATTTCGGGAGCTGTTGCCTCTCTCGGATGGGGTTTTGACACAACCTATTTCGCGGGAATGACGGTTCGGGGCGTGGGTGTCATTTCTATTCCAAGTGGAGTTTTGATACGGCCTGGGAAGCGGGAATGACGATTGAGGGGGTCGTTGCCTCCCTCGGATGGAGTTTTGACACGGCCTGTTTCGCGGGAATGAGGAATGCGGGCGTCGGTCAGACGCGGCAGGCCGCCAGCTCGGCGTAGTTGTGAAGCCCGAGTTGGCGCTTGCCTGCTTCCAGGTCCAGCAGCATGGCCAGCAGATTGTCGCACAGTGGGGTAGACAGGCCGAGGCGGGCGCTTTCCCGCACCACGTGGCCCAGAGTGAACTCCACTTCGAGCCGGGTGCCGTTCAGCAGTTGACGCAAGGGACCCTTGAGGTCGTCGGCCCGCCAGGACTCGGCGTAGCCGTTGACCACGGCCAGGCGCGCTTCCACCGGTTGGTCGGGATGCAGATCCGGCGGGTTATACTCGCGCAGGGGGATGAAGCGGGCGCCGGCGGCCGTGCCCACGGCCACCACTTCGCCGAAGAAATCCACCAGAAGCCGCCGGTCGTCGGGACTGGCGCAACTCTCCACCATGGACGTATTGGCCAGCGAGCCGTAGTAACCGAAGCAGGTGTAGGTGAGCTTGCTCCAGAGCACGCCGATGATGTTGTCTGTGATCTCGGTGGACATCACGGCGTCGAGCATGGCGTGGAGATCTTCCAGTCGCGGCGTCGTGCGGCCGTGGGAATGGCCGATGTAGAGGTGGCCGCGAGTGGCGGTGTGCACCCGTCCGGGGGCGGTGCGCCGGCTGCCCATGCGGATGCCCATGCCCACCGAGCGGTCCGCGCCCACCGCTTCTTCCAGAACCGGGACGTTGATGCCGTTCTGCATCGACACGACAAGACCGTCGCCGCTCAGGTGCGGCAGCGCCGTCGCCAGCGTGTCGCGGGTGTAGTTGCAGCGGACCGCGATGAACGCCGTGTCGAAGGCGCCTTCGATCTCGTCGGGAAAAACCACGTTCGCCTTCACGTTGAACGGCCCGTCCGGCACGTCCACCTGGAGGCCCTTCTCGCGGATGGCGGCGACGTGCTCGCGGTCAACGTCCACGAAGGTCACGTCGTGACCGTCCCGGGCCAGCCGCCCGCCGATAATGCCGCCGATGGGGCCGGCGCCCATGACGATTGCGCGCATGGAATCCTCTCCGTCAGGTCGAAAGTCGGGACCCCCTGCGGCGGCCCCGCGAAAACAAGCTGCCGGACCGACATCCGCCAGTCCGGCAGCCCCGTAAAATCAATGAGTTGTGGGGTTGGATAACAAATCCAAGGTCCGACCCCACAATGGGCTCTAGTTGAAGTGGATGACCCCCTTGACGATCTCGAACCTGGCCATGGCCTGCAGCGCCTCGTTGACCTGCTCCAGGGTGTACTCGGCGCTGATCATCTCTTCGAACGGGAAGGTGTCCTTGCGCGAGGAGAGGAAGTCGATGGCCTGGAGCCAGTGGCGCGGCTCGCCGGAGCGGATGGTGTGCAGGATCATCTCCTGGGGGAAGTCATTGAGGCCGATGTTGGCCTTGCCGCCGGCGCCGATCCAGACGTAGCGGCCGCCGCCCCGCAGCAGCGTGAGGCCCTCGGGCACGGCCATGTTGTTGGCCACCTGGATCACCACGTCGCCGCCGCGGCCGTCGGTATGGTCGCGCACCCACTGGCGGCGGTCCTTGGGATCGGTGACCTCTTCGAGGTTCAGCACCTCGTCCGCGCCCATGCGCTTGCTCACCTCCAGGCGCGCGGCGGGCGCGCCGATGACCAACACCTGCTTGGCGCCGTGGTCCTTTGCCACCGCGGTGGCGAAGTTGCCCAGCGGCCCGCTGCCCTGGATCACCACGGTCTCGTGGCTCTTGATGGCGCCGAGCCGGTCGTAGCCGTGCATCACCGTGCGGTAGGCGCAGGCCGAGGCGGCGGCCGACGCCGAGGTGACGTCGTCGGGCACCTTGATGATCTCGCAGGGCGGCGGCACGTACATGTACTCGGACACGCTGCCGAGCAGGTAGGGGTATTGGTCGCTGCGGTTGTGGCCCCAGGAGGCGCGCCCCGGGCAGATGCAGGGCTGCAGCGCGACCGTGCAGTAGTAGCAGTGGCCGCAGGCCACGTAGCTCCAGACGATGCGGTCGCCGGGCTTCACGGGCTTGCCCAGGATGTCGGTGCGCTCGCCGTTGATCTCCTCGATGTAGCCGCAGGGCTCGTGCCCGGTGATGATGGGCAGCGTGTCGCCGCCGCCCAGGGGTCCGTGCCAGCGGTGCACGTCGGTGCCGCAGATGGTGGACGCCTCGATGCGCACCAGCAGCGCCCCCGGCTCCAGCTCGGGGATCGGCACCTTCTGTATTTCCAGCGGTTCGTTGTGGGATACCACCACGGCGGCGCGGCATTCGTCCATGATCTTCTCCTTCTCGGGCTGCCGCCGTTGGGGCTCGCCGGCGGGTTCATCGTGAAAGGGGTAGGACGTGAACCACGCCCTACCCCCGTCAATTGCAGGTAAGCCGTCCGGAACCGGCTATGCCTTGGCGGCGACCGCGGCCTCCGCGGGCTCGGGCTCCGGCTTGTAGAACCGCTCCGCGTTGCGATAGAGCATGGCGGCCTTGTCGTCGGCGGTGATCTCGTCGCTCTCCATCAGCTCGCCGATGTCGTGGATGCAGCTCTTGGTGGTGACCTCGTGGGGGAAGTCCGAGGAGTACAGGAACGGCCGGTGCCCCACGGTCTTGATGGCGAAGGGCAGCGTCAGCTCCTCGGTCTCGATGCCCAGGTAGAAGCGGTCTTCCTCGATGAGCTTCTTGATGATCTTGGCCGGATCGTCTTCCTCGCCGATGCTGAACTCGCCGTCGGGGACGTACTGGAAGTGCGTCTCGTGGGACGCGTGCAGGCGCTCCAGCAATAGCAGCAGCCAGGCCACGCCGCCTTCCAGGAAGGCGATGCGCACGTTGGGGAAGCGGTCGAAGATGCCGTTGTACAGTATGTTGGCACAGTTGAGGGTGATGCCCCAGGGGTGCCCCAAGGCATGCACCGGGGTGTACATGTTCATGTGGTCGAGCCCGAAGCGGTCGTGACAGCCGCCGTGCACCGCGAGGCAGCAGCCCAGCCGGTCGGCCTCTTCATAGATGGGCCAGTAGACCTTGGCGCCCAGCGGCAGCGGCAGGCCGTTGGAAGGCATCATGGCGCCCATCATGCCCTGCTCGGTGACGATGCGGCGCAGCTCCTTGACCGCCTCCTCCGTGTCCTGCATGGGGATCAGGCCCATGGCGTTGAAGCGCGGGTCGCGCTGCAGATACGTGTGGTACGTCCAGTCGTTGTACGCCTTGCAGGCGGCGACGGCGTAGTCGAGGCTCACGATCTTGCCGTAACCCAGTCCCTGGGTCGGATACATCACCGTCCAGTCGATGCCCACGTCCTCCAGGAACTGCAGCCAGCCGTCCGGCCCCACCTTCTCGCGTCCGTCCCGTAGCGGCGGCGTCTCCACCGCGCGGCCGTCGTGGAGATGGTCGATAGGCGGGAAGATGATGCCCTTCTTGGCGGCGATGTCCCGGTAGGGCTGTTCCATGTGCTCGAGGATTCCCGGGTTGTCCTCCAGGATGTGGCCGTCGCCGTCGATTATGCGTGTATTGAGACCGGACATGATCGTTCTACCTCCTTCGAATCGCCCCTGATTTCTGTCCCTTATACCGTTCCCGGCCGCCGTACATCAAGGGATTCAAAGAGATTTCTACAGGACCTGGTACGTCCAGACCTGGTGGAAAACCTCCGGCTCCCCCTTGGGCATGGGCTGGTACTTCTCTCCTTCTTCCACCAGCCTCCACTTCCCCGCGGCTTCCAGGGACGCCTGCTTCTCCTTGAAGCCGTCCTGCTCGTAGGTGTCCGGGCGAAGCGAGAAGACGATGTGGCCGCCGGGACGGGTGACGCGCACCAGCTCATCGAACGAATCGGGCGGAGCGTGCCCGACGGTAAAGACGCCCACGCTGACCACCCCGTCGAAGTACCTGGGCGGGAAGTCGAGGGGCGCCCCCATCGCCATCCGGTGGAACTCCTTGTAGACGCCCTTCCGGGCCGCCTCGTCCAGCATCCCCTGGGACAGGTCCATGGCCACCAGGAACTCGAACCCCGCGTCGTGCAGCAGCTCCCCGACGATGCCCGTGCCGGCGCCGGCGTCCAGGATGCGGCCGTGCCTGGGCACCCGCTTGGCGAAGGCATCCACGGCTTTCCGCGGACTCAGCCAGCCGAAGTCGGTGTTCAGGTCCCGGTCATAGGAAGCCGCCCACTCGTCGTACCGCTCCTCCAGCTCGGCGTTGCCCTTCGAGGAATAGATCCACTGGATCACGTTTTCCGGTTTTTTGCTCATGCGGGCTCCTTCATCGCAATTGCATCGAAGCTCACTTTGTCCGGGACTGCGGTCACGTGTCTACGTTTCTCTGTCCGTCATTCCCGCTCCTCTCCGTCATTCCTACCCCTCTCCGTCATTCCCGCGGAAGCGGGAATCCAGGAGGAGTGGAGTGGGGAGACGCCGCGGAGGGACTCCTCCAGGACCCCAGGAT
>JAJDXX010000087.1 GCA_022823055.1 Candidatus Binatia bacterium | reverse complement strand
GCCGCGGCGATGCCGTCCTCGAAGAGGCGTCTCTTGTACTCGGGGTCCGTCCAGGCCCGGGCTACCACCCGGGAGCCCTGATGCGGTGACACGCCCTCGTTCTCATCGATCTTGCGCCGCACCTCGTCGGTACTGATGATGCCCTTCTCGCGCAGCAGGTTGCCCATGGCCAGCATCTGCTTCTCGAACAGCGTGTACTCATGCTCGGTGGTGTCGATGGGATTGTTGGCGTGGAGCTGCTCGAACACGTCGTCGTGGCTATGGTCGTGCCCGTGCTTGACCTGGCGCGTCTCGTCGGCATCCAGGATGCCCTTCTCCTTCAACAGGTCCGCGGTGGCACGGGCACGCCGCTCGAAGTAGCTCGGCTCCTCGCTGGGGACGGGAGTGGGCTCCACGTTCACATCCTGTTTTTCCTTGGCCATGACGTTCTCCCCTGGACTTCGTTCCGGTTCGTTTATCGCGGTTCCAGCCACTGCTCGAAAATGTCCGCGTAGATCTTGTTGACGCCCGCGGGCGCGGGCCGGTCGTCCCACACGTGGGCGAGATCGAACTCGATGGAATAGAGGTTGGCCATGGGCAGGCCGTCCTTGCCGAAGGAGAGCAGCTCCGGGTCCTTGAAGCTGCCGCGGATGTCCGCTACCACGCCGTCCTTGCCCCGGAGATACTGGGGCGAGCGGATGTGGTGGCCCAGCGTCAGCGTTTCCTTCATCCGGACGCGATCACCTTGCTTGTAGCGAAAGCTCATGGGCGCAAGTCTCAACATTTACACGGGCGTTGTCAACTTGCGGCGCGACGGAGTGTTAGCGCGACGGAGTTGGATGTGGTCAAGCCTTGGCAGTCTCGCTGGCGAACCATTTGAGCCATACCCCGCTCAACAGCCAGGAATAACCCCAGGTCCCGACGATGATCAGGACAAAGGCGATGGCGATGTCGGACGCGCTGCCGTCGAGCGTGAAAGCCGGCACGTAGCCGAAGAGGAAGGGCGCCAGATAGAGGAACTTGGCGAACTTGAAGGCGCTGAAGGCGGTCTTCCACATGTCGGCCTGGGCGATGGTAGCGCCGGTGAAGGCGGCGATGCACACCGGCGGGGTGATGTTGGAGTCCTGGGACAGCCAGTAGACGATCATGTGCGCCGCGATGGGGTTCACGCCCAATTCGGTCAGGGGCGGCACGGCCACGACGGCGGTGATGAGATACGCGGCGGTCACCGGCACGCCCATGCCGAGGATCAGGGACGCCAGGGCGATGAGCAGGATGGTCAGCCAGAGCCTCCCGTCCGCCAGCTCGATGACGATGTCGGCGAAGGTGAGCACGAGGCCGCTGTAGGTCAGCACGCCGATGATGATGCCGATCACCCCCAGGGTGGCGCCGATCTTGAGGCTGTTCTCGGCGCCCGAGCGGGCCGCCTCCAGAAAGCGTTGCGGTCCGATCCTCGTGTCCTTGCGCACCCAGCTCACGGCGATGCACGTCAACATCCCCAATATCGCGGAATAGGCGGGCGAGTACCCCATCAGCATCAGTACGGTGATTACGGCCAGCGGGAGAACGTAGTACCAGCCGCGCCTGAATATCTCTCCGGCGCTGGTATGCGACTTCTCACCCCGGATGTCGTGCTGTTTGGCCTCATAGTGGACCATGACGTAGACGCTGAAGAAGTACATCAGGGCCGGGAAGACGGCCACGAGCATGATGGTGGAGTAGGGCACGCCGGTGAGTTCCGACATGATGAAGCCGCCGGCGCCCATGATGGGGGGCATGAACATGCCGCCGATGGAAGCCGCGGGCTCGACGGCGCCGGCTACGTGCGGCTTGAAGCCGGCCTTCTTCATCATGGGGATGGTGAAGTTGCCGGTGGAGACGGTGTTGGCGATGGCGCTGCCGGAGATGGAGCCGAACAGGCCGCTGGCGATTACCGCCACCTTGGCCGGTCCGCCCACCCGGTGCCCCACCGCGGCGAGCGGGAAGTCGACGAAGAAGCGCTGCGCCCCGCTCGTTTCAAGGAACGCCCCGAAGATGACGAACAGGATCACGTAGGTGGCCAGCACGTTGGCCATGATCCCGAAGACCCCGTCGCTCTTGTAGAAGATGCTGGTGCACAGTGCGGGAAAGGTGTCTCCCGCGTGGGAGACGAGGTCCGGCATGAGGTTGCCGTAGACCCCGTAGAGCAGCATGACGGCGCCAAGCACGACGAAGACACTTCCCACGACCCGGCGCGCCAGCTCGACGCCGATCAACACTCCCGCCACCGCGATCCATTGATCCAGGACGGTTTCCGCGCCCACCCGGTAGTTGATGGCCTCGAAGTTCCACATCCAGTAGCCGATGCACAGCACTGACACCGCCATCAGCAGATAATCGACGATCCGCCCCGGCACGCTCCGGGAGCGGTAGAGGAGGAACACGAGCACATAGGTGATGACGACGTAGATGCCGCGGTGGTACTGGGTGGCCGCGGGAACGAGCACCGCGGAGTACGAGTAGAATATCACCAGGACGAGCGAGAGGATGTCGAACAGCCATCGCTCCGCGGTGTTCAGTTTCTCGAACATGCGCCTCGGGTTCGTTTGTCGCGGGCGGCGGAGCGGTTCACTCCGCCGCCCGCGCGCTTGTTCCCGTTCGAATGGCGAAACGAGGTCGCGGGGTCGCTTACATCACGCCCTTTTCTTTCCAGAAGCGCTGCGCGCCCGGATGGAGCGGGGTCACGATGCCCTTGGTCCCGTCCTTGACGCTCATTTCCTTGAAGGTCTTCTTCTGGTTGCGCATGTAGGCGAGACCCTCGTCCGTATAGATCTTGGACAGCAGGTCGTGGACGATGTCCGCGGACACCTTGGAATTGGCGACCCACAGCGTCGAGTCCTGGAACGAGGGGGCAGCCTTGTCGACGCCGCGGTAGGTGCCGGCGGGCACCGCCAGCCTGGCGAAGTAGGGGTACTTCTTGAAGAAGCCGCTCTCTTCGGCGTCCTTGGCGAGATCGATCAGCTCGATGTCGTTGGTCTGCGCGGCCATGATCACGGCGCCGCTGGGGAACGCGGTAAACAGCCAGAAGGCATCGAGCTGGTTGTTGCCGAAGGCGGCGGCCGCGTCGTTGTAGCCCATGGCGTTGCGCTTGACCCTGTCCCAGATGCCCATGTGGGTGAAGAACAGCTCGCAGTTGGCAAAGGCGCCGGAACCCGCGTTGCCCACGCCGACCCGTTTGCCCACCAGGTCCTTGACGCTGCGGATGCCCGATCCCTTGCGCACCACCAATTGCGCCGGCGCTCCGTACAGGTACGAGACCGCGAGCACGTCCGTGTACTTGCGCGTGTCGTTCTTCATGCGGCCGTTGTGCCCGAGATACACGTGGCCGGAATAGACCACGCCGAACTGCATCCGGCCCGCGTTGACCTTGCGCAGGTTCTCCACGGAGCCGGCCGAGGACTGGGCCCGGACTCTATAGTCCTTGGATTTCTTGACCGGGTCGTAGGTCTGGATGGAGTTGGCCACGACCTGGAAGGTGCCGCCGGCCGGCCCGCCGCCGAAGACGATACGGTCGGCGGCCGGGACGGTCGTGGTGAAGGTAAACGCGCAGACCACCAGCGCGGCGCCTGCAACAATAACGGCTCTACGCTTCATGCTCATGGTTCATCTCCTTCCCTGGTTCCCGACTCCTGCCGAACCGTCTGTCACGGTTCAATAATGAAGAAGCCATGCGCCATGTCAATACTCTCGATCCGTGAAACGGGCTTGAACGGCACCGGGGGTTCATGTATCGTCCGGGCCATCGCGCAAGAAGGGAGCGCATCGTGGGAGATTTCCGGCCCATTCCGAGCGCGGCAGCCCAGGCCGTCGATAACCTTCTCGACGGTTGCGCGGCCGTCCAGCGCGATCAGCACGTGGTCATCCTGGCGGCCGTGGACGGGCTGTACGGCGGCGTCAACGTCGTGGACGAGACGGCCATCGCCTGGGTCCAGCAAGGCGTCGAGTCCCGTGGCGCCCACGCCACGGTGATGTGGGTCGACCTGCCCGTCCGCCGTACCGTCATCTGGCCGGACATCCCTACGCGCGAAACCGTGTGGCGCATCCCGCCGCCGGTGAAATCGGTCATGCGCGGCGCGGACCTTCTCATCAGCCACGTGCTGGATTTCTCCACCGAGGAAGAATTGAAGGAATGGCCGGACCTCCTCGCGGAGACCAAGGTACACTTTGTGCGCAACATGGCCACGACGGCCAGCCTTCTGTCGACGGCGTGGGCGCGGACGCCTCATGAATACGTCTCCGAGCTTCGACTCCGCACCGCGGAGCTCATTCATGCCGGCGCCCGCTGGGAGCTCACGAATCCCAACGGCACGCACCTGGAAGGCACGGTGGGGCCGGCAACCTCCAACTGGGGCAGCTATACGGCGCCGCGCGGGCGCAGGGGTTCCTTCCCGGAGGGAATCTACCCCGCCATCAATCCGGTCGGCATGGAGGGGGAACTCGTGTTCGACCGCATGCTTCCGGTGTGGGCCCGTGACATCGGCGTTCCGCCGAGCTTCGACCGTCCCGTGACGGTCACGATCCAGGACAACCACATCGTGAAGTTCGAGGGCGGCGCGGAGGCGAGAACGCTCGAAGCGTTTTACGTGGAGTTGGCGAAGGTGCTGGGAGAGGACCACGGGTACGAGATGCGTGCGCCGCACGGCGGCATCCACCCGGCGGCGCGGATTCGCCCGGTGCTGTGCCCCGACGAGGAATACCGCGAGTTCCTGCATTCCTTTCACCCGTCCAGCATTCACCTGCACTTGGGCAACCACCGATACAATGACGACTTCCCCTATTGCCTCCACGCCGCACCCGAGCTCCGGGGCTCCACGCTGAAGGTGGACGGAAAGGTGCTGCACGACGGAGACCGGCTGGGAGTCATGGATCATCCCGGCGTGACGGCCATGGCCGCGAAGTACCTGGATCGTCCGGCCGGAGATGCGGAACGATGGATCTGATCTCCCGCCACATGCGGAGCCGTGCGCACGGAAGCCTTCGCCGGCGTCGCGAACATGCGGAAGGAGAGACCGGGCATGCCTGACTGGAAACTGTTCTCGGCGGACGATCACGTGGACCTCCCGTACCTGCCGGGAGATCTCTGGGAGAAACGGGTTCCCGCGGCGTACCGCGAGCGCGCGCCACAGCTCGTGGAGACGGCCACCGATTGGCACTGGGAGATGGATGGCCGTTTGCTGGGCACCCCGCAGAAGAAGGACGCCGTGATCACGACGAGCTTCGGCCATTGGAGCACTCCGGTGGAACACGAAGGGGGGAGGTGGCGGCCCACGACACCCGATCTTCGCCTGGCCGACATGGACCGGGACGGCGTGGAGACACAGGTGCTGTACGGCGGGCTTACCAGGGGCTTTGGCGTCAAGGACCCGGATCTCAATACCGTGGTGACACGGGCCTACAACGAGTGGACCGCCGACTTCTGCGCGGCCGCGCCCGAGCGTCTCGTGGGCCTGGGATGGCTTCCGACTCATAGCGTGGAAGCCGCCATCGAGGAAATGCACAACTGCGCGAGGCTTGGATTGAAGGGGGTTCAATTCCAGGCGTTTCTCGCGGAAAAGCCGCTATGGCACGCGGTGTGGGAACCCCTGTGGGACGCGGGAGAGGAGACCGGACTCCCGGTTTCCTTCCATGTGGGCGGCGGTCAGTGGAGCACTCAGGGCGAGAAGCCGCCCGGACGCGGCGTCCAAACGACCTCCACAACCGTGGCGCCGATACAACTCGACGAGGCGCTCGTGTCGGTGGTCATGTCCGGGATCCTGCACCGCCACCCCAAGCTCAGGGTGGTGCTTGGGGAAAGTTCCATCGGATGGATTCCGTTCGTGCTTCATCGGATGGATTGGGAGTACGAGGTCCGCATGAACAAGGGCAGAGGGGGGGACGCGGCGGTCCTGGACATGCGTCCGTCGGACTACTACCGGCGCCAGGTCTACGCGACCTTCCAGTCGGACCCCGTCGGCGTGAAGCTCCTGGAAGAGGTCGGCGTGGACAACGCCCTGTGGGCCTCGGATTACCCTCACGGCGACTCCGTGTGGCCGCGGTCCCAGGAGACCGTCGACGAAGAATTCGCGGGGGTGGACGAGGCGGTGGCACGGAAGGTCACGCGGGACAACGGCATCAAGCTCTATCTGGGCGGGGAATAGCGATTCGGAAACGAGGCGATCATGGGCATCTCCGGCATCGACCATTGGGTCATCATCGTCAAGGACATGGACAAGTCGGTGGACTTCTACCGCAAGCTGGGGCTCAAGGAGTCATGGCAATCCAAGGCGGGAGGGGAGTCGTCGCGGCCCGTGTTCCGCGTCAACGACACGCAGCTCATCAAGTTCTACGCGGCGGATCGTTATGAGATCGAGAGTCCGTCAGGGGCGCCGAACTACGCTCCGGGCTCCATGGACTTCTGTCTCACATGGGACGGGACGGTGCAGGAGATCCTGGACTTCCTCAAGGAAAACGACATACCCGTGCGCTCCGGTCCGGCGGCCCGGTCGGGCGGGCGAGGTCGGGCCACCAGCGTGTACATCCGGGATCCGGACGACAATCTCATCGAGATCATGTCCTACGAGACGCAGTAAGGGACCGGGAGGACGGGTTTGGAGAACGGCCGGCAAGTCGCGGTGGTCACGGGCGGGGCGAGCGGTATCGGACTGGGTATCGCACGCCGGCTGGCCGAGCAGGGCATGGCGGTGGTGGCGGCCGACTGGAACGGCGCCGCGTGCGCGGATGCGGCGGCGAGCCTGGACGGATACCGGGACGGCACGGCGGTGGTGGAGGCGGACGTCGGGACCGAAGCCGGCGCCGCCGAAGCCGTGGAGACCGCCGTCACACGTTTCGGGCGCATCGATTTCCTGTGCAACAACGCCGCCATCCACCCCATCGCCACCATCGAAGAGATGGATGTCACGGCGTGGAACGAGGCCTTCCGGGTGAACGTGACCGGCGCCTTCCTGTGCAGCCGGGAGGCCTTGCCGCACATGAAGAAGCAGGGAGCCGGGAGCATCGTGAACATTGGATCGGTCAGCGGGGTTGCGCCGTACGCGGGCGGCGGCGCCTACGCGGTCACCAAGGCCGCGCTGGCGATGCTGACGAGGGTGCTGGCGCTCGAGGCCGGACCCTTTGGAATCACGGTGAACTGTATCGCTCCGGGTTCGATCCAGCACCGGAACCCGGGCGGCGGCAACACGTCCCACATCCCGGTGGGCCGGGGCGGTACCATTGATGACGTGGCTTCACTCGTGATCTATCTCGCATCCGAGGAAGCACGGTACGTGACAGGGGCGACACTGGTGCTGGACGGAGGAGCTACAGCCGGCCGCAAACGGGCCGGAGTCGCGGTCGAGAGACCGCCGGACCAAGGAGGTGAGAGATGAACCTTCGCAAACGTTGCAACATCGTTTCCATGTTCATGCTCGTGGCATGGCTCGCTGCCGCCGCCCTGACCCTTGCCAACCCGGCCGCCGGCGAGGCGGCCTCGAAGCCGGAGGCATGGGAAAAACGTCAGGGCGGAACCCTCGTCATCGGCAGTTCCAAGGACATGAACACCAAGCATCCGTTCACGCGGGTGACGTCGGTGGACGAGTTCATCAAGATGATGATGTGGGAACCGATCACCATGTACGACCTCGCCGGCAAGCTGCACGGAATCCTGGCGGAGAGCTGGGAACCCAACGCCGACGCCAGCGAGTGGACCTTCAAGCTCAGGCGCGGCGTCAAGTTCCACAACGGAGCCGAAATGACCTCCGCCGACTGGGTCTGGTGCTACAACTACATACTGAACCCGGCCAACGGCGCCTACGCCAACACCGTGCTGTCCGACAACATCGCCAAGGTCGAGGCTGTGGACCCGTACACGGTCAAGTTCAAGATGGTGGGGCCGCGGGCACTCTTCCCCCACGTCCTCAGCAGCATCCAGAACGGCACCATCGTTCCGAAGAACTCGCTGGGCGGCAAGGTAGGGGAGATCGAAGGCAATCCTCCGCCGGGCACCGGGCCTTTCCAGTTCGTGAACTGGACGCCGGGAACGCAGGTGGAATTCAAGCGGTTCGACGACTACTGGGAGGGCACGCCGTACCTGGAAGGGCTCCGGTTCCGGATCATCACCAACAAGGCCGCCCGGCAGAACGCGTTGCGCGCGGGCGACGTGAACATGGCGGACCGCCTGCGGCCGTCGTTCGCGGAACGGGTGAAGAAGGGCAGGATCACGGGCATCAAGACCAGAGCCGTCGGCGGCGCCGGCTTCCGGCAGCTCTACTTCAACACCAAGGGAAAGTGGACTAGCGACAAGCGCGTCCGGGAAGCCATCATCCTGTCGCTTGACCGGGAAGCTACTGTCGAGGAGGGCTTCCTCGGCGTCGGCGATCCGCTTCCTCTCGCCGTGCCGCCCGATTCGGACTGGCTCCGTAGCGGCGCGGCCAATCTTCCCTCCTACGAGCGGGACGTCAAGCGCGCACGCCAGTTGCTCAAGGAAGCCGGCTACAACGGCGAGCCGTTGTCGCTCAACATGACGCTGGGCCAGGAGGTGGCCCTTGGGGAAGCCATCGTGCGTCAGGCGGCGGAGGCCGGTCTCAACATCAAGATGGCCCCGGTGGAATCCACCATCTTCTATGAACGCCTGGGCAAGGGGGATTTCAGCCTGCTGATGTCGAGCGGCCGTTTCAGGGGCGAGCCGGGCCTGGAAGAGACCATCAACTATGTGTGCGAGAAGGGCAAGGTGCGCCGTTCGCGCACGGGGTACTGCAACCCGGCCATGGACGCGCTGATCTCCTCGTATCCCACGGCTTCGGACCGGGCCGAGCGTGTCCGGATCTACGGCGAAATCGTCAAGGCCGTGTTCGCGGACGAGATGATGCAGTACGGGATAGGGTGGTCGAACAACCGCAACTTCGGCTGGCGGGACAACGTCAAGAACTGGCAGCGTGGACCCGGTCAGGAGTACCGCAACGCCCTGGGGGGTCTGCATCGGACCTGGATCGAAAAGTGACGATCTTCAGCATGAGAACGTTACGGTTCTGCTTTTCGCCATGAAAGTGGGGGCCGCCGCGGCTGGCGATGCGTGGCGGCCCCCACTATGCGCATGATCCGCTACACGCTGCTCCGCGCTCTCCAGATGATTCCCACCGTCCTGCTGGTGACGGTGGCGGTCTTCGTCCTGATCATCATCATCCCCGGCGATCCCGTCCTGAGCATGCTCGGCTACTATGCCGACGACGTCACCGCGGTGCCCCACGAGATCTACGACCGCATGTTCCGGGAGCTCCGGCTGGACCGTCCGATTCCGATTCAATACCTCTATTGGCTCGGCGATGCATTGCAGGGAGACTTCGGCAAGTCCGTGGTCTTTAGGGTCCCGGTGATCGACGTCGTGCTGTCCAGGGTTCCCGCCACCCTGTACCTCGGGACCGCCTCCCTGCTCATCGCCATCGTTGTCGCGGTGCCCTTCGGCGTATGGGCGGCCGTGAAGAACGACACCTGGGTCGATCACCTGGCGTCCGGCTTCGTGCTGTTCGGGGTCGCCGTGCCGGGGTTCTGGTTCGGCATGATCGTAATCCTGGTGTTCGCCATCTACCTGGGGTGGCTGCCCTCCATAGGCTACGTGGCTCCCCAGGAAGACTTCCTGCGGTTTCTCAAGCACCTGATCATGCCCGCCACCGTGCTGGGGCTCGACGTGGCGGCCAACATCCTCAGGTTCCAGCGGACGGACTTTCTCGACCAACTGCATCAGGACTACGTGCGCACCGCCCGCGCCAAGGGATTGCCGGGCCAAGTGGTGATCTGGAAGCACGTGCTCAAAAACTCGCTGATCGCCACGGTGACCGTGGTGGGCCTGAACACCGCCCGGCTTTTGGGAGGCTCCACCATCATCGAGACGCTCTTCAGCTACCCCGGTCTCTCACGCCTCTTGATCGAAGCGATCTACGCCCGCGACTTCCCGGTCATTCAGGCGGTGGTCCTCTGGATGGTGGTGCTGGTGGTTGTCGTCAATTTCTTCGTGGACCTGATCTACGCGTACCTGAACCCGCGGATACGGTACACGACGGCGTAGGATGGAGTCCGAGGCAACCCTTCAGCCGCGAACCATGGAAAGTCCATGAACACGAACCGAGGGGATACGGCCTTCGGCGCCGGGCAAGCGGCGCCGGCATGGCGCCGGGAAACGCTGACGCGGCGCATAGCCGGGTTCTTCCTTCGTGACCGGCGCGCCATGGTGGGCATGATCCTCCTCGTGGTCATGCTGTTCGCCGCCTTCGCCGGGCCGCGGCTCGTTCCCTACGAACCCGATCAGCCGAACGTCCGGAACCGCTTCGCGGCCCCAAGCTGGTCCCACTGGATGGGCACGGACCGCAGCGGAAGAGACTTGCTGGCCCGGGTCCTCGCGGGCGCCTCCGTCAGTTTCAGAGTCGCCATCGGCGCGGCCCTGCTGGCGCTGGTGATCGGCGCGCCTCTGGGCGCGGTCACGAGCTACATCGGAGGGCTCGTGGACGACGTGACCCAGCGGTGCATGGACGCCATCATCGCGTTCCCCGCCCGCCTCCTGGCCATCGTCCTGGTGGTTCTGATGGGGCCATCGGTGGTGTCGCTGTGGTTCGCCATCGCCTTCAGCTCGATACCGCGCTATGCGCGCATCATCCGCGGCAGCGTGCTCGACCAGAAGGAGAGGGAGTACGTCGAAGCCGCCCATGCCATCGGCGAGGGACGGCTGGCCATCCTGTTCCTCTATATCCTGCCAAATGTGCTGCCACCTCTAGCAGTGCAGGTGACACTGGACTTCGCCAGCGCGGTGACCGTGGAGGCTTCCCTGAGCTTTCTGGGCCTTGGGCTGGTGCCGCCCACCATCAGTTGGGGCGGCCTGCTGAACGATGCGCAGCAATGGCTGGAGGAGGCTCCCTGGCTCGCGATCTTTCCCGGAGCGGCGCTGGCACTGACCGTGCTGAGCTTCGTGCTGATCGGTGACGCGATCCGGGACCACCTGGATCCCCGCACCCGGCGCCGGGGAAGGATGCGCTGATGGCCTTGCTCGACGTGCACAACCTGACCGTCGACTTCAACCTCGGCGTGGAGAGCCTGCGGGCGGTGGACGACGTTTCGTTCACCTTGGAACCGGGCGAGGCTTTGGGAATCGTGGGGGAATCGGGATCGGGCAAGACCGTGACCGCGTTGTCCATCATGCGCCTGCTCGATCCGGCGGCCAGGATTACGCGCGGGCAGATCTGGTTCGACGGCCGTGACCTCGCAACCCAGGACGAGTCCGCCATGGAGTCCATTCGCGGGCGCAGGATCGGCATGGTGTTCCAGGAGCCCATGACCAGCCTCAACCCGGGCTACACCGTGGGGGAGCAGGTGGCCGAAGTGTACCGCCATCACCTTCGCTTGAGCCACGCGGAGGCACGGCGCCGCACCATCGAGATGTTCGAGCGCGTCAAGCTGCCGGGCGCCCGGGAGATGTTCAACAAGTACCCGCACGAGTTCAGCGGCGGCATGCGCCAGCGCGTGACCATCGCCGCCGCGCTGGCATGCGGACCGTCCCTCCTGATCGCGGACGAACCCACAACCGCCGTGGATGTCACGATTCAGGCGCAAATCCTGTCGCTGCTCGGGGAGCTGCAACGGGATATGAACCTGGCGCTCCTGTTCATCTCCCATGACTTGGCCGTGGTATCGGAGTTGTGCACGCGTGCCGCCGTTCTATACGGGGCGAGATTAATGGAAGTAGGAAGCACGGACGCGATATTCACCGCTCCGAGACATCCTTACACGGCAGGACTCATCAACTCCGTACCCCAGCGAGGGCAGCCGTTGCAGGGCGTCCCCGGCACCATCTTCGACCTGCGCTCGCCGCCGCCAGGCTGCCGCTTCCATCCGCGTTGCGTCCACGCCCAGCCGCGATGCAATCGGGAGATCCCGGAGCTTACCCGGTCCCCGGCGAGCACGCCGGTGGAGCGCGGACATGTCTACGCATGTCACTATCCGCTGGATCGCGCGGGAACGCGGCCAACGTAGGAACGGGACTGGCATGATGGAAACCCCCGACACGGCCGGCGGCACGCCGCCTCTGCTCCGCGTCCTCGACCTCGTCAAGTATTTCGACGTGAGCGGAGGGGCATTTCGCCGTCTCCTGTACGGCCGGCGCACCGTGCAGGCGGTGGACGGGGTTTCGTTCGATGTGGCCCGGGGCGAGACCTTGGGCCTGGTGGGGGAGAGCGGTTCGGGAAAGTCCACGACGGCCAAGCTCATCGCGAGGCTGCTTCCGGTGATGTCCGGGGACGTGTTCCTCGCCGGTCGCGACATCCTGAAGGCGTCAACCAGCGATATGAAGGCGCTGCGCAAGGACATCCAGTTCGTCTTCCAGGACCCGTTCTCCTCCCTGAATCCGCGCATGCGCACCGAGATGATCATCGGCCGGGCCCTGACGATCCATTCCGGCCTCCACGGTGACGCGCGGCGCGAGCGTGTCGTGCAGTTGCTCGAGCAGGTGGGGTTGTCCGCGCAGCATCTGGAACGTTACCCGCACGAGTTCAGTGGAGGGCAACGGCAGCGCATCGCGGTCGCCCGGGCGCTGGCCACCGAGCCTTCACTGATCCTGGCGGACGAGCCCGTCTCGTCGCTGGACGTCTCGATTCAGGCCCAGGTCCTGGCGCTTCTCCAGGAACTCAGGACAAGACTCGGTCTTACGATGGTCTTCATCACCCACGATCTCAACGTCGCCGAATACGTGTCCGACCGCATCGCGGTCATGTACGGCGGCAAGATCATGGAAGAGGGCGCCACGGACGACGTGATGCAGCGCCCGCTGCACCCCTACACCAAGGCGCTCCTCGATACGCGCCCTCGTATCGGCCACCCGGGCCAACTGCGGCCCCTCGAAGGCGAGCCCGCGGTGCCGTTGAACCCCGGCCCGGGCTGCCGGTTCGCGTCCCGCTGCCCGCTGCGCATCGCGGAATGCACGGTGCAAGCCATTCCGCCGGTGGAGAAGAGAAGAGGTCATCGCGTTGCGTGTATTCGAGCGTAAGGCCCGTGTAGCTCGTGCTTGAAGCAACCTGGCATCTCGTCCTGATAACGTTCGGAATAACCTTTCTCGCGTGGGCCGCCATCGTCCGGGCGTGCTTGACAAACATTCGTGAAGGGGCGTAGTTTCGGGCCGCTCCCTGGCGAGAACTCCAGACCAAGACTTCAAAAATCCTGGAGGCCCTATGATGTTGGGTGCGGATGACGGGCAGTTCATCGATATCGATGGCTTGCGGACGTTCTACATTCGCCGCGGCAAGGGTCATCCTATCGTCCTGATTCACGGCGGGGCACCGGGCGTCTGTGCGTCCGTGAGCTGGAGCCCCAATGTCGACCGGTTCGTCGAAGCCGGTTTCGAAGTCATCGCGTACGATCAGCCCGGTTTCGGCTTGACGGACAACGGAGACGATTTCTCGATGGAATTCCGTTGCCGTCATGCACAGGCATTCCTGACCGAGATCGCCCTAGAACGGTTTCACATGATCGCCAATTCGCAGGGCGCCTACATAGCGGTCAAGGTCGCGCTCCACGACTCCCGTGCGCGGCGGTTTGTCACCACCGCGAGCGGCACCATCTCTCCACCGGGGTCGGCGGCATCGGCGGAGCAGGCGGCGGCCCACGGGGCGCAGCTCAGGAGCTACGAGCCCAGCCTGGAGAACGTCCGCACGATGACCATGAAGACCTTGTGCCACAAGGACTTGGTGGATGACGCACTCGTGGCCACCCGCTACGAGATGAGCGCCGGCAAGAATTACGAGGCGCAGCAAAAACGACGCAACGCGCCTTCGCCACCGCCCTTGAGCGACCTGTTGCCGACGCTCAAGAACAAGACGCTGCTCTTGTGGGGCCGGAATGATCACGGCGTCTCCCTTGAACGCGGGATGCTGCTTTTCCAGCAACTCCCTAATGTCGAGATGCACGTGTTCAGCGAATGCGGCCACTGGTGCCAGTGGGACCAGACCGAACGTTTTCATAACGTCGTGGAAGACTTCTTGAATGCCCCTGACGACTAGGGGAGGAGGTGTCGCATGGCCAAGGCGGAAACTGCACCATCGACGGACCTGTTCGCCCAGGGTGCCGACAACACGATCACCCTGTTCAGTTCGGACGACAATGAGCTGCTGACCCAGGTAGGACGCGGGACGCCGATGGGCGAGCTGTTCCGGCAATACTGGCTCCCGGTTCTCCCGGTCTCACATCTCGAGGAAGCGGGCGGCAGGCCGCGGCGCATCCGGCTGCTGGGGGAGGACCTGCTCGCCTTCCGTTCGCGCGCCGGCGCGGTGGGACTGATCGGCGCGTTTTGCCCGCATCGCCTGGCGCCGCTCTATTTCGGCCGGATCGAGGACGACGGTGTACGTTGCGCCTATCACGGCTGGAAGATCGGCACCGACGGCGCATGTCTCGAGATGCCGAACGTGCCGGAGGAACATCAGTTCAAGGAGAGAATCCGCCATCCGGGTTATCCCGTCGCGGAGAGGGGCGGGGTCATCTGGACGTACATGGGGCAGGCGGAGACTCCGCCCGAGTTGCCCGAGTTCGAATTCACGATGGTGCCGGACGATCAGCGCAGTTTTCGGCTGTTCCACCATCAATGCAATTACCTTCAGGCCATGGAGGGCGGCATCGATCCGACCCACGTGATGTGGCTGCACTCGCCTTACAATCTATCCGATGACAAGACGGCCGCGGCCCATCAACCGACGCAGCAGCGCCTGGCCAACACCTCCGGATCGAGGACGCCCGAAAGCGTTGAAATCGTCGACACGCCGGGCGGGTTCATCTACGGTGCCAAGCGCGGCCTGGATGCGGAACGGAACCTGTGGCGCATCAACCGTTTCATCCTGCCGTTCTACACCATGCCGCCGGGTGGCGATCAGCGCAGCGGCCGAATGTGGGTGCCTATCGACGATGAACAATGCGTCAAGTGGATGTTCAACTGGTACCCGACGCGCGAGATCAAGGAGAAGACCAAGGAAAAACTGCGGGCATGGCAACCCGAGGAAGAGTATCTCCCGGAACTGCCGGAGCCGTACGGACATGTCTGGCCCAAGGCCCACAGGGCGAATGATTACCTGATCAACTGGGAGACCCAGAAGAATGCCCGCATCGGCATCGCAGGGGTCAATCTGCAGGACAAGTGCGTCCAGGAGAACCAGGGGCCGGGGCCCATCCTCGACCGGAGGAAGGAGAACCTCTGCGTCGGCGACAAGACCATCATCCGCGCCCGCCGCATCCTGCAGAATGCGGCCGTGGCCCTCAGGGATAAGGGCGAGACACCGCAGGGCGTGCGCAACCCGGACATCTATCGGGTGCGGGCCGCGTCAATCGCGGTCCCCAAGGACGCGAACTGGGTGGAATATGTGAAGGACTCCGTCACATTCTGACCGGAGGCCGCCAGGAAAGCGATGTACGGTTCAGTCGCTCGATGAGCGATACAAATGGAGGGAGGTATCCACCATGAGACAACCGATACGCAGTGTTTTCCGCGGTTGCCGTCTGATCGGCGCCGTTGTGATGGCGTGTCTGCTGGCGGGTGCGGCCTGGGGGCCCGCGTTCGCGGCTGACGACTGGAAAGCGGAGTGGGAGAGCGTCAAGGCGGCGGCGCGCAAGGAGGGCAAGCTCGTCGTCGGCATTCCACCCAACTCCACCCTGCGGCAGGAGATCGAGAAGGTCATGGCCGAGAAGTTCGGCATCCAGGTCGAGTTGGTGCTCGGGCGCGGCTCGCTTCTGGCCCCCCGGATCGCGGACGAGTTCAAGGCCGGCGTCCACTATTTCGATCTGGTGATACTCAGCGCCCAGCAGGTCATGCAACGGCTGAGGCCGCTCGGTGCCATCCAGCCGCTCGCCCCACTCTGGATCCTTCCCGAAGTCAAGGATCCCAAGCAATGGTGGGGTGGACACATCTTCTCGGACAGGGGCCAGAAGTTCGCCTATTCGCCGTGCGCCTACATGCTGGACAACGTCTGGTACAACGGCAGCGTGGTGAAGCAGGACGAGGTGCAGTCCTGGGACGACCTGCTCAAGCCCAAGTTCAAGAACAAGATCGGCCTCTTCGATCCACGCATCGGCGGCGCGGGCCGGGGCATTTGGGGGTTCGTCTGGAAAGCCAAGGGCGAGGAGTACCTCACCAAGCTGGCCGCGCAGAACCTTGTGCTGGGCAAGCGGCGCCCGCTCGCCGATCAGCTCGCCAAGGGCAAGATTGACATCAGCATCGGCCCGACGTTCTACACGTTCCGGAAATTCGTGAAGGCCGGGCTTCCGGTGAAGCCTTTCCCGCGGCTGCGCGAGGGGAGCTACGTGTCGGTGGGCAACGGCGGGCCGGTCATCATGGCGAAGCCGCCCCATCCTAACGCGACGAAGGTATTCGTGAACTATCTGCTGAGCAAGGAAGGCCAGGACATGTACTCCCGGGCGCATGTCCAGGCGACCCGCCGACTCGACGTGGATACGACCTGGATGCCGAGTTTCGGCGTCCGGCCAGCCAAGGACAACATCAAGGTGGCGGATTTCCATGCGCGGGAGAACCAGTCGGAAGCCAGCCTGAGCAAGGTCCGGCATCCCGCGCTGGCGTTTGCGAAGAAGCTGTTCGAGAAGTAGTCGCAGGCGACTCGATCCGCGAGCCGGATCGAAGTCCAAAAGAGCGCGGCAGGGTTGTCTGAATGGCTTCAGTGCTATCGCTGCAGGGCGTCAGCAAGTGGTTCGGCGACGTCAAGGCCGTCGATCGGCTGTCGCTGGAGATCGAAGAGGGTTCGGTGTTCACCCTCCTCGGTCCCAGCGGCTGTGGCAAGACCACGACGCTGCGCATGATCGCCGGGCTCGAATGGCCGGACGAGGGCGAGATCGTCCTCAAGGACCGCACCATCGTCTCTGTCGAACGGGGTATTTTCGTCAACCCCGAGAAACGCAACATGGGGATGGTCTTTCAGTCATATGCGATCTGGCCGCATATGACCGTCTTCAAGAACGTCGCGTATCCGCTGCAGTTGCGGCGGCACAGCCAAAGAGAAATACGGGAAAAGGTTCTCAGGGCGCTGGAACTGGTGGGGCTCGCCGGGTTTGAAGACCGCCCCGCGCCGAATCTCAGCGGCGGCCAGCAACAGCGCGTGGCCATCGCCAGGGCGCTGGTCTATGAACCCGAGGTGCTCCTGCTTGACGAACCGCTCAGCAATCTGGACGCCAAGCTGCGGGAACAGATGCGACTGGATCTCAAGCTTCTTCAACTGCGGCTGGGCATTACCGTCGTCTACGTGACACACGATCAACTCGAGGCGTTGAGCCTGTCCGACGAGGTCGTGGTGATGAACCACGGCCAGGTCGAGCAGTATGGCTCGGCGCGTGAGCTTTATGACGAAGCGAGCACGCCTTTCGTACGCGATTTCGTCGGCAAGACAGTGCTCCTGAAAGGACGCCTGCGGACCGTAGAGGGGACCGAGCTGGAAGTTGCGCTGAGCGACATCCCCGATGCCGTTTTCCATTGTCCGAATCCCGGGATGAGCGGACTCGACGTGGGGCAGGACGTCTTCCTGTCGGTTCGACCCGAGGACGTGGAAGTCGGCGACGACCTCGACGGGAGACAGGGCAACCTCTTGCAGGGTGTCGTGGAAACCGCGCTGTACGTCGGCGAGCGGTCGGAATGCCAGATCCGGGTCGGTCAACAGAGCATCCTGCTCTACCTGCCCCGCCATCAGGTAGTCCGGCCGCAACAAGCGGTGTCGGTTCACCTGCCCAGACAGGCGGTCAAACTATGGCCTGCCTGACATGTCACAACGATCGTCGCCGGGCGGCACGCCAACGTCCCGTCCGGTGGCAAAACAACCGGACGACGCCAGCCTGGGGGCTGGTGCGATGACGGCGACCGCTACCATGGGGCGGGCGCGGCTGTTGGGCGGGCGTCTCGTCATCCGCAATCTCTGGTTCACGCTTCTTCTCGGGCTCGTCGGTTTCCTGGTCATCACGCCGCTCTTCCTGCTGCTGTTGAACAGCTTCGACGTTGGCATCCCCGGCAAGGAGGCGGCGTACGGGCTCGACGCGTGGATACGGGGGTATGAGACGCCCGGCATCGAAAGAGCCATCTACAATACTTTCTCGTTGGCGATCACGCGCTCGCTCATTGCGACGGTGGTCGGCATTTTCATCGCCTGGCTCCTCGCCCGGACCGATATCCCGTTCAAGGGAGGGTTCGAGTTCCTGTTCTGGATCTCATACTTCCTGCCCGCCTTGCCGGTGGCGCTGGGATGGATCCTGTTGCTCGACCCCAAGTTCGGGCTCATCAACGAATGGCTCGTCAGCCTGCCCTTTATCGATGAAGCGCCTTTCGACATCTATTCCTACTGGGGCATCATCTGGGTCCATCTGACCGCGACCACCATCGGCATTCGGGTGATGCTGCTGACGCCCGCGTTTCGGAATCTGGATGCCGCACTGGAAGAATCGTCACGGATTGCCGGGGCGGGGACGATGCAGACGCTGGTGCGCATCATCGTACCGATCATGATGCCGCCCATTCTGATCGCCACGATCCTGGGGCTGATCCGTTCCCTCGAGGCCTTCGAAATAGAGCTGATCCTGGGCGTGCCGATCGGACTGGACGTGTTCAGCACGAAGATCTACGAATTCGTGGTCAACGAGCCGCCGGACTACTCTTCGGCGGCAGCGCTGGGCTCGTTCTTTCTTGTTGTGCTTTTGATCCTCGTGGGTCTGCAACAATACTATCTGCGCGGCAAGGAGTACACCACCGTTACCGGACGCGGTTTCAGCGCGCGGCCGATTCCGCTGGGACTGTGGAAATGGCCGGCGTTCGCGCTGGTCCTGATCATCGTGCTGACCGTGACGGCCATCCCCACGGGGTTTGTATTCGTCGGCACGTTCATGCAGTTGTTCGGGTATTTCCATATCGCGGACCCCTGGACCCTTGACAACTGGCGCCAAGTGCTCGCTGACCCGATCCTGATCCGCTCTTTCTGGAACACGCTGAAGCTGGGTATCGGATCAGCGCTGGTGGGAGTTCTGTTCTGTTGCCTGATCGCCTACGTCGTCGTAAAGACGCGCTATGCAGGGAAGGAACTGCTGGATTTCCTGTCATGGCTGCCGTACTCGATTCCCGGAATTCTGCTCGGCCTTGCCCTGATCTGGACATTCCTCCTGATCCATCAGGTCGTGCCGATTTACGGCACCATGCTGGCGCTGATCATCGCCATGGCGTTGAGCCGCCTTCCGCTGGGCGTGCAGGTGATCAAGGCGTTCCTGCTTCAGATCGGCAACGAGTTGGAAGAGTCCTCCCGCGTGTGCGGCGGATCGTGGTTCTATACCTTTCGGCGCGTGCTTTTCCCGCTGCTGTCGCCGTGTCTGATCGTGGTCGGCCTGTTGATCTTCATCACGGCGGCGCGGGATATCGGCACCGTGGTGCTGCTGGCCACCGGCAAGACGCGCACCCTTTCGCTCCTGATGCTCGACTACACGGTCGGGGCGGAGTTGGAACGGGCGACGGTGGTGGCCTGCATGATCGTGCTGATGGTGGTGGTGGGGGCGGTGCTCGCACGCGCACTCGGCGGACAATTCAGCATTCGGAGCTGACGCGGGAGGAGGTGCGACTTGGAGATCGAAAGAAGACTGAACGCCCTGGGCTTTGAGTTGCCGGTGCCGACGGGTCCGGCCGGCACCTACATCTCCATGGTGCAGGTGGGCGAGATCGCGTTCGTCGGCGGTACCATCGGGCGCTTCCACGGCGAAGAGCTGAAGTACAAGGGCAAGGTGGGAGCGGAGGTCACGCTCGAACAGGCGTACGAGATGGCGCAGCGCTGCTGCCTGAACCACTTGGCGCGCATCAAGGCCGTGATCGCCGACCTCGATCGAATCGAGCGCATCGTCAAAGTCACGGGCTACGTCAACGCGGCCCCGGGCTTCATCGACATGCCCAAGGTCGTGAACGGCGAATCCGATCTCTACGTCAAGCTATGGGGCCAGAAGGGGGAACATACCCGGGCGGCCGTGGGCGTCGCAGAGCTTTCGGGCAACGCGCCCGTGGAGACCGAGGTCGTCATCCAGATCAAGCCCTGACGGGCCTTTCCAACAGAAGGAGGAGCAAGATGATTACATGGGCTGGCATCGACGTCTTGGATACTTTCGACGAGTTGATGGACCCCAAGCACACCGCATTGGTGATGTGGGACTTCGCCGAACGCATCGTCGGCAACACCTTCAACGCGGACGACCTGGTGCAGCATTCTCAGGATCTCCTGGCCGCGGCACGGCGAAACGGCGTGCCGATCTTCTACTCCCACCAGAACAACATGAACCTCATGGGCGATACCGGAGCGCCGACACTGCGCATGCGCATGCACCGGGCGGGGAAGGGCGTCTCGGGTCTCCTGGATCTGCCCGAACCCACCGGACAACCCGGCAAGCCGAAACTGGTTGAGGCGGTGGCCCCGCAAGAAGGCGACATCATCTTCGAGAAGTTCTCGCCCAACGCCTTTCTCGGCACCGGTTTCGAATGGTGGCTCAAGAAGTTCAGCATCAAGACGATCGTACTCACCGGCGTGAATATCGCCACGGGCATCAGCGGCACGGCGCGGGAGGCGATCAACCTCGGTTACTACGCGGTGGTGGCCAAGGATTGCTGCGGCACCCGAACGCAGGAAGACTGGGACATCGCCGTCGCCTCGATGGAGCGGCTGTTTGACGTGTTGACGGCCGACCAGATCATCGAGATCTGGGATCGGTCGAAGAAATAGGACAGCATTCTTCGGACGTCGCCTCCCACGTCCGGGCGGTGTTTGACAAGCATTGGCGTCGTGGCGTAGATTCCACCGCCATGGTCGAACGTGCAGCCCGATTCACTCGAAACGCCGCTTCCGGACTTACCTTGGCGACGTCGGAAGGCCTGTCCTTCTACTTGAGGTCCGCGGCGTCGCGGCGCAGGCGGACGACGGCGCCATCAGGGTTCAGGTGTCGCCGGATACTGCCCGGTTGCGCCTCCTGAAGGACTCGGCCACCATCACCGTCGACGTCGATGGAGGCGGGGAGGGACCCGGCGCCCCAATGGACCTCTCCATCCGCCTCACGGCGCCGCCATCCGGCACCCTCATCTCCACGGACTTTCCGCTGATCGAGGGAACGCCTCTCATCGAGATGGACCTTGCCAACGTCACCGGAACGCTTTCCTGGGACTACGTCTTTCCGATTCGCGGCGTCTACCGGCTCGACGTCACCGCCACCGGCGGACAAGGGCGGCAGTTCGAACGCTCCTTGTCGTTCCAGGTGCATGAGAACCGCGCGAAAGCGGCCTTCCTCGCCGGCTTCGTCGCGGCCCTCTTCTTGCTGGGCTTCCTTGCGGGCAGGATCTTCTCCGCTCCCAAGGGCGTGGCCGTAGTTCTCTTGATCGGGCTCCTGTATGGTGCGGCAGGGAGTGGGAGTCTCGGCATGGCCGCCATTGGAACCACGGCGCTCGAGGGAAAGTTGACGGTGACGTCTCCCCGCGTTGGCCATCCGAGCACCATTCGATGGCATGGCACGGATCCCGAATCGGGAGAGTCCGTGCCCTCCGTAGTGACCCTCAGTGTCGTGCAGATGGAGAAGGGCCGGGAGATATTCCGGCTGAACGGTGCGCCCGCGGACGGCGCGCTCGAACTCGCGTTCCAGTTCATCGACGCTTCGCCCCACAGGGTGTCGGCCAGCGCGACGACTCAGGGCGCACAATGCACGGCGGAGGTGGCGCAAACCGTCCACGTGGACTCCGCCACACCGTTCCTCGGCATCCGCGTTTGGCCGGTCCTGCTGTTCATGCTCCCGGTCCTGGCCGGGCTCGCCACCGGCCGGATCAGCAAGAGACGCCCGTGGCCTTTGCCCTGGGCGGCCAGGCGAGTCAAGATACATCCCAAGGAGGCATCATGATCGATCTGTATACCTGGAGGACGCCCAACGGGCGCAAGGTCTCTGTCATGCTGGAAGAGTTGGAGATGCCGTACACCGTGCATCCCGTCAACATCGGCAAGGACGAGCAGTTCGCACCCGATTTCCTTACCATCAGCCCCAACAACAAGATCCCGGCCATCGTCGACCAGGACGGCCCGGGCGGCGGACGCTATAGTCTGTTCGAGTCCGGCGCCATCCTGTTGTACCTCTCGGAAAAGGCTGGCGGCCGGTTCCTGCCCGAGGAGTCACCGGCGCGCTACGACGTCATGCAGTGGCTCATGTTCCAGATGGGCGGGGTAGGGCCGATGTTCGGCCAGGCGCACCACTTCATCGGCGCCAAGAAGCAGGTCCCTTACGGCATCAACCGGTACAAGAACGAAACCCGCCGCCTTTACGGAGTGATGGAGAAACGTCTGTCCGACCATGAGTACCTGGCCGGCGAATATTCGGTGGCGGACATCGCTACCTACCCTTGGGTGGGCCGGTACGAGAGACACCAAGTGGACTTGGCCGATTTCCCGCACGTCAAGCGCTGGTTCGACACCATCGGCGCCCGCCCGGCGGTCCAGCGCGGCATGCAGGTGCCGCCGGATGCGTAGTGCGGCGCAAACGGTTGAGGGCTTCAGAAATCACCGGAGAGGCGCGAATCGCGGCGCCGGAAAGCCACCGCTCGGCGTCCGGGAGAATCCCTACGCATGATTTGCCCCGGACGCTGTGGTAGACTCTCGCCTACGCCCCCGTAGCTCAGCAGGATAGAGCACAGGATTCCTAATCCTGGTGTCGTGAGTTCGAGTCTCGCCGGGGGCACTTCCCCTGCACCCTGCCTCACAAGCAGTTCCCGCGGTCTTTGTGAGCGGATCCGATGCCAGCCTCGCTGGCGTCGTGGTACCCGGCCTGTGACTCTGTCGCCAGCATTCACGTTTGATGCGAGGCCGCGGCGTCCATATAGGCCTGCCGGGAGTCGGCCAGCAGCGTCTTCGCGTCCTCGGCCAGCATGTATCCCGCCTCTACCAGAGCGGTGATCTGCTCGCGCACTCGGTCGGCGTAATCGTCCACGCTACCGTATCGCTCCTCCAGGGAAAGCCGCGGGTCGCGGCCGGCTTCGCGCTCGGCGCGCGTTCGGGGGAGGGGCATGCACGAGCCGAGCAAATCGGCCAGCTCGCCTTGAGCCAGTTCTTCGGACTGCAGGTTCCATCCCGTGTGGGTGGCCAGGGGGACCGTGATCGCGGGGAGACGGACCCCGGCGACGTCGTTGCCATCCGTGTCCACCGCGGGCACGAGGATGCTGTAGCCCGCGCCGTCCGGCGGAGCCTTGGGGCGGGCGTCGATGACGCCGTGGGTGACACCCTCGCCGTAGTCCAGGAAGAGTTGGCGATTGTGGAGTCCAGTGCAGCCTGCTCCGGGAATGGCGGGGAAGCCGGTGCGCAGGGTCTCGGGAGCGACCTGGGTGCCGTCCTCGCTCCGCGGTATCCGGCTCGGCGGCGGAGCGATGCCGTCGGTGGCCCAGCGGTCCATTGCGACGATGAGCGCGCGCAGGGCCGGACCGATGTCGAGGGGGTTGGTGAGGTGACGGGTCTTCACCCTCTTGGCGCGAGCGCCGTGGAGGGCGTTGTGCTGGGCGCTGGCCATGAGATATATGCGCACGCCATCGGGCGGGATGACATCGTTCCCGCGCCCATCGGTATGGGCCAGCGACCCGCGCTTCTGCCAGTATTCGGTGGAGGTATTGCTGTGAAGCACGAGGGGATCGGTAGCCGGCCGCTTGAGGATGCCGTCGCTGCGGCCGGTCTGTGGATCCTCCATTACGTTGTAGGCAAAGGGGAAAAGCTCGGGCTCCAGTTGATTGGAGTGCTGCTGGCACGACGTGACGGGGCGCGCGAACTCGTAGTTGAGAAACATGCGGCCGCCGCCGGCCGCGTGGGGCGCGATGGCGTCGAACACTTTCCGGCCACCCTCGTCCTCGTTGAACCCATGGTAGACCAGGTCCCGCAGGAACCTCCCGCTCTGGGAGCGTCCGCAGGCATACGCCTTCTCGACGCCGCCTCCGTCCGCCAGAGGGTTGGAATTGCCGTCGCGGTCCTCCTTTTCGCGGCGCAGGAACGAGATCAGATCGCGCACCGCGGCGAACCCCAGGCCAAGCACCAGCGGGTCCCGCGCCGTGTACACCAGTTCGTAGATGGCGCCCGGGATGAATCCGCCCGGCAGGTGCAGGTGGGTGGCGCTCGGCGTGACCTCCGCGGGTTCGTCGCCATCGGCCGCGCCCTCTACGGCAAAGGCCCAGTCCGCGGACGGGATGATCTCCCGCTCACCGTAGGAGTGCATCCTCACCGTCAGCGCGGCGTCCGAAGTGTCCAGGGTGGCGGCGGCGTAGCTGCGGACGCGCGGATCGCCGCTCAAGGGCTGTGAACGGACGCCCGGCCGCTTGACGCAGATCTCGGTCCGGACGCGCCGCTGGATGGGTTGACCGCCGTCCGTTGCGACAGGGACCTCCAGCACCATGCCGTCCTTCCACGGCACGAGGTCTCCCTGCCATCCCGAAGTGACCCAGGTGTAGCCCCAGCGCATCAGGAAGCCGTTGCCCGCATGCTCCAAGGTCATGGGGTCGTTGCACTCCGGCGCGTCGTTCAGGAACATCAGGGCGCGCTTGCTGCCCCGGTTGGGCGCCTCATAGAGCACCCGGCGGTTGCCCTTGTGCCTGTCCTTCGGCCGCAGGATGTGGACGTCGCAACGATACTCGACGGCGCCGCGCTGGTTCCGTGGCGCCTCGGCGAGGTTGACGATGCAGGCGTTGCGGGGATCGTCCGGAAGCAATTCTCCATGGGCTTTGCCAGCGACGATCTCGTAGGCTCCGGTGGCTCCGAACTCGTGTCCGTCTGCGAACGGTTGCCTTCGATGTGTGACGAAATGGGTCAACATGAACGGGACCCTCCTCAAAAAACCTTCGTCAGGTTTATGGCCAAGCCTGGAAGCAACGGTGTGGAGATAGTCTCTTCCCGCCCGTAGCACCCGGCAGGTACCATTCGCCTATCCTCCAGCCGGAGCGTTTCGAGGATGGCGGTGGCCGGGTCCACCAGCCAGTACTCCGCTACGCCGTGGCGGGCGTAGAGTTCCATCTTGATGCCGTGATCGCGCCGCCGGGTGGCTGGGGAAGCGATCTCGACAACCAGGTCCGGGGCGCCGTGGACATCGTGTTCGGTGATGATCGACGCCCGTGCCGCGGACACGAAAAGGAGGTCCGGCTGCAGCACGTTGGTGTCGGAGAGGTAGACATCCGTAGGCGCGATAAGCACTTCGCCCAAGGCATTGTCCTCTACGAAGGGCAGCAGGAGAACAGCGAGATGGAGCAGCACCCTTTGGTGCGACGTGGTCGGGGCCGGCTCCATGACCAGCAGTTCTCCTTCGATGAGTTCATACCGAACGTCGTCGGGGGTCCTCAGATAGTCCTGGTAGGTGTATCGGGTATGGCTGGTCGCGGTCGTCATCGGGTCTCCCGTGGTCTCTCGATACGGTCGCCGGTCCACATGTCGATGGAAACAGGGAGAAAGGCAAAACGCAAGGGTCAACACAGCCAGGACGAAAGGCGGCGCTTCATCAACCGCCGAAAATGCGTTAAAGTTGGCCGGCAGCCTACGCATTACGGTCGCGGGCGCTCACGGAACACTCCGGGCGGGAATCTCTCAGGGAGGAAGTCGACATGATCAAGCCAACCGCACTCAAGCGCGGCCACTACGAATGCAAGTCCCTGGACGACACGTTGCCGGTGCTCACCGATCTGCTGGCTTTCGATGTCGTGCGGCAGGGAGACGGACAGGCGACGGTGAAGCATCCCAACACGGATTGGGAACTCGTCGTTCACGAGGGTGCCCCGGAGGCCGTGGACAAGCCTCACCTGCACCATTACGGCGTGCGGGTGGAGACCCTTGAGGAAGTCAACGCGGCCTACGACTACCTCCAGTCGCAGAAGGAACGCTACAAGCTCATGCGTGTCAGCCGTCCGCACGAGAACCACTTCGCCCACTCGGTCTATTTCCGCGAGCCCGGCGGCAACGACTGGGAGATCGAGTACTACGACCACGAGGCGGTGGTGCGCGGCCAGCGCAACGCAATCAACCCGTGGACCGAGAAGATGACGGAGGAGCGGTTTCCGGGCCGCGGCTACTTGCCCCAGGCCCTGAGCCACGGCACCCGCGAATGCGACGACAAGGCGGTCAGTGCGAAGTTCTACAGCGAGGTGCTGGGCCTGGAGATCCTGGGCGGCGGTCGGATGTCCGTGTACATCAAGCACTACGACACGCCGTGGTACGTAGTGGTGCTGCCGGGCCGCAAACGCCACTACGTCTCCGAGCTGAACCGCTTCACCCTGGAGGTGGAAACGGAGCAGGATGTGGTGGACGCGCACCGGGCGTTCCGCACATCCGGCCAAGGCGTGGGCATCGGCGAGGTGCGGGACCTGCAAGAGGACAACGGCGAGGTATCGTTCGTGTTCAGCGACCTCGATCAGAACTGGTGGGACATCTGCGCCGCCCGGTAGGCGTACGCCGCGGACGACGAAGGAGAAGACGAACATGTGGTTCATCGGGATGAGGAGTGCGCTCAAGCCGAGGGAGGAGTGGAACGTCACGCTGGACGATCATCTGTCCTGGATGAAGCGCCAGCATGCGGCGGGAAAGATCGTCATGTCCGGGCCGACGCCGGACCGCCGGCTCGGCATCTACCTCATACGCGCGGACTCACGGGAGGAGGCGGAGGAGATCGCCAGCAGCGATCCCTACACCGCGGCCGGCTTCTGCACGTTCGAGCTGATCGAGTGGGAGATCCACCAGATGATGGGGGCCGGGCCGTTCTCCATGGCGGAGATCAAGGCCCAGGGGCGGTAGGGCCTTGTGAGGCTATAGGGCCGCCGCGGAGAACGTGCGGCGCCACGCGAAAGCGCGCTGCTCGAAGCGGGCGATGACGCCGTACTCGATGATCAGCATCAGGATCACGAAGAGCAGCACCCACGCCAGCACCTGCTCCATGTCGAAGCTCTCGAACCAGAAGAAGAACATGTAGCCGATGCCGAACTTGATGCCGAAGGTCTCGGCCAGGGCGACGATCTTCCAGGTCATGCCGAAGGAGTAGCGGAACGCGGACATGAGGTAGGGCATGAGCTGAGGGATGTAGACCTTCCGCACCATCATCTGCTTGCTGGCCTTGAAGGACTTGCCCATGTCCATCAGGCTCTTGTCCATAGCCTTGGTGCCTTCGGCCATGTTCACGGTCACGAAGGGCGTGACCACCGCCATCACCGCCACCAGACTCCCGGTTTCGCTGAATCCGAACCAGAGCACCGCGAGGAAGACCATGAGAATCGTCGGTATGGTCAGAAACAGCGGGATCAGGCTCATGAGGGAATACTCCACGGTCCTGCGGAGTCCCATGGCCAGTCCGATGCCGATTCCCGCGAGCATCGCTACCACGAACGCGATCACGATGCGGAACAGGGTGATGCCGATGTGGAAGAAAGCCGAGTTGCCCTCGGGACCGGGCTCCACGAGGATACGCCCCATGGTCTGGAGAATCCGCCACGGATTCGGCAGCACCTCCGGCAGCGTGAACAGAGAGCCTACCCACCACACCAACACAAGCGCCACCATGGACGCCGCACGCATGTAGAATCGCATGCTCATTCGGCCTGTTGCTCCAATACGGAGAAGAACTCCCGCACCAGCTCTTTCTCCATGTCGAACAGCCGCGGGTCCTCGGGCTGCCTCGGCCGCGGCAGGTCCACGTTGACGTGCCGGAAGATGCGCGCGGGCTTGGTGCTCATCATGTAGACGTCGTCGGAAAGGTAGACGGCCTCGCGCAGGTCGTGGGTGACGAACAAGATCGTGGTCTTGGCCCGCTCGAGGATCTCCATCAGGTCGATGCGCATCTTGCGCGCGGTGATCTCGTCCAGGTGGCTGAAGGGCTCGTCCATGAGCAGGACGTCGGGCTCGATGGCCAGGGCGCGCGCGATGGCTACGCGCTGCTGCATGCCGCCGGAAAGGTTGAGGGGATAGTTGGGCTCCTGACCTCCCAAGCCGACCATTTCAAGGTATTTGGTGACGCGGTCACGCCATTGCTCGCGCGGCACGCCCTGGGCCTCCAGCGCGAAGCGGATGTTGTCCTCCACCGTGAGCCAGTTGAGCAGGCGGGCGCTCTGGAAGACATAGCCCACATGGATGGCGCCGTCGGCCGACTCGGCAGCCGGGTACACCGTGACGCTGCCTTCGTTCTCCACCTCGATGCCTGCGATGACGTTCAAGAGCGTGGATTTCCCGCAGCCGGAAGGACCCACCAAGCTCGCGAACTCTCCCTCCTTGACGTCGAGACTCACGGCGTCGAGCACCACGAACTCCTCGCCGCCGCCGGGCGCGGGAAACTTTTTCGTCAACTTGTCTACGTGAACGACCGTCGAAGCCATGAACGACACCTGTATTGGACGATGAGTTTGAAGGGCGCGTGATGCGCGATTACGTGGCCACCTGATGCCGCCAGCGGAAGGCGCGCCGCTCCCAGGACCGGAATATCAGCACGTCCACCAGGACCATGAACACCATGAAGCTCACCCCCCAGGCCAGCATCATGTCCACCCGTGTGTCCTGGAAATGGAACACCAGCATCTGCCCGACCCCGCTGCCCACGGCGAATGCCTCTCCCACCAACACGATCTTCCAGGAGAGCGAGAGGGCGATACGCATGGACGAGAAGAGGTAGGGCATGAGCTGCGGAACGATCACCTTGCGGACGATCAGGTGCCGGTTCGCCTTGTAGACCTTGGCCATGTCGATGACTTCCTTGTCGATGGCCTTGGTACCCTCCCAGACGTTGAGCGCCACGAACGGGAAGACGATGAGCACGGTCGTGAAGACCGGCCCGATGTCCGACAGACCGAACCACAACACTCCCAGGAATGCCCAGCAGATGGCCGGAAACGTGAGCAGCACCATGATCCAGCCGTCGAGGAACGCCTCCACGTGCCGGTGGAGCCCCATGATGAGCCCGGCGATGCCGCCGATGACCATGGAGAAGCCGAGCCCCAGAATGATCCGGCGAAGCGTATCCCAAACCACGGTGTAGCTGGTGGGATCCGAATAGACCGTGATGAGCCGCAGGATGAGTTCCTGCGGACCCGGCAGGAAGGCCGCGAGAAACAACAGCGACACCAACTGCCACAGCAGGACGAAAGCCAGCAACGTGAGGACCCCGGCCAGAAAACCGGGTTTGTCCTTGATCATAGGGAGAGCCTGTCAGAGACGGGGGTGGAGGGGTCCGGGCCCTCGGGCCGAAGCCGTGACGAGGACCCGGACGCCGTGACGTCGACTAGTTGAGAATCAACCCGTGCTTCTTCTTGTCGGGGACGAAGTCCAGGACGCCGCGCCGCTTCGCCATCTCGAGAAAGTTCCACTGATGGTCCAGGGTTTCCTTGTCCCACTTGGCAATGAAGATCTTGTTCTTCTGCAGCCAGTCCCGGTACACGCCGGCTTCGGCCTTGTTCTTGATGCCCGTCACCTTGGAGAACTTGGCCTCGGCCTGGTCGAAGTTCTTGGGGTCCCTGAGCCAGCGCATGGATTCCATGACCGCGGCGGAGAAACCGGCCGCGCGCTTCTTGTCCTCGTCCACCCACTCGCGCCAGCAGACCAGCGGCGCCGACCACACGATGGCCTGGCCGGTCTTGCCCTTCCAGTACTCGTTCGGCGCAAACACCGACCGGTACTTGTCGGGCTGGGAGGCCGCCCTGACGGTCAGCGAGCTGATGTTGAACATGGAGTCCACGTCGCCGCGGTCCAGCAGGGCCAGCAGCGCGGGCGCGGCGGCCTGCTTCAGGTCCACGTCCTTCTTGTTGACGATGTCCATGCCGTGGCCGTCGATGATGACCGCCCGGGTGGCCTTGAACGCGCCGGCGCCGGTGGACCAAGTGCCGAACTTCTTGCCCCGCAAGTCGCCGATGGACTTGATCGCGCTGTCCTTCTTGACGAAGACCTCCTGCATCACGGTGAGGCCGCCTCCGACGATGACGAAGTCAAGCCCCTTGGTGATCCGGGCGATGGCGGCGGTACCCGCGTACGAAGAGCAGGGCACCTCCTTGGCCGGCAGGGCGGCCATGTGTCCCGCGAAGGGACGCACGTCCACGTCGGCGTCGATGCCGTGCTTCTCGAAGATCCCGGCCATCTCCCCCGCCAAGTAGAGCATGGAGATGATGCTGTTCCGGCCGGCGGTGACCTTGACCTTGTGGAGATTTTGGGCCGCGACCTCGAAGGCCAGGAAACCCACCAGCGCAAACGCCAGCAATGCTGTCCATGTGTAGCGTCGCATTTTTGCCTCCTTTGACTGCTTGCCGCCTTGCGGGCCGGCAACGAGAGTCATTCACTCCATGGTTGGAACGTGCGAAACGACGAATAGTAGTGCGTGCCCGTTTCTTTGTCAATGCCGGATGGGGCGTTTCCAACCGCGTTTCCCTCACGGCTTGAGGTAGTCCTTTAGCTGCATCCTTTGCCACATCTCCGGGTCCGGCTCGATCCGGGTCTCGAACTCCTTCTCCACCGTCCGCGTGGCGTCGATGACCAGGTGCGTGGTCATGGGGCCGCGACCCGTGCGGGCCTCGTTGTAGGACACCGGGTCGAGGTGCGCGCCCTTGACGCCGGGCATGATCAGCAGGTCCTGGTCCGCGACCATGCGGGTGGCGATGGCCCAGGCCACCTCGCGCTCGTTGAACACGTCCACGTCGTCGTCCACCACCACCGCGGTCTTGCCGTAGTTGTCGGTGGACACGGCCACCAGGCCGGCCTGCTTGCCCTCGCCGGGGACCCGCTGCTGCAATGAGACGTACGTGCCCAGCCAGCCCATGATGTTCACGGCCTTGAGGGTGGGGAACTGGGACCGCAGGCGGTCGTACATGCTCATCTCGGCGCTCACGTTGGGCGCCAGGTTGTGCTCGATGTGGGCGGAGTCCAGGTGGTGGTAGATGGCGTCCCGGCGCATGGTGATGGCGCTCACCTCGATGACGTAGCAGGGCTTGTCGCCCACGCCGTAGTAGCCCAGGTACTCGGCGTAGGGGCCGTCGGTGGACATGGTACCGGCATCGATGGTGCCTTCGATGACGATCTCGGCCTGCGCCGGCACCGGCACGTCCACGGTCTCGCCCTTGACGACCTCCAGCGGCTCCCCGAGATAGCCGCCCATGAGGTCGAACTCCACCACTCCCTTGGCCTGGGACGCCTGCAGCACCGCGGAATGGTGGCCGACGACCAGTGCCACCTCCATCGGGCGGCCCAGTTCAGCGCAGCGCCGGGCGATGTAGGCGCCGTCGTTGCCGGGGTTGATCATGCACCCGAGGCGGTTCCGGCCCATGACCATGTGACGGTAGATGCCCGCGTTGGGAACACCCGTATCCGGCCACTTGGCGATCATGAAACCGGCGCTGACGTACTTCCCCGCGTCCAGCTTGGAGTTGTGGATGATGGGCAGCATCCCCAGGTCCACCTCGTCGCCGATGAACTTCTTCTCCTTGATCGGCGCCTTGTCCTCGTCCACCCACACCGGGTCTTCCCGTTGCGCCAGCTTCCTGCGCAGCACGTCGTAGATCTCCACCCGGCTCATGCTGC
>JAJDXX010000205.1 GCA_022823055.1 Candidatus Binatia bacterium | reverse complement strand
GGACCGGGGTCTGGATTTCATGCTGGCCATCCCTCTCCAGCTTCCTTGCCCACGGGCAAGGGCAGGACCTCCCAGGTTCCCTGGCGATCCATCCCGTGACTCTGCGCCGGTCCACGACCCCGGACGACCCGTTGCGCCTCGCCTTTAACGGCGCTTCCGGTGCTGCCCCCACAACGATTAACAATGAAGGCGTCATCGATTCCGATCTCGAGGCTTACTCCGCCGCTTCGTCACCTGCTGTCTACGCTTCACGACGGGCGTTGCCGCTCGCCGTGCAAGACTCGCTTCCGGCTGGCGGGCTGCGCCTTTGCCGGGCGGGTGTCGAACCCGCTGGACCGCTACGAAAGGTTTCAGCTCATGGCATCCTCCTTTCCAGGACTTCGCCTGGCGCAATAACCGTTCGGGCATACCGTGGAATCGCGGAACTGAGGGAGTGATTTCGGCTGACGCAATCAAGACTCCCTACTTTCGCGGGAGTTTGCGAACCTCCGTCCTCCCGTATCTCCGAATCTCCACGGTATGCCCGAACGGTTACCGTCATGCGTGCACTCGCGCCGCCCGCAGATTGATCCAATCCGGTTGCGGTTCCGTTACGGTTTTTCTATGCAAACTTTAACCTATTGATTAACAATGATAAACTCCGAATCACTGCATAAAAGACCCGCAGATTATGCTGCGAATTAACCAGACACCACACTAGCGCCCGCTGCCGGACCCAGTGGCCTGCTCAGGCCCTCTCGAACGGCTGAAGGGTTCGCTCAGAGACAAGAATATTCCGAGGAAGTGCCCTCTGCTGCCATCGGCCTCCTGAAAACGAACGCTATTCAAGCCTGTGACCAGACGAGGATGACCGGCCGCATCTGGTCTGTTCGAAAGGTTTCCGGCCCATTGTCCTCCGACAGACGTGATGGTCCGCTCGGGATGCACCACGGCCACGTCCGTGTGCAGGAAAGTACCGTCCGGATTGAATGGGGTAACGTTGAAATGCAGCTCGTAATCGGCGACCGCGACCTCGATGTCATTCACTGCTTCCCCCAAGACTTCTTCCAAGAGCCGCGTCAAGTAGGAACGGCGGGTGACGACATCTCCCTCGCAACCGAGGCAGCCCTGAAGGGTGTTCTGGGAAAAGTCCACGTTGACCGTCACGGTTGCAGCATACTCTTCCTGCACCAGGGTACCCTCGAAATCTCCCCAATCCGTGCCGTATCGATACAGAAAGGCTCCCCCGCCGTTACCGCTGTATGTCGCCTGTCCTTCTACGGGGAACTCAGGGGGATTCGACGGGTCGATTTCCGGGCCGTCCACGAACTGGATGTAACTGTTACGATCGAAATCCCATACATCGAGGTTGGGCGGATGCTGCTCCCGAAACTCAATCCACCACCCGCCCGCCAAGTAGTCGGTGGGATCCTCGTTGTTCCAACTGACCAGGGCGTATCCCAAAGAGGTACCGTCGTCACCGGTTCTCAAAAGGTTCCAGCCCCGCCCCAAGTGGCCTGGAATGGGAGTAAGATACTCCGCGGTATTCTGGGCATGTCTGGCCGTGGTGAGCACGGGGAACTCCTCTGTAGTCTCCAGGTCGGCAGCCCCCAGGTCGATCGTCAGGACCTGTCCGTCGAACGAGGTGATCCGGTTGAAGGAGACCTCGGCTTCCTCCGTTTGGTCTTGGTTCCTACCGCCGATCGTGCTGCAGGCACCCGTCATCAACGTCAGGAAAATGGCGAGCAAGAATGTGGTTGCTATTTTCCATGTAGGCATTCATGGAATTTACAATAACTTTTCTCTGATCTGAAGGAAAATTTCTCAACAGACGCTTCAGACCTTCGAGACCCCGGCGCCGGCAGGCGGCTGCGACTTGCCCGGCATCCACTCCACGTCCTTGCGCGGGCCGTCGGCGCGGACGGTGAAGCGCGCCTTGCCGAGCTTCTCGATGTCGATCTCCAGGGTGTCGCCGTTGTTCATGGGCCCTAGCCCCACGTGGTAGGTGCCGGTGGCGATGACATCGCCGGGCTGGAGCTGCACGAAGCGCGACAGCCAGGACACCAGCTCGGGGATCTTGTGGGCCATGTGGCGGGTGTTGTAGTCCTGCCGGGCCTCGCCGCCGACCCAGGACTTGACGGTGAGGTCGTGGGGGTCGGGGACCTCGTCGGCGGTGGTGATCCAGGGGCCGCAGGGGCTGTGGCTGCCCTGCCCCTTGGGCAGGAACTGGGTGCGGCGCACCATGCCCCGGTTGGAGATGTCGAAGAACGGCACGTAGCCGAAGACGGCGTCCATGGCGTCGGCCTCGGAGACGTTCCGCCCGCACGAGCCCATGACGAAGGCCAGCTCGGCCTCGGGCTGGGTCACCACCACCGCCGGGATGTCCGGCAACTCCACCGCACCTTCCGGCCCCAGCAGTTCGGGCGCCTTGTAGAAGAACTCGATGGGAAGGCTCTCGGGCGTGCGCTCGGGGGAATCCAGGTAGTTGACGAACGCGGCGAGGCACTTGCTCGGTCTCGGGATGGGCGCCAGCAGCTTGACCACGCTCAACGGGAAACCGGACCCTTCGCGCAACAGCCGCTCGAACTCTTTGCGGTAGTCGTCGAAGTTTGCGATCACCTCCTCCATCACCCGCTGGGGACCCTTCTCCACGCGGTGCTGGATGATGCCGCTTACGTCCACCACGTTGGCGGCGTTCTTGAGGACGCCGATGCGGTCGTCGTTGAAGCGCAGAATCTTCATGGGGTTGCCGTCCTCTCCGGAGGTTTCGGGTTGCGCCTCCGGCTAACCCGACCTACTTTGGAGTCCACCCTCCGACCCGTTGAAGCCGTAGGTCGGATCAGCGAAACGTAATCCGACGGGTTGCTATTCGTTGACCGGCTCCAGCCAGAGATCCACCAGCGCCAAGCGTCCTTCCCGTGCGGCCTGGAGCCCGCGCTCCAGCGCCCCCCTGACCTCGGCCGGATTCTGTATTCGCTCGCCGAAGCCGTCGAAGGCCCGGGCGATGGCCGGATAGTCCGGCGCTGGAGCGATGGAGGTGCCGACGAACTGGTTGGTGCGTACGGCCCAGCCGTCGGGATAGTATGCCGGCACGCCGCGCTTCATGGACTTGTAGCCGTGGTTGTTCATGAGCACGATGAGGATCGGCATGCGGAATTCCTGGGCGAAGCCGAAGCCCGCGATGCCCGGGTTGTAGTTGAAGGAGCCGTCGCCGATGACCAGCACCACGGGACGGTCCGGCTCCGCGGCCTTGACGCCCAGGGCGGTGCCGAGACCCGTGCCCAGGCCGCCGATGCAGCCGCTGAAGAAGTTGCCGGGCTTGACCCGGTCCAGGTACTGGTGCAGGGCCATGCGGTGCGTGATGGTCTCCTCCACCAGGTAGACGTCCTCGGGGAGCACCTGGTTGAGCTGGTACATGACCCAGTCGGTGTCCATGGGCTCCTTGGACTCCAGGCTCTGGGCATGCTCGGCCCATGCCGCCCGGCGCGCCGCGCCCTGCTCGCGCAGCTTCGCGCGCCGTTCCGCGGCCTTGGCACCGCCTTCGACCCCGTCCTTGCCGAGCCGCTCCACCAGCGCGCTCAGGGACGCCTCCAGCTCGCCCGCGATGCTCAGGTCCACCTGCACGCCCCAGTAGGGCAGGTTCATGTGCAGCGGCTCCTCGTCCAGCGCCACCACCTTGGCGCCCTGGGCGATGGACGCGGATGCCGGATGCCACGGCTGGGTCGCGCCGATGAGGCAGACCACGTCGGCGTCGGCCACGTACTCGCCGGGCTCGAAGCCCCCGTGCAGATCGTGGTCCCGCGGGAAGTTGAAGTAACCGCTGCTGCGGGTCTCCACCACCGGGGCGTTGAGCAGCTCCGCCAGCTCCACCATGCGCTCCACGATGGCGGTGTTCTTGCCGGCGTTCTCGCTCAGAATGACGGGATTCCGCGCCGTGCGCAGCAGACCCGCCAGCTCCGCGATCCCCTCGGGGTCGGGGCTCGGCATGGTGGGCATGGACACCTTGAGGGGCGCCTCCCGCGTGACCTTGTCGAACAGGTACTCCATGGGCAGCGACACGAACACCGGTCCGCGCGGCGAACTCATGGCCATCTGGCAGGCACGCTGGATGGTGGACACCAGGATGTTCTTGTCGTTGACCCCGAAGCTCCACTTCACGCACCGGTCCACCAGCCGCGCCGGGCCGCCCACGTCCGAGAGGAAGCGCATCCATTGGCCGCCGGGATCCGGGCCGTCATCCTCGCCGAAAGCGATGGACTCGCCGGTGAAGACCACCATGGGCACCTGCTCGTGCAGCGCGCCGCGAAGGGCCATGGAGCCGTGCAGCGCGCCGACGGTGGTGTGGATCATGACTCCGGGCAGTTTGCCGGTGGCCTTGGCGTAACCGCTGGCCATGGCCAACGCAATCTCTTCATGCCGCGAACTCAGGTACACCGGCATGCTCTCGTCCGGCTTGGCCAGCGCCTCCCATACCGGCGACCACTCCGAGCCCGGCGACGCGAAGATGCGCTCCACGCCCATGCCCGACAGAACGCGCAGAAAGGCTTCTCCGCCCGTGAGTCCGTTGACTTCGATCATGTTCGGTTCCTCCGTTCGATACGTTGATCCGTGTTGGCGTCAAAGCTTGCGCCCCCCACCCCTGGATTCCCGCTTGCGCGGGAATGACTCATTGGGGTGTAGCGGGATTCCATAACTACCCGAAATCATTGAATAATTGTTTATTTTCATATCAATGACGAGGTGAGGCATCGGTGCGCTCTCTCGCTCAAGCGGAGCTTGGCACAACCCGTTCGACGGATGCGGGCGGCTTTCCTCGCTTCCGCGACTCATCCATAGGTAGACCACGCCGCCAGGGCGGTCAACTCCTCAATTTGGCTTGGCGGCGAAGGTGGGGAGCCACCCCGCGGGCGGGCGCAGGTCCAGCGAGTTCTCGTCCACCGAGGTGCGCCCGGACAGGAGCACGCGCTCGCCGCGGTAGGCCCACACGCGCAGGTCGGCCCACACGTGCCCGTCGGGGCCGAGGGGGATGCGCGGCCGCCCCACCTTGCGCTGGGCGACGTAGCCTTCGCCGCGCCGCACCAGCCGCTGCAGACGCGAGCGCCCGACGCGCGCGCTGGGCAGGAACCCGCGGCTTGCGTGGCTGCGGATGGGCTTGAACACGAACCGGTCCCGGTCCGCCGCGAGGCTGTCGAGGTTGTCGGGCCGGAGCAGATGGGTCTCTGGGATGTGCCGGCTCAGGACCGCGCGCTCGCCGGCCTCGATGCCGAGATCACCGTCCCATTGCGGCAAGGAAAGGAACTCCAGCAGCCGCTTGTCGCTGCGCGTGGCGTAGGTGAAAGGACCGGGCGCGACATAGACACCGCCTCCCAGGAACGCGTCGCGCAACGCTCGCGTCACGTCCTTCTCCAGGTAGAAATCCGTGGAACGGTTCACGATGAAGGACACGGTTTCGCCGCGGTGCCGCAGCCGCGTTCCGTCCCAGTCGAGGTCCGCCGTGGAGGCCACTTCCGCGCGCCAGCCCTCCTCGCGGAACAGCTCCCGCAGCATCTCCATCTCGCGCTGGAACTTGCCCCGTTCCAGGGCTTCGGGCTCGTCCAGGATGAGGAAGAGGCCGTCGGGCATCTTGCCGAAGAAACCCTCGGCCTCCCGCCGCACCATGCGGATGATGTGTTGCCCCAGTTCGGCGGCGGACGGCGGCGCTTCCACGGCCGCCTCGAGGTCCGGCTCCAGCAGCGCGTGGTAGCATTCGTTGATGAGGCCGGCGAAGAGGAGCCCGGAGCCGTTGTCGTTGAACTCGATGACCTGCCACGGCCCCTCGGGAGGCAAGTGGAAGTCCCAGGCGCTGAAGAAGCATACCTCCGGGCGGTGCGCCGGCACGCTCTGGCCCGACGAACCGACCACGGCCTCCTGCCACACGGGCCGGGTGGTGACGTCCTCGAAGACGCGGATGAACGCGTCGATCTCGTCCAGGACGGCGGCCGGGATCACCTGATGCGCGAACGTGACCGAGAACTCATCCGGAACGCCGGGGATGCCCCGGGCACGGAGCCGGCTCCAGAACTCTTGGCGCCGATCCTCCATCAGCTTGTCGCGCGGGTGTTACGTCGGCTCATGCAGAACACGTACCAGACAGTGAAGGAAACGCGCCACCTCGGCGTCGTCCTCCAGCCGGTACCGCGCCGCGGTCGGACGGGGCTCGTCCGCCACGAGAATCCCGAAGCCCCGGCCATCCACCGCCTCGAAGGCGTCCTCGTCGGTAGTGTCGTCGCCCAGATAGAACGGCACCACGTCCGCGTGGTCGAGGTCGAGGGCCTCCAGAATCCACTGGACCGCCTTGCCCTTGTTCCAGTCGAACCGCGGGCGGATCTCGAACACCTTCTTGCCGTGGGTCTTGCGCAGCGTGGGGTAGTCCGGCATCAGCTCGTCGACGACGGATTCCACCCGCGCCACCGCGGACTCTTGCACGAGGCGGTAGTGCACCGCCAGGGAGTAGCCCTTGGTTTCCAGCAAGAGGCCGGGGGTATTTCCCACGGCGCGGAGCAGCCGCTGATGTAGTTCCTCCATGGCCGGGAGAAACTCCTGTCCCACCTCGTGGTGGATGCCGGAGCCCTCGGGCCCGATGATCTCGAATCCATGTGTGCCGGCGTAGAAGAGATTGTCGAGACGGACGTGCGCCTGCACGTCCTTGCGCGTGCGCCCGCTGACGATGGCGGTCACGCAACTGTCGCCCAGCCGGCGCACCACCGCGCGCATCTCGTCGGAGAGCACGGCCTGCTCGGGGGTGTCGACGATGGGAGTTAAGGTCCCGTCGTAGTCGAGGAACACCGCCGCGCGCCTGCCCACGAGCGCGTTCTCGATGTCATGGAAGTCGGCCAGCGCGGACGGGATCGTCCATTCGGAAACCATCACCGCGTCACCGGTCTTCGGCCCCCACAACCCCGCCGCTCTTTCCGGTCCACCGCCCTCATCCCGAACGCCGCCCCCAGCAATCCGTCTCGGTCCACTCCTCCGCGGGAATGGCAACCGAGTGCATCCCCGCGATCAGTCCCGCGCGATTCAGGTTGCTGGGACAGATCATGCGCTTGTCGATGTTCTTCTCCGCCAGCTTGGCGTCCATGAGGTCGTGGCTGTGATCCGAATGGCCCAAACCCATGGCGTGCCCGATCTCGTGGGCGGTCATGTTCTGGGCCTCCACCGCCCCCACCCCCTTGAGCGCCAGGAAGACGTAGGCCTTGCGGATCCCCTCCCGTGCGTTGCGGCATTTGACCTTGGCGGCGCCAACGATCCCGGGCAACAGGTCGTCGAGCAGCTCGATGGTGATGTCGGCATCCTCGCGCGTCGTTTCCCACATGACGTAGAACGGCTGCACCCGGTTCCATCGCAGCACGCCGCGGCGTATCGCGAGCGCCACTTCCAGGGATACCCCGGCCCAATCCTTGACCTTGAACGTCACCACGTCACGGCCCACGGGTTTCCACCGGGCCACCGCCCCGTCGTCGCAGGTCATCCGGTGGATGTGAACCATGCGACCGGCGTCCCCGTGGCTCTCGGATGCGTGGGTATGACCGGTCCGGACGCCGTCGCCGTGCTCGCAGGAGGCTCCCGCTTCAACGCCTCCAGCCTTCGGGCAGGTCTCGGCGCCGGCGGAGTGGAACAGGGTCAAGGAGAACGCCACGGCGAGAAAGGGAAGGATTGTTTGATGGGGCGTGATCATGCTGACGTCGGCAAAGCCTTGGGCGCAATCGATCGCGTCACCGTGAACCCGCCCTTATACATGGTCGCGCCTTTGCCTGCAAGCCGCGAAGAAAAGGAAAGGGGGAGGGCGCCGAGACGCCCTCCCTGGGGAAGAGGGGAAGGAAGGTAGCGACGGTTCAGCCGATGAGGCCGCCGTCGTCGCGGGTCACCGCGATCACGGTGGACCGTGGCACGGTGTCGCCGCCGTCCGGGAAGTGGCTGTTGCCGCGCTCGCCCGGATGCTGGATTCCCACGAACAGAGTCCTGCCGTCCGCGCTCCACGCCATGCCCGTGATCTCGCATTCCCTGGGTCCCACCAGGAAGCGGCGGATCTCGCCCGTCACCGGGTCGCCCACCAGCATCTGGTTGTTGCCCTGGCCCGCGAAACCCTCGGCGTTGGAGTAGTTCCCGTCGGTCTGGATCCACAGCATGCCGTTCCGGTCGAAGGCGATGCCGTCGGGGGAGTTGAACATGTTGTCCTTGTTGACGTTCTTCGAACCCGCGTTGGCGTCCTGGTGCACCGTGGGGTTGCCCGCCACCACGTACAGGTCCCAGGCGAACCCGGTGGCCAGGTGGTCGCCGCCGTCCGGCCGCCAGCGCACGATCTGGCCGTAGAGGTTGCCGGCGCGGGGGTTGGGTCCGCCCACGGGAGTCGCGTCGCCACCGGCGTTGGGCTTCTTGCCGCGGTTCTTGTTGTTGGTGAGGGCGCAGTAGACTTCGGCCTTTTTGGGGTTGGCGGCCACCCACTCGGGGCGGTCCATGGTGGTGGCCTTCACCGCCGACGCGGCGAGGCGCGTATGGATGCAGACCTCCGCGGCGGAGGCCATGCTCGTGGCCTCGGGGGTCAATTCCAGCCACTCGCCGCAGCCGCCGTCGGCGAACCTGGCGGCGTAGAGCTTGCCCGTCTCCAGCAGGTCGGCGTTGTCGCCGCCCTCGACGTAGCGGCCGTCGCTCACGAACTTGTAGAGAAACTCGCCGCGCTCGTCGTCGCCCAGGTAGACCACCACCTGGCCGTTGGCGGTCAGCACCAGTTCGGCGTTCTCGTGCTTGAAGCGACCGAGGGCGGTGCGCTTCTTCGGGGTCGACTTGGGACCCAGCGGATCGATCTCGACGATGTAGCCGGCGCGGTTGGGTTCGTTGGGGTGTCTGGCGATGTCGAACCGCTCGTCCGTCATGGCCCATCCGTACTTATCCTTGGCGTCGACGCCGTAGCGCTTGAACTCGGGGGTGACCTTCGCGTCGGCGCCGGCCGAGGAGAAATAGTCGTCGAAGTTCTCCTCGCAGGTGAGGTAGGTGCCCCAGGGGGTGCGGCCGTTGCCGCAGTTGTTCCAGGTGCCGAGGGTGCGCGTGCCCGCGGGATCGGCCGCCGTCTTCACGAGATCGTGACCGCGCGCCGGTCCGGTGATCTCCATGGGCGTGTCGGCCGTGATCTTGCGGTTGTAGGGCGAGTCCTTGACGATGGACCACTTGCCGTCCTTGCGCTGGATCTCCACCACCGACACGCCGTGAGCCGCCTTGCTCTTGCGCACGTCGTCGGCGTTGCGCGGCAGCATGCCGCCGCCCTCGAAGACGATGCCGCTGTTCACGTACTCGTTGTTGACCGCCAGCACGCTGCGCCCGCGGTGGTTGAACAGCGCCATGCCGTCATTGTTGTCGCCGAAGGCGAGTTCCTGGCTGGCTGCCGTGCCGCGGGTCTTCTGGTCGAACTCGGGACCGCGCGACCACATGGGATCGCCCCATCTAGCGACCGGGTGCCAACTGTAACCCTTGGGAACCGTAACGGTGTCCAGGGTATTGGCCGCCACCGCCTCGAAACCGAAGCGGCTGTTGTTGGCGAGAGCGGCCAGGGGTTTCAGCACCCCGGTGCTCATGACGAACGCGGAGGCCGCGAAGGCGGCGCCGCCGCTCAGGAAACCGCGCCGGGAGATGGCCTTCGCGGCCAGCTTGGCGAAATCGGTGTCCACGGGTTGCAAATCGTGAGCCTCGTCGAACTCGTCGGTTGACGCTTCGTGCCTTTCGGCGATGCCTGCCATGACTGTCCTCCCTTTCGTGCTGTTTCGGTTTTGAGAAGGTCCAAGGGGCGACCACAGTTTCATCCTTAGCCGTCCATTGTTGCGATCGGTGACCCGTGGAAGAAGATAAAGGGAAACAGAACCTGGAAACTCGGGCAGCATCGGTTATGATATAGCAGGATAAAGGAAGGCAACGGACGGACAAGGGAAGGCAACGCCACCAGCACCGAATCGGGTGAACTCATGGACATCACCTTCGGCATCGAGGAAGAGTTCTTTCTGGTCGACCCGGAAACCCGGGACATGATCGCAGACCCGGATCCCGGGATCTTCGACTGGTGCGAAAAGAACCGCGGGCCCCACTTGTTCGTCCACGAGTTCATTCGCGCCCAGATCGAATGCAACACGCGCGTGTGCGAGTCGGTGGCCGAGTTGCGCGGCGCGCTTCAAGAGACGCGCGCCATCGCGGCCGAGGGCGCGCGCCGGCATGGCGCCCGGGTGATGGCGGCGTCGACCCACCCCTTCGCGGCGTGGGAATCCCAGATGCACACCCCCAAGGAACGGTACCAACGGCTGGCCAACCTGTTCCAGGAGGACGCGCGCCGGTTCCTGGTGAGCGCCATGCACATCCACGCGAGCTTCGGCGACGCCGACTCGCGCATCCGCGTCATGACGGCCATGCGGCGCTACATGCCGCTGCTGCACGCCCTTTCCGGTTCGTCGCCCTTCAGCGGCGGGCGGGAGACCGGGTTCAAGTCCTACCGGCTGACACTGCTCGGAGCGTTGCCGCGCACCGGGCTGCCGGGTCCCCTGTGGTCCCGGGCCGAATTCGACCAGCTTGTGGCCGACTACCAGCGCATGAGGCTCATCGGCGACGGCACCGAGTTGTGGTGGGACATCCGCCCGTCCGTGCGCTTCCCCACCATCGAGTTGCGCATCTGCGACATATGCCCGCGCATCGACGACGCCATGTGCATCGCCGCCCTGTACGCTTGTCTCATCCAACGCCTGTCGCGCCTCGACCGCGACGGCGCCCTGCCGCAGGAACCGCCCACCGAGATCATCGCCGATAACCGCTGGCTCGCCCAACGCTATGGCGTGCTCGGCTTCCACGGCGACACCGAGCACGGCGGCCGCAAGGACGTCGCCGACGCGGCCGCCGAACTGGTGGAAGAACTGGCCGACGACGCCCGCGCCCTGGGCTGCGAGCAGGACGTGCGCCACACCCTCGACATCATCCGGGAAGGCGCCGCCGCCGACCGCCAGATCGACCTCTTCCGCCTGCGCAGGGTGGAGGGAGACAGCGACGCCCAGGCGCTGCGCGCGGTGGTGGACCTGGTGATCGAGGAGACGCTGGAGGGGGTTGGGGAGGGGCCGTAGCGACGCTTACTGCGCTGGCACGTCCTCCGGTCGTATTACATAGCTTCGTGCCGGTCTGCTGCGTTTCTCCAGAACACCTTCCGCGACAAGCCGCTTCAGCCACTCCTCGGCTTGACGCTTGGTGACATCCAGTTCTCCAGCAACTTCCGCCGCCTTCTTGGGTTCTGCGAGCAGTTGGGTAACCACTGAGCGTATCGTCCGGTACAGTTCCTCGGCGGGATCAAGACTCGGATTGTCCGCTGTTCGTGATGCCGGCGGGCACGGTGGTAGCTCCGGTTCCATGGATTCCTGCCAAGCGTCGAACGGAAGGGCCCTCTGGGTCAGGCGGTCCGGCTTCTCAGGGACATCGGGCTGAAAAACGGCGTCAAGGTCGTCCGGGTCCACGGGATTCGGCCACGGTAGTGCTCCCATGTTTCTCAAGGCATCGAGGCCCTCGGATCCTTTACCCGTCGAACGCACATACACAGGTACCAGATGCAGCTTGTCCAGTTGTTCTTTTGCACCGGCCCAGGTCCCGCCCTTGTTCGCATCCGCGTTAACCACCAGAGCCGCGTCGGCCAAGGCGTAGATTACTCTGTTGCGCCGCATGGCGTTACCCGTGTTGAATCCCGCATTCGGGTCGTAAGGCGATACCAGGGCCAGCCGCCCCTCCAACAACAGGTTCCTATGCTCGCGATTCATGACGGTTCTTTCGAGGCTATCCGCCAGTACGCCGGTGACATTGCCACCCGATTCCAGTGCGGCGCGCATGGCCGCCTGGTCAATGCCTCTGGCAGCCCCGGATACGACGGTCCGTCGCGCCCTTGCCGCAAGACGCCCAATCTCGTAAGTGTACTCGACCAACGAGTCGCTCACGTTACGCGATCCTACGACCGCCAATCCTCCACTATCGAGAATTTCCCGGTCCCCACAGCCATAAAGCAAGCTGGGCGAGTCTTTCTTCAGCCGCGCCTTGAGCTTCCGCGGATAGGTGTCATCAGCGCGGCTCAGTACCCAAATCGCCCGTGTCTGCCAGCGCTCGAACGCCTGACTCAACAGGAAACCCCGGCCCAAAAGGCGCTTGAGCCGGTCCTGCTCGACTATGGGATGGCAATCACCGAGTAGTTGATCGGTGTCCGAGCCCACCAAATCGGCGGGCTGCCTTCCCGTCTCTCGAAGATACACTGCGAGTCTCGTGTATTCCCCCGGCGTAAGAAGGTCGGCTCGTTGGTCATCCTTGCCGCGTCCAATAATCAAAGGCGCGGTCAACAACAGAATCGCTTTGGTGTTCGGGGACAGCGTCTCACTCATTATCAGCCTACTCCGCCCACCGTCCCTTCGTGACCCGAGTCCACCGGCGCCACGACCAGCACGGATTCATCGAGGACGATCACGTCCGATCCGGGTCACGCGCGCGCAGGATGCTGGAAGGCCGGACGCGCGAGCCCGCCGCTTCCTTGCGGTCGCGAACGCCCTGCAGCCACGCGTCAAAGGAGGGACGGGCAGCGATGCGCTCCAACTCGCAGCGGAGATAACTCCTGCATGGATTGCCGCTGTGACGCCGCCCGCACCGCAAGCTCGTCGCGAACGTGCTCCGGAACGCCTCGAATGGTTATCTGTACGGCCACGACTACATTTTTGACCTTGCGGACGGAAAACTGCAAGCATGTAGGCGAACTGAGGGCCCGGCGCGGGCTCGCGCGGTGAAAGAAGAGGCGCCGGCGATGCGTGCAAATTGCCGAGACTCGCGATTGTTGCTAGGGTACAGGAAAAATTGCGATGCCAGTCTGGAGGACGCTGGCGGCACCCCTTCCGGCGGTGTCAAGCGCAGGAGGTTTTGCCATGTCCGTGATCGATGCCGATACCCATGTCGACGAGTCCGATGCCACCTGGGCCGCGTTGGAGGGGACGCCCTACGCGAAGTACATGCCGGTGACGGTCCACATGTCCGACGAGGAGGCGAACCGGGCCGGCTTCAACACCACGACCCGGCGCAGTTGGGTAGTGGAGGGCAGGCTCCAGAACCGCGCGGTGCGGGACGAGATCAACCATCCGCCGCGGGTGCGGCGGGAGCTGGACGACGTGGAGGGCCGCCTGGCCCACATGGACGAGATGGGCGTGGACATCCAGGTGATCTTCCCGACCTTCTTCATCCGTCACAACACCCAGAACGCCGAGGCCGAGTGGGCACTGACCACCACCTACAACCGCTGGCTGGCCGACAAGTGCGCGCCTACGAACGGGCGGCTCCAATGGGCCGCGGTGTTGCCGTGGCTGAATCCGGAAATGAGCATCGAGGAGTTGCGCTGGGCCAAGGAGCACGGCGCCTGCGGCATCTTCAAGCGCGGCTTCGACATCGGCCGCAAGGTCACCGACCCGCACTTCTTCCCCGTGTACGAAGAGGCCAACCGCCTGGACATGCCGCTGTGCTTCCACACCGGTCATCCGCTGCCCTCGCGCGAGTGGGACCGGGGCTTCCCCATCATGTACGCCTTCGCCGAGTTGGTGACCTCCAAGGTGCCGGAGATGTTCCCCAACCTGCGCTTCGGCTTCATCGAGTCAGGGGCGTCGTGGATACCCTACGTGATGTCGCAACTAGGCGCGACCAAGCGCGCCGCGCTCCGCGGCACGGGGACCGCCCTGCCGCAACTGTGCGACCTCGACCCCGACATCTTCCGCAAGAACCGCTGCTACATCACCATCGACCCCATCGACGATGTGGCGTCGCTCCTGAAGTTCCACACCGAGGACAACCTGATCATCGGCACGGACTACAGCCACACCGACATCTCCGCCAACCTGAGCGGGCTCAACGAGGTACACAACTGGGTGGACGAGGGCCGCATCGACACCGAGCAGGCCGAGAAGATCCTGAACACCAACTCGCGGGTGTTCTACGGGCTGTAGGAACCGAGGGTACGTCGCTTGAATGAGCAAGGGCGGGTTTGAAACTTGGCCTTGTAGAGTTTATCCTACCACCAGCCGCCCATAACTAGCTGAAAACAAGGAAGTAAAACTCTCTCCTCGAAGCACCGGATGATTCGCTAACGAACAATCAACACATGGTCAACACCGCGCCTCTGGCGGCTGGGCGGCCAGCTGCAAGCCGCAACCTTGGCAGTTCCCGACGCCCTATGGCGCCGATTTTTTGTGGCGATAGGCAATTCGTCGGCCTCCCACGGGGCGGCTGAAGGCGGGCGGGGACCCGGAGGTCGCTCACCATCACACAAGGCCCCAAACAGGGTTGGCCGATGGACTTCGCCCGACCCCTTGGTGGACGGCCGGGGTTGCCGTGTATTCTGTGTTATCGACAACCTTATCTGGGAGCGCCTGGAGACGAACCTACACAATTACCTCGAGGAAGTCTCCAACCTCAAACAAGCTACGGTAGGTTTCTCGGTGTATATGCCAAGTCGGGTTATGACCGTCATTTACTAATGTTCGGTGTACCACGCCGATGAGAGACTCCGGAAGCCTTGGTGCACCGTCGATCAACTCCGCGTCATTGAATGTGCCCGTTCGGATGGCGATGCAAGCAAACATATTGTTCGCGGTGGGAAGGTCTTGGACATGGGGGTCCAGTATCCTCTCAGATAAAACTACGGTAGGAAACACCAATCTGGCACCCCTTTGCAGTATGTTTGACAGCTCTGAGAGCGACAACCATTGGTGTTGGGTTCCAACGCGCACCAGAACGGCTCTCAGGACTTCTCTAGGGTCGTAGTCGAACTCGCAAAGCGAGTAACTTGCATAGAGCCGGTCGAAGTCAGAACTTTTCTGGCCGCTGAGCAACTCGACCTGTTCCGAAAGCCACTTCTCGAGTGCGTGCTTTGGCGCCGCTATTTCTCCGGGGGCTCGTTGGGCGTTGGCTGGCAGGTGGTCAATGAGCCCGATAAAAGACTCGTTTTGCTGCGGGTGGTGCGGTGTCCCTATACCGCCAACGCTCATCATGGACAAGAAGCTACCCAGCGGTGGTCGGGACACGGCGATGGCGGCCAAGCCGTAGCATCCATCTTCGTCACGTATCTCTCGAAGTCTGGGAGCCGCGGCGCTCACTAGAGGCAGTGATCCTTGATTAACGCCGGCGGTGATGTACGAGACAGTGCGCAGCCACTGCCCCCGATTCTCCGGTCGCGGGGGGAATCCATCGTGGACTTGAGAGGAAGTGGCAGCAAACTCCACTGTCACCGGTACGTCGAGGCCGCTTACTAACGCGGCAACGTAGTCGCGGAGCGACACCAATATCTGGCGTTGACGAGGTTGGTTGGTTCGAACCGGCACTTGATTGGGGTCATTGAGAACACCCGGCTTCAACTCGATCTCGATCCGGGTAGTTGTGTCCATGTGCATATCGTTTGGCCGCTGCTCGCTAAGGATAGGGCGAAGCGACACTCCGTTGTTGAACGACAAGCACCGTACCTCCATGATGCCGGCGTCATAGCGGCGAGAGAAAACGTTGACCTTGCTTGCCGCCATGAAGACCGAAAAGAAGCCAATACCAAATCGTCCGATGGAGGAATAGCCGGAGGAATGGAGACCGGGAAACTCCTGAGCGGCGCGTTCGCTCGCCCAGAAACTCTTTCCGAAATCGAGCATGTCCTTGACCATCGTGGTCTGAGACATTCCGGCTCCGTCGTCGTCGATCCGGAGGATCTGAGGAGCGTTGGAATCTTGAATTAACCGCACGGTGACTTGCCCGCGGTCGTAAGACTTGTCGATTGTTCGCCTAGCGGCAATCGCGTCGGAGGCATTCTGTATTAGCTCCCGGAGCGCTATCTCAAGGCGATCAACGTCCTTGCCGTACAGGTTCTCTCCGCCGAGACTCGACACGAGTGCAGCGACGTCGGAGACATGAATACCGGAGTCAGTCGGCTCCCATCCAACAGTTTGGACATGCTTGGCTGTTTCACTTGCCCTACCTGCACCTGCGACGCGAGTCCTTGCGAAACGGGGGCGGCGAAAGCCGGCGGCACTGGTGAGAAGGTCGTTGCAGTCTTTTATCTCCTTGTCCAGTAGGACGATGGCGTCGAAGGCTACCCACCAAGCCGGCGCTTCAGCTTGGGTGAATGGACCCATTGACGACACGACCAACAACGTTGGATCTTGTGGGCTTACCATTAACCGGCCGAGGTGGTTTTGGGCCACCCAGTGGTCGCGGGACAACGAATTCATCTGAAGAATCTTGAGAAGGAACGTGGGTGCGCGAAGGCCGTCTATGTGCCCGGCATCTGCGACTCTGAGGAGACAGGCGACTTTCAGGGCGTCGACCGACCAATCGGGGGCGAGGAATGGCGCAGGTGGTCGAGGCTCTGCGAATTGCCTAGCAACGTCTTCAATGTCCCAGTGGTGAGATGCGGCGATCTGACCAATGAGAAGACCGTAGTGCTCGCGTAGTTCCGTATCATTGATCATATAGACGGTGGAGCCATGTCCGTCCTCCCAGGCTGACACCGCCAATCGCTCAGCCTGGTTCGCATGCAAGCTCCGAAGTGCTTCGAAGTCTGCCTCGCGGTCCACGTCTTCTACGAGTACCGATGACGCCAGTCGTCGTCGAGCGTCCCGCCATCGGACTGTCTCCCTTATCGCCGCTTGGCCTCCAGAGAAAGCCTCAAAGCAAAGACCAGCGTCGTGCAAGAGGACAGCGCACCCGAAGATGTAGGCCTCGAGCGGGTTTAGTGGGAAGTCGTCGCCAGCGATGATGTCTGCTACGTCCCAGAGCGCGTCCAAGTGAGAGATATCGTGGATAGTGAGGCCTGGGAGCGCAGTTGCAATGCGGGCAGTCATCTGCCCCGCCTGTTGTCGGGTGTTTCGCAACGAAACCACGAGCCTTTGAACGTGGGGATCCTGGCTACTCTGGCCAAGAGTGCGTTTCCACAGCATGGACGTTTCCACTAAGGTCTTCTCCCTGATTGTGACGCAACGTTCGACGGCTTCCCTGCGCCAACACCCTGCTCGCGACCTCAAGCGCACGGCTGATGGGCTACCGCCTGTCGCGTATCCGGTAATGCGAGTCCGCGACGTCTTCGCGCCCCGCTGCCAGATGTCCATGGGACGTAAGGAACCGCCGCACACACCGCGGTACATCTTCTCCGAGCCGGGATTGCAATGGATCGCGATGGGCACCCTTCAGATACCGCTCGGCGAACTCCACCATGGTGTCTTATCCAGGCGATCGCTCCGGGTGCCGCCAACGTCGACGCCCATCATATATTGACCTTGGGAATCACTCATAACTGGTTGATATATCTGTATTTTATAGGGATCATAGAGATGTGGATCGCCAAGCGCTCGATCCTTGACGTAAGCATACTGTAAGCGGAGTCACTCCAATTTGCGCGCGTCCTAGCGCGGCTCTGTCCGGCAAATTCTCCAACACGACCTACCCTGCAGACTCTACAAGCCCGGCGTGTATTTGTTCACGGTGGTAACTGACAGTCCCACCTTCGGCGCGGAATGGCAAGTGGCGAGCGCGCCGGCGGTTGGCGAGACCGCTCCTGGAGGGACTAGGTTCACGTCTACGGACCATCAACCTCTGCGGAAACAACCGGCCACCAGAGACAAGGCTAAACTTGCTGGAGTTGGCCCAGGAGATGAGCAACGTGTCCAACGCGTGCCGCTCTGCGGATCGCGCCAGACCTGTCGCTCCCGGGCGTGCAGGTGTCCTCCGGGTCCGCGGCGTGTAGTCCCATCACAAGCTGCCACAGCCAACAGATCATGAGGGACGAAATGTTGAATCTTGTCCTCGGAGAGAACCTCAAATGGCAGGACCTCTGGCTTGCATAGTTGGGGGGCGGTGATAGCTTGGTTCAAGAAGAAGTAGACGCGATGGCAACAAGCGAGAAACGGAAAATCGAGCGGGGCATCTGGAGCCGCCGGGACTTCTTCGGCCGCCTTGGCTGGCTGGGGTTCGGGGGGTTCTCCCTGGTCTCCCTCTTCGGTTTCATGCGGTCGGCGTTTCCGCGGGTGCTCTTCAAACCGCCTTCCACGTTCAAGGCCGGCTTTCCCTCCGACTACGCCATCGGCGAGGTGAGCGAGAAGTTCAAGAAGGACTTCCGCGTGTGGATCGTGCGCGAGGAGGCGGGTTTCTACGCGATCTCGTCCATATGCACCCATCTCGGATGCACGCCGCGCTGGCTGTCGGCCGAGAGCAAGTTCAAGTGCCCCTGTCACGGCAGCGGCTTCTTCAAGTCGGGGCTGAACTTCGAGGGTCCGGCGCCGCGGCCGCTGGACCGCTTCGAGATCGCGGTGGCGGAGGACGGTCAGCTCGTGGTGGACAAGGCCAGGACGTTCCGCATGGCGCCGGGCGGGGAACCGGATGAACAGCACCCCAACAGCATTCTCAAGGCCTGAGACGTATCATAGTCAACCTGGGAAGATCCAGAGCAGTTCATGAATCGACGGCAATTCCTTGCCTGCTCCGCCGCCTCGATCCTGTTCCCGACGACCGGCTGGACGACAGCGCCCCTACGATTGAAGGCCGGGCCGGTCACCGCCCGGATCCTGCCCGAGGACGACCGGCCCACCTCCATGCTCGGGTTCAACGGATCGACCCCCGGTCCCGAACTCCGCGTACGCCAAGGCGACCGGCTCTCCGTTTCCTTCGAGAACCGAGCGGGCCAAGCCTCCACGATCCACTGGCACGGCATCCATCTCGACAACGCGATGGACGGGGTGCCGGACCTGACGCAGGCGGCGGTGCGACCCGGCGAGACCTTCCGCTACGCGTTCGACGTCCCCCATGCCGGCACCTACTGGTACCACGCCCACCACCGCTCGTGGGAACAGGTGGCAAGGGGGCTCTACGGCCCCCTGATCGTCGAGGAGCGGGGTCCGCCCCCCGTCGACCGCGACATTACCGTCGTCCTCGACGACTGGCGGCTGGAACGCAACGGCGCGCTGCATGAGAGCTTCGGCAACCGCCACGACTTCTCTCATGCCGGGCGGATGGGCAACGTCGCCCGCGCCCTGTTCTCGGGGGCCACGGTCCGGCGCGGCGACCGCGCCCGTCTGCGGCTGATCAATGCCGCCACGGCGAGGATGTTCGCGGTACGGATCGACGGGGGAACCGGCAAGGTCGTGGCCCATGACGGGATGCCGCTTGCCGAGCCGTCGCCGCTCCGGGACCTGCTGCTCGCCCCGGCCCAGCGGACCGACGTCATCCTCGACGCGGCGGGGCCGGTGTCCTTCGCCCTTGGGACCCGCGAGGGTCTTTACGGACTGGGCGCCATCGCCGTGGAGGGCTCGAATCCCGCCCCCGCCGCGAGCCCCGTCGGCCCGCTCCCGGCTCCCGGCATCCCGGCGCCCGACCGGAGCGCGGCGACCCGGCTGACGCTTGCCATGCAGGGCGGCGCCATGGGCGGGCGTCACTGCGGCGGCGATTTATGGGCCTTCAACCACCGCTCGGGCATGCCCGATGCCCCGTGGCGGCGGTTCGCGCGCGGCGAGACGGCCCGCATCACCCTGCGCAATGACACCGCCTTCCCGCACGGCATCCACCTGCATGGCCACCATTTCCACGAGCTGCGCGAAGACGGTTCGCTCGGCGATTACCGCGACACGACACTGGTCGATCCGCGCCGGAGCCGCGACATCCTCTGCGTATTCGACAACCCCGGCAAATGGCTCCTGCACTGCCACACCCTCGCGCACCAGGCGTCCGGGATGAAGACATGGGTGGAAGTCGCATGAAGGGTGCCCTGCCGATTCTCGTCCTGCTGCTCTGGTCCGGTCTGGCCCTTGCCGGTCACGAACTCGACAACCGCGACATTCGAAGCGGGCAGGCGCTTTACAAGCAGCACTGCGCATCCTGCCACGGCGCCAACCTCGAAGGGCAGCCAAACTGGCGGCGACCCGGCAAGGACGGCGTCCTGCCGGCGCCGCCGCACGATGCGAGCGGCCATACCTGGCATCACGGCAACAAGCTTCTCTTCAACTACACGAAACTGGGCGGCACTGCCCTGATGGAGGCCCGGGGCATTCCCGAGATCGAGAGCGGCATGCCGGGCCTCGGCGACGTCATGACCGACGACCAGATCTGGGACGTGCTCTCCTACATCCGCTCCACGTGGCCGGACCGCATCCGCGAAATCCAGGCCGGCAGAAATCCGCCGCACGGGCAATGACCCGGTCCGCGCTTCACACAGCCGCCAATGGAGACACTGCTGAATGTCGCATCAAGGGAGACGGAATCCCCGACCGGAACCCCCGCCGGACGAAGCCTGCTGGCGCGCTACGGCATGCTGGCGTGCTGCCTCGTCATGCTCCTTCCGGTCGGCGGCTATCTTCTGGGGCGGAGGCACGCTCTCCGGATTGCGCCGATCCCGAACCGGCAACGGATGACATTACGCCCGTCCCGCCTCCGAACGGCGCGCTCCCGCGCCGACGGAGTCAGCCGCCGCCACGCACATCGGCGATGAGCTGCCGGAGGCGGGCAACTCCGACGGCACCCGGCACCACCGTGTCCCCGACCACGAAGGCAGGAGTCCCGGTGATCCCGAGCTTCCGCGCAAGCCCCATGGTCTCGTCGAGATAGTTCTCGATCGCCGGGTCCCGCATGTCCCGACGCAGCCGCTCCACATCAAGCCCGAGACGGCCGGCTGTGGCGATCACCGAGGCCTCCGTCAGCTTCGCCGGCGCGGCCATCACCGCCACATGGAAGTCGAGATACCGGCCCTGCCTGTCCGCCGCCATGGCCGCCCGGGCGGCGAACCGCGAGACCGGCCCCAGGATGGGAAACTCCTTCCACACCACGCGCAGCTTTCCGTCGCTCGCCAACAGGTCCTTCATCGGCTTCAGCGAGCGTTTGCAGTAACCGCACTGGTAGTCGAAGAACTCCACCAGCGTGACATCGCCTTTCGGGTTGCCGGAAACCGGCGACATCGGGTGCGAGAAGATGGCCGCCCGGTTCTTGCCGATCACCGTCCGGACAACTTTCTGCCGCGCCGCCTCACGCTTCGCGCGGAGCGCGCGCATCGCTTCCTCAAGAACCTCGGGGTTGGAGATCAGGTACTCCCGGACGATCTCCTGGATCGCCTTGCGGTCGAGTTCCCGTTGCGCCTCCGCCTCCGCGCTCACCGCCGTCGCGGCAATCGCCGCCACCAGACACGCCCTCCCGATCCTCATCAAGCCCATTCCCCCTCCGTATGCGGGCTGCAACCCGCGCCCGCTCACAGGCCGCCGCTTCACCGGGCGGGGCGCCTGCCAACGGTTCTCCGGGCCGTTTGCCGCCTGGAGGGGCGACACCTCGAAGCGAGAACCCGGATCCTCACGCCGCACCACCCATCAGTCGCCAGCCCAGGATGTGCTCTCGGCTGGTCTCGGTCAGACCCAGCCCAAGCTCCGGCGTCCCCGTGAACCGCCCCGGGTTTCCCGGAGGCGGATTGTTTGAGTCAGGCCACCAGGACTGACTCCTGGTGAACCGCCAGCACGCGTGGATCCGCCAACAGTCACCCCAAACGTCAACACCAGAAAAGAAGTTTGAGTTGCGCGGACCTACTGTACCTGCCGACAGGGTAATCCACGGTACCACCGAAGGTTTACGCAGGGTCAACCGCGACCCGTTTGGCGCCTTCAAAAACCCCGGTGCCCACGACCCCGAATCGAATAGAATATAGCAGGCGGCGGGTGCCGGATAAACAGGACCCCCGCAACGGACGAGTGACGTCTGTGGAATTTTTCAGGTCTGTGCCCGGCCACTTCTGGAGATTCCCGACAACGGGCGCGCATCGCCTAACTAACGGGCCGCCAAGTTGGAAGCGGACGCCGACGCCCTCGCCATCGACAGCCCACTGGCACCGACCCTCACGCGGCTCGCCTGTGCGCCAACCCATGCTCTCCGTAGACGCTGTGTTCCGCCCAACTGAACAGTGGACGAGAGCTTGCAGACAGAGCGTCGCTCACAGGCGTACACGCCGTCCGGCTTGTGCTCCCACCAACGAAAGTCGGGCGGCTCCCGCAGACGGTGCCGCACCTACTTGAACCATGCGGGACTTGCACGCGGGGAAAACCCAGCTAAACTATCTGTGCTAATGTAGGGAACGTTCAGGAGTTCCTTGATCGGAAAAGGGGGAGGGAGATGTCAGAACAGACAATTCAAAACGAATATGGCGAAGTAGTTCTCATCAATCACCCACCGCGCAACCACAGATCGCAGGGCTTGACCGGTGAGACGCCAACGCAGATCGCAAACGGTTATATCAGACAGAACATGGCCACCATGGGATTGACCCAATCGCGGTTGGAAGACGACGAAACAAGTCTCTCCGACGTTTCGCGCGTCAATGATCCCATCATTTGTTTTTCGCACGAAAAAGATGTCGCCGGATCAAGGGTCGTGGTCTACGACCAGAAGGTTATGGACCTCCTGATTTTCGGTGCCGAGATCGGCGTTCATATCGATTCCGCAGGGATGGCTGTAACATCGGCTCAGTCGTCGCTGCATGGTCAGGTGCAAGTTGCCAATCCGGATCAGAAATTCGCCGAGAATGGCACGCAACCACTCAGAAATGCGATCCTGAAAAAGATGCTAGGCATCGTTGTCGACAATATCCAGGACGGCAGAATTGACCGTCAGGTCGTGTATCGGTTCGAACCGGATCAGCGCGTCGAAGTGGCCGAGGACGAGCAGGAGGCAAATGCCGATGCTCGGCATGCACTGGACCTGCCCAGCCTTCCCGACGAGATCGCGAAGGGGATGCATTACATCGTCAACGAGGTACTCTTCCGAGCCTCGCTTCACAAAGATGAGCCACCGGTAAACTGGCGCGCGTTGGTGGAGCCGAAGTCCGGCGCGGTGCTCTTTATCCGAGCGTTAGTGGGTTGCGCAACCGGCATGGTTTTCGCGAGCGATCCGCAGACGCAGACCGGCGCGACGGTGACAGGCGCTTCTTCGGACGCACAGCTGAACCCTTTCCGCTCAACCGTCGCTCTGGCGGGGCTTACGCCGAGCTCGCCGCAACGGCTGTCGGGCGCCTATGTCGAACTGACGGATACCGATCCCCCCGCAATCCCCGCACCGACGGTGACCAACCCCTCGGGCAAATTCAACTTCAACGTGCGCACCGATAATTTCTCTGCTGTCAACGCTTATTTTCATTGCGATAGGCTGTTTCGGACGATGGCCGACTACGGTTTCGACGTCTCGAGCTATTTTGACGGCACGGCTTTTCCGGTGCCTGTCGACCACCGAGCGCTCGGCGTAAAGGTCAACGCGCAAGCACCGGGCAACGCGTCAGGCGATGGTCTCGGCGAGTTGCGTTTCGCGCTGCTGAAATGGGGAGAGCCTGTCGGGATTGCAACGTCAAACCGAGTGGTGTGGCACGAATTCGGTCACGCTCTTTTGTGGGACCACGTGAACTCGCCCAATTTCGGCTTCGCCCATTCTGCAGGCGATAGTCTGGCCGCGATCCTGAACGATCCCGGTACCAATGCCGACGACCGCTTCAACACCTTCCCTTGGGTCCATCTCGACCGACGCCATGACCGTGCGGTCGACGATGGATGGGCCTGGTTCGGACCGCGATACAATACCGGGTACCGGGGTGAGGAGATCCTCAGTACCACGCTATTCCGGCTGTACCGCTCCATCGGGGGTGACTCTAATGTCCTTGCCGCTCAAACCCGCGCAGCACAGTCGGTAGCATATCTAATCTTCAAAGCGATCGGACTTCTCACCTCGACCACTTCGTACCCGGAGATCTTCGCCTCCAATCTAGAAGAAGGGGATCGCACCACGAACAATTTCAAGGGTATCCCAGGCGGCGCACTCCACAAGGTCGTTCGCTGGGCATTCGAAAAGCAGGGTCTCTTCCAACCCAACGCGCGACCAGGTCAGGGGAATAAGGTCATGACCGAGGGCAATCCACCCGTGGTGGATGTCTATATCGATGACGGACGAGAAGGGGAGTACGAGTATCTTCCCGAACACTGGGCGTGCCAGGACATGTGGGTCCGAAACGCATCGGATGGTGGGGTTACGCATCAGCGCGCGGTGGTGGGCCAGACCAACTACATGTACGTGCGGGTGAAGAACCGCGGCCTGCAGCCAGCGGAGAACGTGAGAGTGGATGCGTATCACTGTTTGCCGGGAACGGGGCTGGCTTTCCCCGATGACTGGATTCCGATGGATACGCCTAGCTTGTCGGCACGCGGGTCAATCGCGCCCGGCGGGGAGACCATCGTGGGCCCGTTCGCCTTCGTGCCGACGCAGGTTGGTCACGAATGCTTGCTGGCGATTGCTCAGGCTGACGACGATGCGGGTAACGACAGGACGATCACGGGGACGATTCCGGAGAACCGCCTCGTGCCCTTCGACAACAATATCGGCCAGCGCAACGTCCACCCCGTGCTGCCAAATGCAAAGCATTTGATCAAGTTCCTCCGCAGGCATCTACTCTGGATCCGCAACCCGCTGAGCAAATCCGTCAATTGTCGGATCGAAGTCGAACTACCGCAGTTCCTCCAGTCCCGGGGCTGGGCGGTGCGTGTTGTCTCTGAAGGCGGGACCAAGTTCGAGATGGGGCCGCGTGACCGGCGTCTGGTGGTGCTGTCCATCGAGCCGGGTGAGGAGTTCTCACCGAAGGTGGCTAAACGCGCGATCGAGAGGGACGATCACGAAATTAGGGTGCTTTCCTATCTCGACGACGAGATTTCCGGCGGGATGACCTACCCGATGTCCTTCGACGCACAGGTGGGCAATGGCGAGCACCCGGACAACCCGAAGGATCAGTCCAAGGACGAAGCGAGCTGCTCGCTCACGGTGGAGGAAGTCTTGAAGATCCTCAGCGGGCGACAGCCCATCAGCTCCGGGCAGATTTTTGATCGTCGCATCCGGACTATCCGACTCGAATTCGACTTGGTTGACGACGATTGAGTGCGAGGCAGAGTTCCAGTGACGGTCCAAACGCATGGGCCAACGCGTGTTGCTGGTAGGTCACGCTAACATGGTGAACGCTATCGCGTCGGGACAAACTTGCTGAGCGGAAAATGTGCGACACAACGAAGACATTCACGGCAACCGTTACTGGACCAAGAGAGCCAGCCGACATTGCGCCGACACCTGCGGGGAACCGGGACTTCGGGCGAGAAGCGCCAATTGGGCGGTCATTCCTCCCCAAATACCGTTTTGATCTGCGTGTCCGTTCAAGCGTTTAGTGGCAAGCGGCCCATCGGACCTCGGTGAGAGTCAATTCGACCGGCTGTTTGTTGTCCACTGCTTCCGCAATGTCGTACATCGCCACCGGTTCCACTACGGGGCGGAAACACCCTGAGCATTGACCCAACCAATACAGGTTAAGCCATGGCTACTCCAATCACACCAACTAAGCGAGCTGTCATCATGCTTGATCAAACCAGTGGCGAGTTGCGTGAGGAGGATGGCGAAGTCCTCGGGCTCGACCTATGGCCTGAAACGCAGGCGGCTATCACCGTTATCGGGACGCAGGGCCTTGAGGTCATTCTCGCCGTGCCGACGAGCCATGAAACCGAAGCCGTGACCCGTCTAAGCGGGTGGATGGACGGCCTGACAGTCACCCCAGTCTTGTCCGACTTAACCGCCGTCTCGGTTGGTACGGCATTTTCAGGGCTTTCTGGAGCGGACGCGGCTACGGCGCTTGTTTCTACCGACCGCAGGATTCGGGGTGAGGCGGCCAAGTCGGGTCTGCAACCCGCGCCGCATGCCACAATACTGCCGATGATGATGCGCGGCGAGGCACCCGACGCGGTGCGCATGTTGGGCCCGAAGGAGGTGTTGACCCGTCTCGCCCTCAACGCTGATGTGATCCCGATGCAATTCCAGCCGACAAATGGCGGGGAGTGGGCGCTGATCGCACTGGTCGCGGACTATGTCCAAGTCTCGGCGGTGATGAAGGGAGTGACAATCAACCCGCTCCCCTACGATCCCATGATCGAAGATTTAGTCTGGGCCCGGATCGACCAGGACTCGCCGCAAGCCCGTGAGGAGCTCGCCAAACGCAAGATTCTCCATGCCGAACCGGGTCAGGTGCTGATCGCACTTGCCCCGGGCGAAGACGCGCAGGCGCTGAATGTGCACGGCGCACATGGGCATTCGGAATTGTTGATGCCCTCGCCGCAGTTGATGAAACCGGCGATCCGGGACAGTTTGGACAGCGATGCCATCGATCCTACATCCCTGCCGGAGGACATTTTCGAACCGGTCAAAGAAGTCGTCATCGGCCCGAACGTCCAGCGAATACTGCGCCCTACCGCCACGGCCGTGACCGCCAGTTACGAGAGCGATCTCAATCGCTATACCGGGGTCACGGCACTTGACGCGAACGGTCCTATTGTCTCACGCCACAGTGCGCATCCAGACAATAGGCGGGCGGAGACACAGCTCCTGAATGACCTTAACGCTATCGGCTATTGTGCGTACCGACACGATTTCGCCCACGCGGGCACGACTCATTCCAACATCGTCGCAGATTTGCCGGGAACCGGGATACTCCGCATTCGGTCCCAGGTCTTGGAACGTTACCGCAAGATCTTGCGAGACAATCCGCTGCCCAAACGTCTCAAGCCTTTCGAACACGAGATGCGGGAGCTGATCGACTCCGAGTGGTTCCGGGACGACAATTTTTCTCAAATGACGGACACGGAGATCCGCTATCGGATAGAGGAGGTTTTTCGTCTGCGCCCTTGGTATCCTTGGTGGAATGGGCATTGCACGATTGCTGGCTTCGGTGCCGACCTGGTGATTGTCGGCTGTCATTTGGACTCAACCGCCGTCTGTGAGCGCGGTTATTCGCCATCCACTGACCCTGCACCGGGACGCGACGACAATGGCTCCGGTCTGGCCGGTGTGCTTAGCATTGCGCGCTACATTTGGTCATTGCGCGGCAAGCTTACGCATACCGTACGTTTCTGTTTCTTTAATGCTGAAGAGTCAGGACTGATCGGGTCCAAGGCTTACGCGGCAAAAATGAAATCGTTGAAGGCGCCGATCCGCGCTGTGATCTGCATGGATATGATCGGTTACAACTCCGATCCCAACCGCATCTTTGAGATCCATGCCGGCTACACTGACCCAGCGATCCGGGATCTCAGTCTGTGGCTGACACCCTATGTGAGAGACGCGGCCGCCGCTTACGGCCAACTCGCACCAGCACAAATCTATGCGGGCACCATCAGGTGCCACGCGCCGGACAGGAGCGTCTGTGACGGCGCGATCAACCGCTCGGATCATGCGGCGTTTCACGAACAGGGCTATCCAGCCATTCTCGTGAGCGAGGATTTATTCGCCAATTTGGATCTTGAACCCGATGCCGAGCCTAACCCGAACTACCACCGCTCTACGGATACACACGTCGATCTGGACTACGCGCGAGACATCGTATGCGCGGTAACGCAGGCAGTCGTCAATTTGGCGCGCTGAGCTTCAGATTGGTGGAACATGCCCTGCGCCGATCTTACGGCCGTGGCTCCCAGCCCAGCGCAAGAGATCTGGGAGAAACGTCCCCGAACCGCATGGATCACGTGGAGAAGGGTGCTTGCACCTCCGTCCGGGCTGCACGAAGTGCGCTCCTACCGGAGGACCGCGACAACGCTGCGCACCGATGTGTGGCCGTTCACCGGCTGCCGCTTACGCTTGCACTCCGGGACGGACGACGAACTGACGAATCCCAGGATTTTCTTGTTGTACATGTTGTGTGCTGAACGTGCCCGTCAGACCGCCGACTGACTACCGAGACCCAGACAGTCCCCCGGCGTGGTTCATGGTGCCACCACATCGTTAAACCTCACCGCATCCGCAACGCCAACCGCAGCAACCCGCCGATCCTCGTCACATGGTCGACCTCGACCGCATGTCAACAACGGGTGGACAGCGGCGTCAACGCTCCATCGCAGTCCTTGATGTTGAGATTTCCATCATGAACTCAATACCGAGTTTGGCGAAGCAGGCTTGCTTTGTGCCGGTCTTGTCGAGCTTCCGCAGAAGATCTCGGGCGGTATGGATCTCTTTGTTGTAGTCCGAGAAAAGCGCCTCGAACGGGAACGCCGCGGGAACGCCCACCCTTGTCCATGCCACGTGATCCGAGCACGCGTAGCCGCAGTCGGTGTCGCCAAACGTGATCTCATGGGGACCCTGCCTGTTGTACTCACCAATGAGTTTCTTCAGAAAATCTGTTAAAGGCCTGCTTACGTAGTCGTTGACAAAATACATGTCGTGGGGAGACCCCGAAAAACCCGTCATGTCCAGTTGCAATGCCGCAACAACGTTCTTCGCGGCTCGTTTGTATTCTTCTGCTATCGCACAGGAACCTCGCAAACCGACCTCCTCCGCTGCGTAGGCCATGAACTGCAACGTTCGTTGCGGACGGAACCCGTACGCGAGGACCACACGCAGGACTTCCGACACTGCTGCGATACCTGACGCGTTGTCGTCCGCCCCCGGCGCGACTGACTGGTTGCACTTGTTTATCGAGTCAAGGTGACCCCCAATTACCACAATCTCGCCCGGGAGTGCGGCGCCCTTTATGGAAGCAATCACCGAGTCCTGTTTCCAAGGGTGCTCAAAGCGAGTGACCGAAAAGTCGCTTCGCCCGATGCCGTAATCTGACCAACGCGCCTCCAGTTCCAGTGCCGCATCTTGACCGGCGTCGCTATCATAGTAGCGTGTGCCCATATCTTGCAGGCACTCGATTGTACCAATGATGTGCTCGGTATCGACAAGTTCAAGAGCAGGCACAACGTCCGCCTGTTGGTCAATCCGGCAGGGCACGGCAAGCGGACGATTCAAATAATTGTCCGAATAGAACGGGTTGGCGGCTTCGACTTCGGCGGCCGCACGCGATAGGTGAAGCGTATACCCGCCGCACCGGTGCTTTTCGTAGTGAAACGTCTCGTGTAGTGCAGTCTCAAGTTCCGGCGAAAACCGCGCAATGGCCCTTGCACCCAGCCGGGCATCCGTGGCCAAGGCTGTTATGAGGCTACCCGTTGCGTCATTGTCAAAAACGATCCATTGTTCCTGCATCAGGTTCTCCTACAGTCGAACGGGCTCCGTGGCCACGGCCAGCTTCCTTCCTCAACCGATCGATCTGTCTCTTCACGCTGACTCTCAGGTCCACAGCTACTCTCCTCCCCCTCTCGTATGCCCACGCCTCAGCGTCGGTGTAGCAGAGCGCGTCCGCGTCCCGCGCAATCGTTCGTTCCGCCCGCAGGTTCTCCGGGAGAACTCCAGCATAACCGATTGAGCGAAAAGCGGGCATCGGGATGCTGAAGGAGCGCTGGTCCCTGCATTGCCGCGCCACCCCCCGGCGGTTCACCCCGGTGCTCCAACGGCCTGAAAAGCTCGGGGTCAGCCGGAGACGGGGCGGCCGGGCGGTCTCCGAGGGCGTCCGCTCCGGCTCCCATCTTCCCCACAACGGAGGACGCCCATGACCCTTCCCGAGAAAATCTCCGCCGAGTACACGCTTCGCCCCAGCGAGCTCGCAGAGGTGCTTGCGCTCCTGGTCGAGGCCCGCCAGCCGGCCATCGTCTTCGGGCCGCCCGGCGCGGCCAAGAGCCAGATCGCACAGCAGGTGGCCGCGGCCACGAACCGCCAGTACGTCGACGTCCGGGCCCTGCTGCTCGACCCCGTGGACCTCCGCGGCATCCCCTGGCGCGACACCGACGGCCGCACCCGCTGGGCACCGCCGGCCTTCCTGCCCCCGTCCAACGATGCCGGCCGCTGGCTCATCAACCTCGAAGAACTCCCGTCCGCACCTCAGATGGTTCAGGCGGCTTTGTATCAGCTGGTGCTCGACCGCAAGGTCGGCGAGTACGAACTCCCCGAAGGAGCGTCGCTCATCGCCTGCGGCAACCGCGAGACGGACCGGGGCGTCGTGCACCGCATGCCGACTCCCCTGGCCTCGCGCTTCGTTCACCTCGATATCCGTGTCGATGCGGAGGACTGGCTCGCCTGGGGCGCGGGCCACGGCATCGTTTCCGAGGTACTTTTTTTCATGTTATGGGAAGCTTCCCATAAGATGAAGTATGACCAGATGTACGTTATGCGAAGTTGCCGGGTATTCCTTTTATCTTTCGGCAGGTTAAGCGGGATTTTGTTCGAATAACATACCGTGATGTCCGCGGCGGCGAAG
>JAJDXX010000233.1 GCA_022823055.1 Candidatus Binatia bacterium | reverse complement strand
ATCAACGGACACATCCGCGAGCGCCTGGCCCGCGACGGCGTCCTCCGGGGCCCCGCCTTCGAGGGCGAGCGGCTGGTCTCCCACGGCTACACCAACGCGGAGAAGACGGTCGCGGCCAACTACGCTCCCGGCGACGTGGTGGCGTTCCACCGCGATTACCGGAGTCTCGGGGTGGCGAAGGGCGACGAGCGCCGGATCGGGCGCGTGGACCACCGCATCGGCACGGTGTTCCTGGAGGGTCCGAAGGGGGAGGAAGTGCCGTGGCGGCCGCGCATGGTCGGAGCCGGGCGCGGCGCCGTCGAGGTCTACCGCGCCGAGAGGATCGAGCTCCGCGCCGGCGACCGCATCCGCTGGACCCGGAACGACAACGCCCTGGGGCTCGTGAACAGCGGCGTGGCAGAGATCGCTTCCGTCCGTGGCGGCCGGGTCTCCTTCCGGCTCGAGGACGGGCGCAGGCTGGAGATCGGGAAGCACGATCCCCAACTCCGCCACCTGGACCACGCATGGGCCGCGACCGTGCACGGGTTCCAGGGCCGCACCGTGGACAACGTGATCGCGGTGATGGAGGCCGGACATCCCCACCTCACCACGCGCAAGACCTTCTACGTCGAGATCAGCCGGGCGCGTCACGGAGCGGAGATCGTCACCGATGACGCCAGGGCGCTGCGCGAGCGGCTGGAGGCCGTCACCGGAGAGCGGATCGCTGCGCTGGAAGCGATGGAGCCGGCCTTGGACAAGCCCGCGGCGAAGGAAGGCGGCAGGGAACAGGGCGCGGCGATCGGAGCGGAAGGAGCGCACGCGCCGCCCGATGCCGATCCCGGACGCGACCATGCCAGGGACGCGCCGACGCCTCCGGAACGGGAGCCGGAGAGGGTCCGCGAGCGCGGATTCGAGATGGAGATGTAGCGCCAATCAGGAATCGACATCCATTCGATGACGTCGATCAGGCGCTGGTCGCGCTTTTGCACCACGAAGTACGTCGACCCTTCGCGTTCCAGTTGTGGTACCGGCCCGGCAACCGGTAATGGTGACGCTCAGGTTGGTGTCGGGCACCACCAACGCGTCCGCCGCCGTCAAAAGGATCGTGTAAGCGACGGAAGGTGCACCCGACTCGTCATGGAGCCGTGAAAACCGCAGGCGCACGACATCTGTCGTTAGTTCATGGTGGACGGAGACCCGCTCCAGAGTGCCTTGCAATCCGAACTCGGCGGCGGCTTATGCGTAGCCTGCGGCGATCCCATGTGGCTGCCGCACGAATGGCAAATACAGAAGCCCTCCTTATTCCTGCCCTCGCACAAAGTGAGCAGCGGAGGCCAAGGCGTAAATGCCCGGTCTGGAGAGGATCGCCGGAATCGAAACACCGGGCTCCGTGCCCCACTACAAGTTGCGATCCGCCGTTATGGCGCCATCGGCGCCGAGTACGCAACTGGCAACTGGCTGCAGCGGCGACGGCCACAGATGACCTCGGATTGTGCCTCGCGGGACTGCGGAGCCGGAACCTTGAACTGGTCGAGTACCGGGTCTTGAAACGGCAGTTGCAGACCGGTATCAAGCCGGGGAGATACTGGTGCCGAAAGACGCGACTCTCCGCTCGACGAGGACTTGGCGTCGATGCTAGGGTTGCTGTTTCGTGCGCTCGCCCCGATGCGCAGCCAGGACACATGCGGGCGGTTGCCACGGGTATTGAAGCCATGGGGCACGAGGAAGCGACGTGCTGGCTCGGCGTCGCCCTGCACCTCAAGCATCCGCGGCGAGTCTTGCCGGCGTTGCGGTTCCCGCTGACCGAGCCGCTGTCGCGCAGGTAAGCGACGGTCGACACACACAGTTCAGGGCTCCGGTTCCACCCCGCACGGCACGGCGTGATCGGACGGAGGAGCGGCATGCGAATCGAGCCGGAAATCGATGGGGTAAGCATCGTCCTGGTGGGGAATTTCAACCCGGCCATCTTCACGCCAAGCTGGTTTGTATTGTGCGACTTGTTGCCGAAGAGCGTTGCGGACAGCGCGGAACTAGGAATCGCTCACCCAGAGATCACGCAATTTCGCGCCGACTGGCTCACCCTTGAGGTCAGCAAGGACAACTTCACAGCCGAAACCCTGCTGGCACCCCACATACGGGTGCGTGATCTTGTAGCGCGCGTTTTTAAGGAGTACTTGTATCATGTGCCCTTGAGGGCATTTGGAATCAATCGCAATGTCCATTTCCGGGTGCCGGATATCGGCTCAAGAGACCGGATTGGCAGGACGCTAGCCCCGGTAAAGCCGTGGGGCGCCTGGGGTCGGCGTCTCGGTGCAAGCGGTCATCAAGGGGGCATGACATCTCTAACCATGAGACAAGTGGCCGTCGAAGGAAGGCCTGCCGATGATCAGATCAACGTGACGGTGGAACCATCGAACCGCATCGTCGATGCACCTGGGGTGTATGTAGCCGTCAATGATCATTACACAGCAGGCGAGGCGGATGGACACGAAAGCGGCAGGCGGCTGATGGAGATTCTGGAACAAAATTTCGACAGCTCGGTTGCGAGCGGAGAAAAAATCATCGATCACATCATGTCGTTGAGTGAGGAATAGGAGGTTTGTTCATGCTTCACGCGGGGCAATCCGCAGCTGCGGACAGCACCGATGCGTTTGATGAAGACAGCGGACGTAGGTCGGATACTTTGACGCAAGTACGGCTTCGCGATGCATCAGCGGTGGTCAACGCCTGGTTGGTTCGGGGGAATTACGTCAGCGGATCGTTCCGAATCAGCACACCGGTGAAACCAGCGTCGGACTATGACTACACCGGGCATCCGCAGACCGCCGACGGACACGCCCCGATCCTGGATCTGCCGCCTCGGGCGCGACGGGTGCCATCCGCCACCTTCCATGCGCTGCAGGAATGGGAAGGGTATGTTCTGGCTATCGGCAAGCACGATCTTGAGGCACGCCTCATCGATATTACAGCGGGCGGAACGTACGAGGGTGAGGAGGCAACTATCCCCCTCCTGGAGATATCGGCCCACGATTCCAAAAGGCTCCGGGTCGGCGGCGTCTTCCGGTGGGTGATCGGCTACGAACGCACAATAGGAGGAGCCAGAAGGCGAGTATCCCAGATTGTCTTCCGAGATCTTCCTGCGGTCACGAAATCCGATCTGCGAGACTCTGAAGAGTGGGCCCGCAATATGTTCCAGTCGCTCAACCCGTGACAGCGACCAACCTACCTCCGGCCAACGGTGAACTTGAAATCACCCTCTTCGGACCCGGTTATGGAGAAAGCATTGCCTTGCATATCGGCGACGGCTCCTGGGTTCTCGTCGACTCCTGCCTTGGCCCGGCCGGCGAGCCGAGAGCGCTACAGTATCTGACCGACCTTGGTGTCGACCCGGCCCGTGACGTCCGCCTGATCGTCGCTACCCACTGGCATGACGATCACATTCGGGGCATGGCCAAACTGGTCACCGCCTGCGGCAACGCTGTTTTCTGTTGCGCCAGCGTACTCCGCACAAGAGAATTTCTTGGTATGGTCGGAGCCTTGGAGCATCGGGGTCTTTCCAGCACCGGTTCGGGCGTACGAGAACTCTACAAAGTCTTTAAAAGTCTCAAGGCAACAACAACGTTCGCCATCGCCAGCCGCATCATCTACGCCGAGGGCGCCTGCCAAGTCTGGTCGCTCTCGCCAAACGACAAAGAGTTCGTCAGTTTCCTGAGTGAGCTCAGCAGCCTGATTCCGGGCCAGGGTGAGACTAGGCGCCGAATTTCCAGCTTCACGCCCAACAGAATTTCCGTCGTGTTGTGGATCAATATCGGGGATGTCGTGCTGCTGCTTGGTTCTGACATGGAGAAACCGGGTTGGGTCGACATCCTCCACAGCACGACCAGACCGAGGGGAAAAGCGTCGGTGTTCAAAGTGCCGCATCATGGTTCGGGGAATGCAGACGACCCGAGGGTGTGGCAGAACATGCTAGAAACCGGACCCTGGGCTGTAGTGGCGCCCTGGCGCCTAGGCGGGCGGGTTCTGCCGAACCGACGCGACGTGCGGCGCATCCTGTCCTTCACAGCAAACGCCTATTCCACGGTGCCAAGCAGCCAGCTTACCTCATCACCGACGCGGAGACACCGCATGGTCGACAAGACGATACGGGAATCCGGAATCCAACTGCGGTCCATGCCGATGTCGCAGGACGCCGTCCGGCTGCGCAGGGCGGCGGGAAACCAGACGCAATGGCGGGTAGAACTCTTAGGCTCGGCATGTGCGCTCAAGGATTTCGCTGCGTAACGTGGCTCTGTCCGACAAATCCTCCGGTCCACCAAACCCGATACTTTTGCCTCCACACGCCCCGTAGGTGACGGCGTAGTTCGCCGTTGCCCAGCTGGGCACTTTCTCCAGAACGCTTGCGCCCGTCGGGCTTCAACTTTCCTCCGCCTCATCGTCCAGCCCAAGCGTCGCGTCCTGCAGGCTCCTAGCGTGTTCCACCGCAGTTTCGAAGTCTTCCAGCCTGTCGAGTTCTAACAGTTCCTGGCGCTTGAGATAAGCAAGGACGTGAACACCCCGGAAGGTTGTCTTGAATAGCTCGATCAGTTCAGGCGTCATACGGCCTTCGTCAAGTTCTAATCCCTCGGCGGCTGCACGCGCCGCGGCCTCGCGTACGAACGCGCCGGGCATCATGTGGAGGCGTTCGGCGGCCTCGGTTACGGCTCGCCACTCGTCGCTGGAGAAGCGGATCGAGTGCGGGTATGTCCTGACGGCCATCTATTTTCTCCCGAATAGAGAAGACGATCACAAAGTTTGTGACGGTTTCAAGCGTACTGTTCGCAGAGTGGCTTTCCGGGTTTCCTCGGTAACTGTCTCAGTCCATTGGGGGCTGCCCGCAAGCGAAGGGCGACACCGGTGTAATCTCCGGGAACTACAGTAGGAACGGCGCTGTACTACATTCCGCTTACAGTTATTTTTCTCTTTGTATTTCAGCTGGATAGGAACCTACAAAACGCTTACACCGTTCCATCATAGCAGAACGCAGAGGTGGCGTTCAAAGGGTTCACAGCGTGGTCAAGCGCGCGGTTGCAACGACAGCGCCCTGGGCGCGTCGGGTGTGAGAACCAGAGCCCGCGCAGGCGGTGGGGAACGAAGAAACCAGGGGCACAAGCGAAGGGGGATGGGCGCCGGGGGACCCGGCTGAGGGGAGCCTCCACGGCGATTGAGTGGCGGAGAGTGCGGGAGGAAGTGAAGGCGGTCGTGTCGAGCACAGTGACGGAGGCAATGGCAGTAGCGCCAGCAGTAGTGCTGACACAAGTGCAAGGGGTAGTGCGGAAGCCGGTGACGGGCGAGCCTGCACCGGGCGACGCGGAACGCGGAGGGGTCGTGCCGCCGACGAGCGCAGCGAGGCGGACGGCACGAGCGGGGCGATGTCGCCGGAGGCGACGAGCCGAGCCTGCACTTGGCTGGTACGCAGTGAATCGACGCAGTGATCAAACAGTTGCACGGTGCTGGACATCACCGACGAGTTGACGGGCGCTGTGGTGATCGGCGTGGGCGGCAGCATGCGGCGGGGAACACTGAAGGCGGTGACGGCAGACGTGGGGAGCAGGTCGTCGGCGTCGTCCGCAGAGACGAGGACACCGGAGGAGGAGGTGATGCGGAAGCCGGTGACGGGCGAAGCCCGCACCCGGCGAAC
>JAJDXX010000185.1 GCA_022823055.1 Candidatus Binatia bacterium | reverse complement strand
GCCTGTGGCGCGGGAATGACGTGAGTGCTACGCGGCTCATCGGTACAGGTGGGCGTCGTCCATCGACTCGTCCGGCTTGCGGATCTGGGGGGTGAGGGAGGGGAGGCCGGGGCGGGCGCGGATCAGGAAGTCCACGGGGATGAAGTCCTTGAGCAGGGGGATGGGCAGGCGTACGCCGGCGTAGGGGCTGGCGGCGTCGTTGCCCACCACCAGTTCGTCGGCCAGGAAGGAGTCGGGCGCGTCGGCGCGCACGCTGACACCCGCCGCGGTGACGCTGCCGCGGACAGTGGGCAGGCCGTAGGCCCGCTGGGGGTCGGTTTCCTTCGTGCTCAGGATCTCATGGTCGAGGATCGCGGAACGGTCGCGGGCGCCTTGGCCGGTCTCGCGGACGAACTCCAGGTCGGAGGCGTCCGCGTCCGGATCGCGGGGCTCGAACCGCATCAGGCGCGTGGGAAAGTCCTCGATCCCGTCGGTTCCGACCGGTTCGCCGGCCCCGCGCGCGCCCAGCGCGTAGCGCTTTTCGCGCAGCAGCATCTCCAGCCCTTCGATGCGCGACCGTGCCACCGGGTAGGTGCGGGTCAGCGCGCCCCACGGGGTGTCGTAGTGCAAGAGGATCGCGTCGCGGCCCAGGAGGTTGAGCCCGGCTTCGGCCAGCTCCAGGTTGCGGACCCTGCCGTCGAACAGCGCCGGCTTGAGTCCGAGCGCCTCGGGGCCGTGGAGGCGCGGGTTGTCGGCGAGGTACTGCTTGCTGAGGCGCAGGCCGCGGTTCTTTGGTGCGACCAGGCGCGCCAGCCGGCCCTTGGCCTCCTCGCCGGCGGCCGTGTCGGGGTAGTGTCCCAGCACTGCGGCGTAGAGTGCCCGTTGCCGCGCCTTGGACCCGGTCCCCTCGGCGGCGCGCAACAGCGTCCGTCCGGCCTTCTCCTCCAGTTGCCGCACCTCCTCCGCCGGCTTCTTCCCGGAAAGGCGGTAGTATTGGACCGCCTTGTGCGGATGGCCCCGGCTCCTGTAGGCGTCGCCCAGCGCCTGGTAGATGTCTCCGGATTCCTCGGACTCCGGCCGGGCGCGGACGGCGCGGGCGGCCGCGTCGACCACCGTCTGGTTCGACACCGGGTTGCCGCTGAGCATCTCCAATAGATTGCTGGTCACCATGAGGATGTTGGCGGCGCCCAGGGTGGCGGCACCGGCGATTCCATGGGTGATGATCGGCGCCGCCCCGATCATGGCGTTCTTTTCCAGGAAGTTCTCTCCCAGGAGAGCGAACCGCACCCGCTCCAGGCGGTAGCGCGCGTGCTCCCGGTCCAGGGCTCCGCGAAGGTTGTATTCCGGGCTGGCGAGCAGGATGCGCGCGCGTTCGCGGGAGCGCTCCGAGGACGCGGCGCGCGCGACCGCCGCGAGCGCGCGCTTGGCGTCCGCGTGCCGGCCGTCCATCTCCAGGGCGACGGCGGCGACGTCCCGGGCGAGGACCTCCAGGCGTGCCCCGTCGTAGCGTCGCGCCATATCCTCCGCCTGCTCCCGCGCCGCCGCGGCGTCCCTCCGAACCAGGGCGTGGAGCAGCGCGCGAATGTCCTTCCGTTGTTCGGCGTTAACGCCGGCAAGGTCGTCCGCATCGGCCACCGAGTTGACTTGGCGCCGTCCGTCGTCCCGTTCCTTCCGCGCCGCTTCGATCTCCCGGAGCCGCTCCTTCACCGTTTCGGCCTCCGGCGCCACCGCGGCCGCCAGCCGGGCATGGAACTCCGCGTCGTCGATCCGGTCTTCCGCCAGCGCCAGGCTTGCCTGTCTATCGTGCCTGTGGAGCCACACGATGGTCTTCTTGGCTTCGAGCGCGGCGACCTTCCGCTTCACCGCCTCGCCTTGCGGGTGGTTCGGGAAACGCGCGAGAAAACGCTTGTAAAGGACCAGGGCCTTGCGCTCGGAGGCGGGCATGCGCGGTTCGCGGCCCCGGAACAACTCGGCGAAGGCGGTGTCCACGGCGGCGGTGAGATACGAGCCCGACACCCATCCGATCAGGTCGACGGAGCCGAGCATGCGGTTCAGCAGCTCGTTCCAGCGGCCGATGTCGCTCTCGGCCACGAGCGCGTCCGCCTGTTCCAACTCGTCCTCGGCCAGGCGAGCGCGGAGGAACCGGCGCCGCGCGTCCGTGGGAGCGGTCTCCAGGCTCTCTCGCAGCGCCGTTCGGTGGGCGTCGCGGTCGGTGAGGGCTGCATGGTGCAGGTCCTGCAGGGCGTGGCTCAACCCGCTTGCCCGCCGGCCGCGGGCTTCGAGTTCTCGGTCCCTCTCCTCGACATGGCGCACGTGGTCGCGCAGCGTCGATCCGCGTCGGGCCAGAGCGTCGAGCAGCGCCCGGCGCGCGCGCTGCTCGATTTCGTCGGGAAAGTAGCGCGCGTCGGTGACCGCGGGCGCGAAGGGATCGAAGCCGTGCAGGGGGTCCAGCATCCGCGGGTGGGCATCGCCGCGGACCTGCGCGCCGGCCATGGCCGGCAGTGCCAGAAGCAGGCAGAGCAGCCCGGCAGCAGTCTTCATCGGCTGCGCGCGCAGATACCGTTCCGCGTGGTCAACCACGCGATGGCGGAACAGTCCCGCGGCGAGTCTCATCGGCTGCGCCTCCGCATCTGCTCCATCATGCCTTTCAGCCCCTCGATCTTGCCGTTGGCTTCGAGCTTCTCGGGCGCGCCGTCCTGCTGCGCCACCTCGGTGTAGAGCTTCATCGCCGATTGGGCGAAACTCTCGAAGGTCTTGATGTTGAAGGCGAGGCCCTCCGGTTCGTTCAACATCGCATACTCCCGCGCCAGGCTGGTATAGTAATCGCCGAAGTCCAGCACGTGGCGGTGATACTTCTTGCTTTCCCGGTGCCGCGACAGGAGCTCGCTGTAGGCCACGGCGACGAGCTCGTCGCCGTCGTTCAGGCCGCGGCGGTTGAGCTCCACGAAGGCGACCTTGGCGCGGTCGACGCGTTCCGCCTCCACCCGGGCCAGGGACTCCAGCGGCGTGCCCGCGTGGCGCTCGATCAAAGCGTTCCATGCGCGCACGCGCTCGTCCAGTGCCTTGATGTACTCGGACGCATCGTCCGCCGGGAGGGTGGTGGCGGCGATGCGCTGGAACGTCTCCAGGGCGTCGATGTGGCGACGCGCCTGTTCCGCCAGTTCACCCCCGGCACGCGCCACACCGCGGTAGTAGCGGAGCGCGCGCCGGTAGTCCCTCAGGCGTTCGTAGGCGGTGGCGCGGGTGAACCCCACGATGTCGCGGTATCCGTTCCCGTGCTTGCGCTCGAAGTCCTCCAGCCGCAGCAGCGTGGCCTTGAGGATGCTGGTGCCGGTGACGTCCTTGGGCACGTCGAACCGGTACACGTCGTCGCGTCCGAGTCGCTGGAACTCGCTGACGATCTCCACCAGGTTCGCCGGCTGCGCGTAACGCGGCTCCGGTGCGGGCGTGGGCGTGCTCGTGCGCGCGCACCCGGCCGCGAGCAGCAGCACCAGCGCAAACCCGGCGGCCGCCGTCCATGTCGTGTCTCGCGAATTCATGGGGTCATTTGCGCGACACTAGGGTCTTGTGGTGATGAGCGAATAGCACAGCACCAGCTCGCCTTCCTCGGCCGCGAAGTCGTGGGGCACGCCCGCGGGAATGTGGCACAGCATGCCGGCCTGGAGGGGCGTCACCTCGCCGCCGGCCCGCAGCCGCCCCCGTCCCCGCAGCACGTGGCACACCACGTCCTTGTCGTCGTGGACGATCTGCCGCGGGTCCGCCGTCGTGGTGGCCGCGAACGAAACCAGTCCCACGTTGAAGCCGTCGCCCTCGATGCAGCCCGTGTGGCGGATCTCCGCGTTGACGGCCGCAAGCTCGGCCAGGGCCTCGTCGATACGCACCACCTTGGCGCCGCGGGCGGAAGGGTTGGACATGAAAGCCTCGGCTTCCCTAAGCGTCAGGACACACGGAGAAAATGGATCCGCCGGTTCATGAAGCTGCCGTAGGACACTATTACTCACTCCGTGATGTGGCGCAGGATGGCCTCCATGGCGCGTTCCGCGTCCGTGTCCGGCACCCGGCAGGACCCTACGACCCGGTGGCCGCCGCCGCCGTAGTGGCTCAGCAGGTCGCCGACGTTGACCGTGGAGGTGGTGTTGAAGATGTTGTAGCCCACCGAGATGGCGGTGGTGCCGGCGCGCTGGGGATCGCGCGAGACCTTCATGGAGATGTTCCCCTCGGGAAACAGCGTGTAGAGCAGGAAGCGGTTGGCGTCGGTGAGGTCCTCGGCGCCGCGCAGGTCGAGATAGATGACGTTGCCGCGAAGCTCGGCGTGCTCCAGGAGTTGCCGCCGCAACCGTTCCTGCAGGCCGAGGACCCGCGCGCAACGCCGGTGGACCTCGGGGTCGTCGAGCACCTGTTCCAAAGTGCGGTCACGGATCAGGCCGATCAGCCGGCGCCAGTAGGGCTCCTCGGCGCCGTCCTTGCCGTAGATGGTCATGGAGACGAGCACGTACCCGGCGGGGCGCAGCACGTCCTCGCGCGTGAGATACCCGCCGTCGATCTTATCCGTGTCCTCGAGCAGCGTCGTGAACCGGTCGGTGCGCATCAGCTCGAGGCCCGGGCGGTAGCGCGCCTCCGACGCGCTCGGCACCTCCGAGTAGTACTCGAACACCACGCGCGCGGCGCTCGGCGCGAGCCGGAAGGCGCCGCGGCCCGGCACCACCGGGCGGTCGAAGCCCGCGGCCCCGTTGGTGAAGTGATGGTCGAACCACAAGGTGCACGCCGGGTGGTAGGGCAAATTGGCGATGACGTCGCCCGCGCGGACGTCGACGGCGCCGTCCTGCATGAACTTGGGCTCGACGAAGAGGTAGGCACCGATGTCTTCCACCGCGGTGATGAGCGCGCCGCAGACGATGCCGTCGAAATCGGGACGGGTCACGAGTCTCATGCGCTGAGCACCTCGGCCACCGGGGTCAGCGGCATTCTCAGGGCGCTGGCGACGCCGCCGTGGGTCACCCGCCCGTCATGGACGTTGAGGCCCCGGGCCAGCGCGGCGCTTTCCCGCATCGCCCGCTGAAGCCCCTTGTCGGCGATGGCCAGGCCGTAGGACAGGGTGGCGTTGGTCAGCGCGTAGGTGGAGGTGTGGGGCACCAGCGCCGGCATGTTGGTGACGCAGTAGTGCACCACCCGCTCCTCGACGTAAATGGGGTCCCGGTGGGTCGTGGGCCGCGAGGTCTCGGCGAACCCTCCCTGGTCGATGGACACGTCCACGATGGCCGCGCCGCGCTTCATCTGCCGCACCCGGTCGCGCGGCAGGAGCATGGGCGTGCGGTCCCCGGTGATGAGCACCGAGCCGATGAGCAGGTCGGCGTTCACGATCTCCTCCTCGAGGTTGGCGCGGTTGGACATGAGGGTGGTGAGCCGCCCGCCCAGGATGTCGTGGATGTAGCGCAACCGCGCCGAATTCACGTCCAGCACGCTCACGTCGGCGCCCATGCCCGCGGCCACCTGGCACGCGGAAGCTCCCACGGTGCCGGCCCCGAGCACCACCACCTTGCCCGGCCGCACCCCCGAGGCGCCGCCCAGGAGCACGCCGCGTCCGCCGTGCTCGGCCTGAAGGGCCCATGCCCCCACCTGGAGCGACAGGCGTCCGGCGATCTCGCTCATGGGCGTCAGCAGGGGCAGCGAGCCGTCCTCCAGCGCGATGGTCTCGTAGCCCAGGGCGGTGACGCCCCGGTCGCACAGGGCTCGGGTCAAATCGGGCTGAGCCGCCAGGTGGAGGTACGTGAACAGCACCAGTCCCGGTCTCAGCGAGGCGAACTCCTGGCTCAAGGGCTCCTTGACCTTCATCACGAGGTCGGACCGTTCCCACACTTCACGCGCCCGCTCCACCACGGTGGCGCCGGTGGCGGTGTAGGCGCGGTTGGCGATGTGGCTGCCCCTGCCTGCGTTGCGTTCCACCACCACCTGGTGGCCGTGGGCGATGAAGGCCGCCGCTCCCGCCGGTGTCAGCGCCACCCGATTCTCTTCGGTTTTCAACTCCTTGGGGACGCCGATGACCATGATTTCATTGGTACGTGAGCACCTTTGGGGTGTCAAGACGGGGGCGCCGGCCACGGTTTCGCGTCAATTCATTGACCTCGTTTCAAGGGCGTGTTACCGATTTCTTGATCCTTTGGTTGTAACTTGATCGAGGCGGCAGGACCATGATCATCGACGGCAAGGCGGTGGCGCAACAGGTGCGCGACGAGGTGCGGGTGGCCGCCCAGCGCCTCAGGAACGACCACGGCGTCGTACCGGGTCTGGGCGTTGTGCTGGTGGGAGATGATCCGGCGTCGCGGGTGTACGTGCGCAACAAGGAGAAGGCGTGCGCGGAGGTGGGCATCCGCTCGGTGGAGCATCTGCTGCCGGCGTCGGTGTCGGAGCACGAGTTGCTGGACCTGATCGCCCGCCTTAACGAGGATCCGGCCATCCACGGCATCCTCGTGCAACTGCCGCTGCCGGAACAGATCGCCAGCGCGCGCATTCTCGAGGCCGTGTCGCCGGCCAAGGACGTGGACGGGTTTCACCCGGTGAGCCAGGGGCTGCTGCTCTCCGGCGGCGAGGGCTTCAGGCCGTGCACCCCGCTGGGGATCATGCGCATGCTGGACTCGGTCGGTTGCGCGCTCAAGGGCAGGAACGCGGTGGTGGTGGGGCGCAGCAACATCGTCGGCAAGCCCGTGGCACTGATGCTGCTGGAGCGGCACGCCACGGTCACGCTCTGTCATTCGCGCACCGCGGATCTCGCGGGCGAGGTGGGCCGGGCGGACGTGGTGGTGGCGGCGGTGGGCAAGACCCACGCCATCCGCGGCGAGTGGATCAAACCCGGCGCCGTGGTCATCGACGTGGGCATCAACCGGTTGCCTACCGGGAAGCTGGCGGGCGACGTGGAGTTCGAGGCCGCGCGGGAGCGCGCATCGTGGATCTCGCCCGTGCCCGGAGGCGTCGGCCCCATGACCATCTGCATGCTCTTGTCCAACACGCTACTGTCGGCGCAGCGTTCCGTCGCGTAGCGTCCAGTCCGGTTCAGTCCCATGATATATTTCCGCCCTCCCTCCGTCATTGATATGAAAATAAACAATTGTCCAAATAAATCGGTAGGTTACAAGTCCAGCGTCTCATCTTCCGTCATTCCCGCGAAAGCGGGAATCCAGGCGGGGTGGGGCTTGGTCAACGGTGCCGCCACATCCCCACCCCTGGATTCCCGCTTGCGCGGGAATGACGGAAGATGAGACGCTGGATCTATAGCTGCCGGAATTCATTGGACAAGATTCCATTTTCATATCAATGACGGAGAGGGGCGTTGCCCCCAGCCAGGGTAAGCGACCATGGCGAACGAAACCCAAGGCAAACAACTCCGCAGGACGCCGTTGCATGAGCGGCACAAGGCGCTGGGCGCGCGCATGGTGGAGTTCGCGGGATGGGAGATGCCGGTCCAGTACCGGGGCATCCAGGTCGAACACACGGCGGTGCGCTCCGGGGCCGGGCTTTTCGACGTGAGCCACATGGGGGAATTGGAGGTCACCGGCGCCGGCGCTTCGCGGTTCTGCCAGCGGGTCACCACCAACGACGTCGCGCGCCTGCAGCCGTTACAGGCTCAGTACACGCTGTTGCTGAACGAGCGCGCGGGGGTGATCGACGACCTTGTGATTTTCCGTCTGGAGGAGGCGCGTTATCTGCTATGCGTGAACGCGTCCCGTGCGGACGTCGATTTTGAGTGGCTGGCGGATCACGCGGATGACGACGTGACCGTGGAAAACGTCAGCGACGCCTATGCGCTGCTGGCGCTTCAGGGGCCGGCCGCCGCCGGGATACTGCAACCGTTGACCGCGTCCGAGTTGCCGGCGCTGAAGCCGTTCCACTTCGTGAACGGGGACGTGGACGGAGTCCGCTGCATCATCTCACGCACCGGGTACACCGGCGAGGACGGTTTCGAGCTCTACTGCGCCGCGGAAGACGGCGCCGCGCTGTGGGATGTTCTGACGGCGGCCGGCGACGTGGAGCCGGCTGGCCTGGGCGCACGCGACACCCTCCGCCTGGAGAAGGGCTACTCGCTCTACGGCCATGAGCTCGACGAGACCACGACACCGTTGGAGGCGCGGCTCGGCTGGGTCACCAAGCTCGACAAGGGCCCGTTCATCGGCTCCGAGGTGTTGGCGCGGAAGGAGCCGCTTGTGCGGCGCCTGGCCGGGCTGATGATGGAAGAGGCGGGCATTGCCCGCCAAGGCTACCCGATATGGCGCGAAGGGCGCGAAGTGGGACGGATCACCAGCGGCACTCTGTCGCCGACCCTGGGCAGGGCCATCGCGCTGGGTTACGTTGCGCCGGAGTCCGCGGCGGCGGACACCGAGGTGGAGGTGGAAATCCGCCGCAGGCGGGCGCGCGCCCGCATCGTCCGCGTGCCGTTCGTCCGGTAGCGAACCGGCCGGCCGCGAAGGAGGAATCGATGGAGTACCCCAAGGGTCTGCGGTATTCGAGGGAGCACGAGTGGGTGCTGGTGGAGGACGCGGACGGCGCCGTCATCGGCATATCCGATTTCGCCCAGAACGAACTGGGAGACGTGGTGTACGTGGAGGCCCCGGCGATGGGGGAGACGATCAGCAAGGACGATCCGTTCGGCGCGGTGGAGTCCGTGAAAGCGGTGTCGGACCTCTACGCGCCGGTGAGCGGCACCGTGGTCGAGGTCAACGATGCGCTGACGGACACCCCCGAGCTTGTGAACGAGGACCCCTACGGCGAGGGGTGGATCATCAAGGTGACCATGTCGGACGTCAGCGAGCTCGACGACCTCTTGACCCATGAGGAGTACAAGGAGTACTGCGAGGGGCAGCCGGAGGACGACGACGGCGGCGCTTGACGCACCGTACTAGCACATAGAGGAGCCTGCCGTGGACCCGACAGATCACAGGAATTCGTTTCGGGAGCTGTTTTCGTCACGGCACATCGGCCCCGGTGCGGCGGAAGTGCGGGAGATGCTCGCCGTCCTGGGCCTCGATTCCCTCGAGGATCTGGTGCAGCGGGCCGTGCCCGAGAACATCCGCTTCCCGGACACCCTGGACTTGCCCGAGCCCCTGACCGAAGAGCGGCTTCTGCGCGCGGCGCGCGCCATCGCCGCCGACAACCGGCCCGCCCGCTCCTACCTCGGGATGGGCTACTACGACTGTTACACGCCCGCCGTCATCCTCCGGAACATCCTCGAGAATCCGGGCTGGTACACCGCCTACACGCCGTACCAGCCGGAAATCTCGCAGGGGCGCCTGGAGGCGCTGCTGAACTTCCAGACCATGGTCACCGACCTCACGGCCATGGAAATCGCCAATGCCTCCATGCTTGACGAGGGAACGGCGGCCGCCGAGGCCGTGTTCCTGGCGTTGAACGCCGAGAAGCAGGGGCGGCGGAAGCTCTTCGTGTGCGAGGATGTCTTCCCCCAGACCGTGGAGGTGGTGGGCACGCGCGCGCGCCCCATCGGGGTGGAGTTGACGAGCGGCAGCGCCGGCGCCGATCTTCCGGCGGACGCGTTCGCCGCCGTCATCCAGTATCCGGCGGCGAGCGGCGCCATCCTGGACCTCGCCGGGTTCCTGCGGCGGTGCCGGGCCGGCGGGCTGGTGGGCATCGTCGCCACCGACCTCCTGAGCCTTTGCCTGCTCACGCCGCCGGGGGAAATGGGCGCCGACGTGGTGGTCGGCAGCGCCCAGCGTTTCGGCGTGCCCATGGGCTTCGGCGGTCCCCATGCCGGCTTCCTCGCCACCCGCGAGCGCTACAAGCGCATGATGCCGGGCCGCCTGGTGGGGGTGTCCCGGGACGCCCACGGCGAACGCGCGCTGCGGCTGGCGCTGCAGACCCGCGAGCAGCACATCCGGCGCGAGAAGGCCACCAGCAACATCTGCACCGCCCAGGTGCTGCTGGCGGTCATGGCCTCCATGTACGCGGTCTATCACGGCCCGGCGGGGCTCAGGAACATCGCCGGGCGGGTGCACCGCCACACGTCGTTCCTGGCGCAACGGCTCCGCGCCGCCGGCTTTTCCCTGGCCGCCGACAGCTTCTTCGACACGCTGCGCGTCGATGCCGGCGCGGAACGCGCCGGGGTGATCCAGCAGGAGGCGGCGGCGCGCGGCATCAATCTCGGACGGCCCTCGGAGGGACAGTTGCACGTGGCTCTGGACGAGACCACCGCGGCGGAGGACCTCGGCGAACTGCTGGAAGCGTTCGGCGCGCCGGCGGCGGATGCAGACTTGGCGGCGGCCGTTGCGCGGGAGGCGCGCGTGCACCTGCCCGATGCGTGCGTACGCCGGAGCGGCTACCTGGAGGCCGAGGCGTTCAACCGCCACCATTCCGAGACCCAGATGCTGCGCTACATGGCGGAGCTCCAGGCCAAGGACCTGAGCCTGGCCCAGTCCATGATCCCGTTGGGCTCGTGCACCATGAAGCTCAACGCCACCGCCGAGATGATCCCCGTGACCTGGCCCGAGTTCGCCCGCATGCATCCCTTCGCGCCCGCGGACCAGACCCAAGGCTACCGGAGCCTCATCGCCCAGTTGGAGGAGTGGCTCGCGGCCATCACGGGCTTCGCGGCGGTGTCGGTGCAGCCCAACGCCGGCTCCCAGGGAGAGTACTCGGGCCTGCTGGTGGTCCGGGAGCACCACGCCGCCAACGGCCAGGGCGGACGCGACGTGTGCCTCATCCCCAGCTCCGCCCACGGCACCAATCCCGCCAGCGCGGTGCTCGCGGGCATGCGCGTGGTGGTGGTGGACTGCGACGAGGACGGCAACATCGACCTGGACGACCTGCGCGCCAAGGCCGACCGCTTCGGCGGCGAACTCGGCGCCCTGATGGTCACCTATCCGTCCACCCATGGGGTCTTCGAGGAGGGGATTACCGAGATCTGCCGCATCGTCCACGAGCGTGGCGGGCAGGTCTACCTGGACGGCGCCAACCTGAACGCGTTGGTGGGGCTGTGCCAGCCCGGGCGCATCGGTCCGGACGTCTGCCACCTGAACCTGCACAAGACCTTCTGCATCCCCCATGGCGGCGGCGGTCCGGGGGTCGGTCCGCTGGCCGTGGCGGAGCACCTCAAGGGGTACTTGCCGTCCCATGGGGCCGTGCCCGAATGCGGCCCGGCGGGCGGCATCACGGCGGTGTCGTCGGCCCCTTGGGGCAGCGCCGGCATCCTGCCGATATCCTGGGCGTACATCGCCATGATGGGCGCCGCCGGCCTCACCCGCGCCACCGAGGTGGCCGTGCTCAACGCCAACTACGTCGCGCACCGGCTGTCGTCCGGTTACCGCATCCTCTACCGCGGCAAGAACGGCATGGTGGCGCACGAGTGCATCGTCGACGTGCGCCCGTTCAAGGCGTCGGCCGACGTCGCCGTTGAAGACGTGGCCAAGCGGCTCATGGACTACGGCTTCCACGCGCCCACCATGTCCTGGCCCGTGGCCGGTACGCTGATGATCGAGCCCACGGAGAGCGAGTCGCGCGAGGAGCTGGACCGCTTCTGCGACGCCATGCTGGCTATCCGCGAGGAGATCCGCGAGATCGAGACCGGCGCCGCGGACGCGTCGGACAACGTGCTCAAGAACGCGCCTCACAGCGCCTCGCACCTCTTGTCGGACGACTGGCCGCACCCGTATTCGCGAGACAAGGCGGCGTTCCCGCTGGAGTGGGTGCGGCAGCGCAAGTTCTGGGTTCCGGTGGGACGGGTGGACAACGCTTACGGCGACCGCAACCTGGTGTGCACCTGCGCGCCCGTGGCCGCGTACGCGTAGCGCGGCTGTCAATCAAGCCGTGTTTCGGCTAGAGTGGGGACATCATGTTTGGCTTGGGTATATGGGAACTGCTGATCATCCTGGTGATCATCCTGGTGCTCTTCAGCCGCAGGCTGCCGGAGTTGGGCCAGGGGCTCGGCAAGGGGATCAAGAGCTTCCGCAAGTCGCTCCACGAGCCGGACGAGATCGACGTCACCGCCGCCGAGAAGGGCGAGGGCGACGGTTCCAAGAAAGACTGAGGGCGGGCGGGTCGCTAGGCGGCGCCGCCGTCGTCGGCCGCGAGCACCCGGCAACTGAAGGATGCCACCGCCGCCTCGGGCTTGGGAAAGACGATCGTGAAGTCCGCCGATCCGTTGGGCGGGATGTGGTAAGCGCTTTGAGGCTTGAGGCTCTGCAGCAGCGAGATCTCTCGCAGGCTCATGTCCTCGAGGATCTTGGGTGAAATGGCGTTGCCCACGAAAGTCACCTGCCTTCCCACCTGTTTCCCTTCCGCATCGAACAGTTGAGCCTCGATCTGAATCTGACGCATGCTCTGGTCGTTCCGGTTGACCAGCTTGCCGGAGACCACGAAGACCTCCGTCTGGTTCAGGACCGGCCGAACGCCGGACACCAGCGATTCGAACACCAGCGTGCTTCGGTAGTGCTTGCTGTCGAACACGGCCGTGCCATACCAGGGTATCCGCCGCAGCAGACCGTCCAGCGGCTGCGGGTTGATCATGTGGAGCAGCGTCACCAGGCCCGCGGCGAACAGGATGAGTCCGATGAGACTCACGAAAGGCACGACCGAGCCTTTGGTGTCGGGTAGGGGCGGCGGCGGTGCTTCCCGTTTGGGCGGGATCAGGAAATCGTCGTCGATCTCGAAGTCCGGTCGCGGGCGGTCGGGTTCCGTGTCCATGGCGTCGGGGCCGCCCTCCTGGTCCAAGGTGAGCACCTGGGGTTCGTCCTGCGAAGAGGCCCCCTCGGGATCGAGGTCGAACTCCGGGTAGGGGAGCTCGGGGTTGCGCGCCCCGGTGTCGTCCGTGTCGAATTCCTCGACGTCTTCTTCCTCGAGGGTCGGGGGCGGCGGGTCGACGGCCGGCGCCGGAGGCGTCACCGCCGCGTTCTCCACGTCCTCGACACCTGCTTCCTCGATGACATCATCGTCCACGGAGCCGGCGTCTTCGTCGGGTTCCTCCCGTAGGGCCCCTGGGGATGCGTCCTCTTCGGCGAGTTGGGGGCCGGCGGCGGTTTCATGCCCGGTGTCCGCCGTGTCGCCGGCCGGGTCCGGTGCGCTTGGGGTGGGATTCGGATCCGTTTCTGGCGCGTAGCCGGCGTCTTCGGGCTCCGCGTCCGACCGCTCTTCGTCCAACTGCAGGCGCACGTGCACGCTGAAGACGTGCTTGCAGCGGGAACAGCGGAAACTCGGCTTGGGCGCGTCGAAGACGCTGCCGTCGACCTTGTATGTCGTGGAACAGTTCGGACAGCGAATGATCATGGCCGTTCAGGTCGCGCGCGAACCGGGTCCGCGGATTCCACGCGGGTGCCGGGCGCGGTCCGGGGCGCGCGTGTCAGATGGAAAAGTCCACGTTGCCGACGTCAAGGCTTTCCTTCCACGTGGTCCAGAGGTTCGTCGTCATGTAACGCGCGCCGAAGTCGGGAAACACCGCCACCACCGTGCCATGGGTGAGCCGCCGGGCCACGTCCATGGCCGCCACCAGGGCGGCGCCGGATGATTGCCCCACCAGCAGCCCCTCCTCTTGGCTCAGCCGGTAGACCATCTCGTAGGCGTCCTCGGTGGACACCGGGATCTTCAGGTCCAGCTCCTCCTCATGGTAGATGCCCGGAACGATGGAGCTGGCCATGTGCTTCAGCCCTTCGAGCCCGTGCATCTCGGAGTCGGGCTCGGCCGCGATCACCCGGATGCGCGGATCCCGCTCTTTCAGGAAGCGTCCCGCCCCCATCACGGTGCCGCCGGTGCCGATGCCGGCGACGAAGTGGGTGACCCTCCCCTCGGTCTGCCGGTAGATCTCGGGACCGGTGGTCTCGTAATGGGCCTGGCTGTTCATCGGGTTGAAGTACTGGTCGGGCTTGAAGTACCCCTCCGGGTCCTCCGCGACGATTTTGCGGCAGAGACGGATGGCTCCGTCGGAGCCTTCCAGCGGATCGCTGTAGACGATCTCCGCGCCGAACAACCGGATGATGTTCTTGCGTTCCTCGCTCACGTTGGCGGGCACCACCAGCCGTACGGGGTAGCCCAGCGCCGCGCCGATCATGGCGATGGCGATGCCGGTGTTGCCCGAGGTGGAGTCGATGATGGTGCGGCCCGGCTTGAGCCGCCCGTTGTCGATGGCATCCCGGATCATCCCGAGGGCGGGGCGGTCCTTCACCGAGCCGCCGGGGTTGAACCCCTCGAGCTTGGCCAGCACCCGCACTCCCCGGGACAGCCCGCGGGTGGTGCGCCGGACCTCCACCAGGGGCGTGTTGCCGACAAGCTCGATGATGCCGTCGACCTTGCGCGGCCGGCGAAGGGGCGAGGCGGCGTCCTGGTTCAGCGCGGTGAGCATGGAGCGTGCCGGGAACTCGCTAGAGGCCGCCGGCGATGGCCGGGACGATGGAGATGCTGTCGCCGTCCTTCAGCGCGGTGTCGACGTTCTGGAGAAAGCGGATGTCGTCGCCGTTGACGTAGACGTTCACGAACCGGCGCACCTTGCCGCTTTCGTCCATGATGCGCTCCTTGATGCCCGGGTGCTTCTGCTCCAGATCCTCCAGCATGGCCAGAACGGTGTCGCCGTTGACGTCGACCTCGTCCGATCCCTGGGTGAATTTTCTCAGCGGCGTAGGCACGCGTACACGAACACTCATGAAAGGACCTCCCTTAGATCAGGATAAAACCCGGTTGCGACCTTTTCAATGGCGCCTTCAGCCCGCCTTCGCGTCCGGCCGCGTTGCGCGCGTCAGCCCGTCGTACAACTCGTCGAAGTTGCCCAGGTCGGCGTCGATGCTGTACGGCCGGTCGACGATGTGCGCCACCGTCTCGATGGTCTTGTAGCCGTTTCCGGTGATGGAGATGACGATGGACTCGTCCCGCGGGATCCGGCCCTGCTCGATGAGCTTCTTCGTCACCGCTACCTCGGTGCCTCCCGCGGGTTCGGTAAAGATACCCTCGGTGGAGGCCAGCAAGCGGATGCCGTCGAGGATCTCCTCGTCGGTGACGTTCTCGCCCCATCCGCCGGTCTCTTTCAGCGTCTGGATGACGTAGTAGCCGTCGGCCGGATTGCCGATGGCGATGGAGGTGGCGATGGTATCGGGCTTCACCGGGTCGACGACGTCGGTTCCGCGCTTGAGCGCGTTGATGATGGGCGAGCAGCCGGCCGCCTGCGCGGAGTAGATGCTGCACGGCTCGTCCGGGTCCACCAGCCCCACCTTGCGCAGCTCCTTGAACCCCTTGCCCAGCTTGGGCAGGATGGTGCCTCCCGCCGAGCCCACCACGATGTGCCGCGGCAGCTTCCAGCCGAGCTGTTCGGCCACCTCGAAGGCGTGCGTCTTCGCGCCCTCGGAGTAGTAGGGCCTGAGGTTCACGTTGACGAAGGCCCACTGGTACTTGTCGCCGATCTCGCTGCACAGCCGGTTGACGTCGTCGTAGGTCCCCTTGATGGCCACGGTGCGCGGGCCATAGATGGCGGAGCCGACGATCTTCCCTTCCTCCAGCCCCTCGGGGATGAACACGTAACAGTTGAGGCCGGCGCTGGCGGCGTGGGCCGACACCGAGTTGGCGAGGTTGCCGGTGGAGGCACACGAGACGGTCTCGTAGCCGAACTCGATGGCCTTGGAGATGGCCACCGACACCACCCGGTCCTTGTAGGAGAAGGTCGGGTGGTTCACCGAGTCGTCCTTGAGGTACAGCTCGTCCACGCCCAGCGCCTCGCCCAGGCGGCGGGCGCGGATGAGCGGCGTGAAGCCGGAATAGAGGCCCACCCTGGGCTCGTCCTCGATGGGCAGCAGCTCGCGGTAGCGCCACAGGTTCCGCGGGCGCTCGGCGATCTTCTCCCGGCTCACGTTCCGGCGAATGCCGTCGTAGTCGTACATCACCTCCAGCGGGCCGAAGCAGTCCTCGCACACGTGCAGGGGAGCCGTGGGATACTTCCGGCCGCACTCCCGGCATTGCAGTCCTTGAACAAAGCTCATGCGTGACTCCTTTGGGAAGCCGGCGCCCCGGCGCCGCAAGCCTTGCAGCGCGGGTTCGGCGGCACGGGTACGTTGCGAATTTCCATGGTCTTGGCGTCGTAGGTCAGGAGACGGTTCACCAGCAGGTGGTCTTCCAGGCCGACGACGTACTTGACGGCCTCGGTGGCCTGGATGGAGCCGATGGTCCCCGCCACCGCGCCGAGGATGCCGGCCTGCTGGCATCCGAGCACCTCGCCGGGCGCCGGCGGCTCTTCAAACAGACAGCGGTAACAGGCGCTCTCCGGCGGCACCACCGTCATGGTCTGTCCCTGGAGGCGGACGATCCCCGCGTGGGAGTAGGGCTTGCCCAGGGACACGGCGATGTCGTTGACCAGGAACTTGGTGTCGAAGTTGTCGCTGCCGTCGATGATGAAGTCGTAGGGCTCCATCAACTCCGCCGCGTTCTCTTCGGTCAGCCGCACCGCGTGCACCTCCACGTCCACCTCTGCGTTGAGCTCCAGCAGCCGGGACCTGGCCGACTCGACCTTGCGGCGCCCGCGATCGGCCGTGGTGTGGAGGATCTGGCGCTGCAGGTTGGACAGGTCCACGGCGTCGCCGTCGACGATGCCGAGCCGGCCGATGCCCGCTGCGGCCAGATAGAAGGCCGCCGGACTCCCCAGTCCGCCGGCGCCCACCACCAGCACGCTCGCCTGGCGCAGGCGGATCTGCCCGCCGCCGCCCACGTCGGGAATCATGATCTGCCGGCTGTAGCGCTCGACTTGTTCAGGGGTCAGACGCATCGATCGAAGTCTCCAAACGAAACACCCAACGACATACCGGACGCTACCAGGACGAAAAAAAACCTCTTCCAAGATGAGAAGAGGTTTTCTCCTCACCTTATCTGTCCCTTGCGGGCCGGAATTAGCACCTGCGTTCCCTTGGGATACGCGGTTGCTGTGGCTTCAACGGGCCTGTCCCTCCACCACTCTGGATAAGGTGTCCAGTTGCTTTAAGCAGTTCCTGTAACTTCTACCCGATTTCCTTCCGAAAGTCACGCCGCGCGCGGCGGTTCATGAACGGGCCGGTCGCCGTCAATCGCCGAGCCGACGGCGGAAGCCGCGGCCGTCAGTTCATGGAACAGGCCCCCGGCCCTCTGGGGTCGCCCCAGGAGCCGCAGGCTCCGGCTGCCGGCGCGGGGCCGTCTGCGGCCGCGTTGACGGAGAACACCGAGAGCAGCCGCTCAAGCTGCCGGCCGTTGCAGGACGGACACACCGGCCCCCGATCGGGGTTGACGGCATGCTTGGCCGAGCCCAGGACCAGATCCTCGAACTCGTGCCCGCAACCCTTGCACTGGAATTCATAAAGAGGCATGTGGTGTTCTCCTTTCGGCGCAAAACCCGTTCCGTAGCGCCGCCGTCAGAGGCCGCGAGGTCGGGCACTGTCAATATACTTCACCGCGCGGCGGCGGCAAACTCCCCGCCGCGCGGAGTTGGAGCCGTGGCGATCGCGCCTTCGACCGAACCGAACTGCTTGGCGTGTCCCGCTGAAACCGCGGAAGGACGCGGAATCCGACACGTTTCCAGGAGGATAATATGCTGTTTCTCAACAACGACGACGTCGCACGGGTCATCGACATGCCGCTCTGCCTGGACGCCCTGGAAAGCCTGTTCCGGGAGCTGGCCAGGGGTGACGCCGTGGGCATGGGACGCATGGACATGTATGTGCCCTCGGGGCAGGAATCACCCTACCACCGCCTCGCCCTCATGGTCGGGGGCAGCCGCAAGGACGGCTATGCCTGCATCCGCATCATCTCGGACATGGTGAGCTGGCCCATGGAGCGGGGCCACCGGCGCGAGAACAAGTACGCGCGCGAGCCCGGCACCTGGTGCGGCCTGCTGCTGCTCTTCAGCACCCGGGACGGGACCCCGGTGGCCATGATGAACGACGGCCGCCTCCAGCACGACCGAGTGGGCGCGGGCGCGGGCCTGGGAGCCAGGTACCTGGCGCGGGAGGACAGCCGCACGGTGGCGATGATCGGCTCCGGCGGCATGGCCCGGAGCTACCTCGACGCCCTTTGTCAGGTGCGTCCCATCGCGAAGGTGTCGGTCTTCAGCCTCAACTCCGCCAACGTCCGGGGGTACGCGGAGGAAATGCGGGAACGGCACGGGATCGAGGTGGAAGCGGCCGCCGACGCGCGCACGGCCGTGCGCGGCGCGGACATCGTGTGCTGCTGTGCGTCCGCCATCGAGCCGGTGTTCTTCGCGGACTGGCTGGAGCCCGGCATGACCGTCATCGACGTCAACCGGAACTCCGTGGAGCCGGGCTTCCTCCACGCCGTGGACGTGGCGGTGCGTCCGGGGGACGCCACCCCCTACCTGGAGAATCTCCCGCCCGAGGCATTCTATGCCCGCGGCGGCTATCTGGGTTACGTGGCCGGCCAGGAGGAGGAGCGGGCGCTGGTGCCGCGGGTGAACCTGCCCCGCGAGATCGTGGACATCCCCAAGCTGCCCGACCTCATGAGTGGCCGGATCCCCGGCCGCGCCAGCCCGGAGCAAACCGCATGGTTCATGAACATCGGCGCTATCGGCCCGCAGTTCAGCGCCGTCACCGGCGCCGTCTACGAACGCGCCCGTGACGCCGGCCTCGGCCGGGAAATCCCCACCGATCTGTTCCTGGAGAACATCCGGGCCTGACGCCGGCAGCATCATTGATATGAAAATAAATAATTGTTCAATGGTTTCAGGTAGTTATGGAATCCCGCTACACCCCAATGAGTCATTCCCGCGGA
>JAJDXX010000125.1 GCA_022823055.1 Candidatus Binatia bacterium | reverse complement strand
CGCGACGAGGGTTCCTTCGGGCAGGTGGGCCTGGGTCTTGCGGTCCTTGCGAGCGCGGACGAAGTCTCGGGCGTCGATGGCCGCGGAGGTGAGCTTGCCGGTCTGGCTGGTGTGCGATCCGCTGCGGGGCCGCCAGGTCTGTCCGGTCGCTGCCAGGTAGTCCTCGGCTGCCGCATCGCGCATGCGCTCGAAGGCGTCGCGGCGAGCGGAGAGGTTCTGCACCCGGTCGGTGACGAGTTCGAGCTCGCGGGACTTGATCTCGGAGCCGTCCTGCTCGTGCTGGAGGTCGCGCAGGCCGGGGATGAGGCGGTCGGCTGAGCGGTCGAGCCGCTGTGTCTGAGCATCCATTTCCTCGATTGGCGACTTCCACGCCGTGCCGGAGGATCGGATGACTTAAGCTAACCCACTGATTTATATGCACTAATCCTGACTATTGACGAGCGAGAGACAGCCCTTGAAGATCTCGGCAGACGCGTCGATTCAACACTATTTCAACCCCGATGCCAAAATTCATAACCCGGCGCAACCGTGTCGCTTCACGGCGCGGAATCGCGAACCTCGATGTCTCTTTTGGGTAGGCGCGCCGGGCTAGAGAAGTTTGACGAGGGCGACGATCAGGCCGCCCTGAGCGATCACCCCGCCGAACAGCCATTTCACAAGGTCGGCCTTCACCGCCTCGATGGCTGCGGTGGTTTCGTGCCGTAGGGCGTCTATGCCGGCCTCGACTCTGGCGATTTCGGCCTTCGTCTCCTGCCGCAAGGCTTCGATCCCCGCCTTCGTCTCCTGTCGGAAGGCTTCGATGCTGGCCTCGACCTTTGCAATGTCGGCCTTGCTCTCGTGCCGCAGACCTTCGATATCAGCCTTGGTGGCGAGGTTGGCGTTGAGGAGGGCGACATGCTCTTCAGCGAGAGTCTCGGCCTGTTTCTCGGTGAAACCGCTTTCCGTCAGGCGCTTGACGAATCGATGAGTGTCGAATGCTATGGCCTCAGCCATGCTCTAATCCTAGCAACCTGATCGACTTGGGACAAGGACAACAGACACGCACGTCCATGCCGCTATTGTTCCATACGAGCGAGCAGCGCGTCGAGCTTCCCCGACAAGTTGGCAACATCCTCCGCCAGTTTGTCGACTTTCGCATCCAGGGCCTTCACCGATTCCCTTGTAGCGACTCCAAAGGTTACCATCAGCCCTTCTCTCCAATTTAGGTTTGGTGCCCACTTCTTAAACAATGCTGCTTCCCGCGCAGAGACAATCCCGGACTTTCGCCAAGACTCAAGTTGTTGTGGTGAAATGCCGACTTGAACGAATCCCATTTGGGCCAGCGACAACTTCTGGATTTGGTCTGGAGACAGTGTCTGGATGTGAACCGGAAACAAGTTCTGTATTTGGTCCGGCGATAGTTGTTGGAACTGGATTGGCGCCCCCGGTACCTGCGCTGGCTGCTGGGCCGTCGCCACGGACGTGAACGTTAGAAGAAAGACAACCGGTACCAAGATTATTCGTGACATGGGAACCTCCTTCTGGCCTTAAACCTCGGGGAATAGTTAATGTGAAAGAAACCCGGCAGTCAATCGCTGTGACGAGTGGATGCGACTCTTCCTATTCAACATTGCACCGTCTGCAGTGGAAAGCCCGTCACCGCTACCCGCACATCGCCCTTCCCTTGTGGCCGGGCCGTGCATGAGCCTACAGTGCATGAGCCTATACAGCAGCTTACTCCCACAACCCCTCACTACCTCCAGCACGCGCCGCCACTCAATCGCCGTGGCAGGTTCCGTCCGCCGGGTTCTCCGGCTTTGTGTTTCTCTCGCTTGTGCCCTTGGTCTTTCGTTCCTGACCTCCTGCGCGGGCTCTGGTTCTCACAACTGCCGCACCTCCGATGCTGACCACCTTGGCGTGCCACGTTTCTGCGCACTCGACGCCTTTGGACGTCTTTTCCTCGTTGGAACGAGTGCATGCTCCGTGTAACATGTTCATCATGTCGCGTTGCAGGCGGACTTTCCGCTACGCCTGGATGCTCGCGACCAGAAAGCGCGACGAATTGATTGATGCCGGAGAGAGGGAAGCTCTCGACGAGATGGCCGAAAGGCGCGCCAATTTCAGGACGGCCTGCTCCAGGAGGCTCCAAATGAAACTCACAGGCACCTCAACGTCCGCATGCGAATCACCCGCGATCATAATTGTCTCCCGGATACTCACCCGCATCCTCGCCGCGCTGGCCTTCGGCCTTGTCGTCCTAGCCGTGCCAGCATCCGCCTCCGGCAAGGTCAAGAAGGAGCCCGGCTTTGTATATATCGCGTCGTTCAACATCTACCGGTTCGGAGCCATTGAAAAGCGCTACGTAGAGATTACCGGCGACAGCGGCTTGCAGGAACTCGACGATCAAATACCGACACGGATCTCGAATTTGGCCCGCGTTCTGGCGGTGGGCGACTTCGATATCGTCGCCATTCAGGAGGTCCAGGACGGCGCCGCGGGTCACGCGGCCATGTCGGACCTGATCAGAGCACTGAGAGACCAGCACCAGCTTGTCTACGACTACATCCTGAGCGAGTACATCGGTCGTGGGTACGGGCTCTGTGAGGCAATGGCGTTCCTGTTCAAACCCGAGACCGTGCGTCCAGAGCCGATTGGCGCGTCAGGAAGATACTCGGCCCGCGTCGACATCGCAGGACGCGACCTCGTCCGCACACAGTGGGAGGCTGGCCATTTCGATTTTACGATGTACGCCGCCCATCTCGCCTACGGCAACCTCGAGGACCGACGCAAGGGCTATCAGGCCATCGCAACAATTTTCGATCAGCCTTCTGACTGGTCCGAGGACCCCGACATCATCGTTCTCGGGGATTTCAATCGCCTTGGGAAGATTAGCCAGACGTGTGCCCGAGGCGATGCGGGCTGCAAGGCCCCGCCGCCCATAAAGGAACTCGTATACGACCCTTTGTCCCCGAATTTCCAGGCACCGAACATCACTGCCTTCGATCCGGCGTTCTCAAGGTGCCCGGAGGTCGAGAATGTCGACCAATGCACGAAAGGCGATACGGTCCTGCCTGTCGACGATCCTCAGATGCTGTCCACGACCGTGGGAGACAACACTTACGCCTATGACACCATCATGTTCTCGCGGGATGCGAGCGAAGAATTTCCGAAGGGCTTGCATGAAGCGGAGTACGACGTCGATTTCGGAATCATCCACTTCGACTATCGGGGCGGCATCGGACATCAACCCGGAGCCGAAAGTCTCAATCACGACGAAATCAAAAAGGCATACTCCGATCATCGTCCAGTCTGGATCCGCTTCCGAACAAACGATGCCTTACACGCCGACGACTGAGCCGACCGCACAGGGCGGCTTCTCGACAGACGCATCCGAACGATTGCACAGCCATAAACATCTGCGCCATTGTCGAGACTCGTCAAGACATGGGCATGCAGAGCCCTTCGGGAGAAGACCGCGATTGATTGCATCATTACAGGTTGCGAGCAGTTGGGTCCAAGGGTGTTCCGAACCGAAGATATTCAGGACGTCATTGCCAGGCTGATCGGTTCTTTGGGGTGATGCCCCCAGCTCGAAAAGGAAGGGAATGAGGGCCCTGGTCCCGCCGCCAACCCTCGACACTCCGGAAACCAACCCGGAGTACTCCCCGCTTTCGCCATACACCGAAGAGGGCGACCGTCAACGCTTCGACGGCTGAGAGCCGCCCCTTGCGTTCCGCACTGAAGCCTAGTGCAGGTCGGGCGGCTCTGACCGCAATCTTTCCGGGGCAGATGCCGGGGTCGTGCTCAGGTGTCCTTCCATGGGAATCTTCTCCCGCCGAAATGAGTTGTCAATGGCGAACTGAGGCGTTGTCCTCGTTTTCCGACGCGGTTACGGAGAGGAGTTTCTCTGGATTTTAGTGGCAGATCAGTGAAAGGGTAGCCGTACTCTGGAATCCGAAAACTCAAGGGGCGTCGGCCGCAGTGCGAACTATCGGACATCCCAGCAGGGTCGCTGCTTCAGTAACGAAGACAATCGCCGTCACTTGGTGACACGGCTATGAACCGGCTCCTTCACGCCTTGTTCTTGCCCCGGAAAGCCTCTATGTGGGCTTCATGGACCATCAAAAATCCTTCAAACAGGCGTGCTCTGGAGGGCGTATCGGATGGTAGCCTCTATCGGCGTGGTGGCCTCGCCGTCTCAGGGCGTGAGCTACTATCAGCGCGACGGCTACTATGCCCGCGATGATCCGGCGCACCTTGAGGCGAGCGTCTGGGCGGGCAAGGGCGCCGAGGCGCTGGGCCTTTCCGGTCCGGTGGATCCAGACACTTTCCAGGCGATCCTTGAGGGCAAGGTGCCGGGCGGCCCGCGCCTGGGCAGGCGCGGCAGGGACGGCGAGATCGAGCACCGCCCCGGCCGCGACGTCACCATGTCCGCGCCTAAATCGGTCTCTCTGATGGCCTTGATGGGCGGCGACGAACGGATCGTCGAAGCGCACGACCGGGCGGTGACGACCACGCTGGGTTGGATCGAGAAGAACGCGGTGCTGACCCGTATGCAGGACGGGACGACCGGAGCGATGGTTCACGCGGGCGACCAGAAGACGGTGGTCGCGACCTTCAGGCACGACGCTTCCAGGAACCTGGACCCCCAACTCCACACTCACTGCGTAATAGCCAACATGGTGCAAGGCGCGGACCACCGCTGGCGCACCATGGTCAACGACGGGCTCTACCGCCAGCAGAGGGCGATCAGCGCGGTCTACCGGGCGGAGCTGGCCGAGGGGCTTGCGCGTCTGGGTTACGAGCTGGAGCGCACGCACGCGGACGGGCGCTTCGAGATCTCGGGAATCCCGCGCGAGGTGATCGAGGCCTTCTCCACGCGCCGCGCGGAAATCGAGGCGGCGATGAAGGATCGCGGCTTCGACGACCCCTCGGAAAACAAGCGCCTGGCGGACCGGGCGGCGCTCATGACGCGGGCGGCCAAGCGCGACGTGGACAAGGAGACACTGCGAGGTGTCTGGGAGCGCCAGGCGCAATCGCTCGGGTTCTCGCCCGGGCCGGTCATGGACAAGGCCGCCGAACGCGAACCGGAGACCTCGACCTGGGGGCCGGTCAGCCGGGAGGCTCTGCTTTCAGGCGGGGAGTACTTCGTGACCGGCGCGGTGGACTGGGCGGTGGAGCATCTGTCGGAGCGCGAGGCGGTGTTCTCCCACGCGGATCTTCTGGCCGGGGCGCTATCCGCGGAGCCGGGCTCGGCCACGGTCCAGGAGGCGGAAACGGCCATCGAGGTTCTTGAGCGGGACGGGAAGCTTCACGGAGCCATCGGCCCGGAGCACGGCAGGCACTGGGCCACGGAGGCGGCGGTGGCGCGGGAATGGGAAACCGTGGGGCTGATGCGGGCGGGCAAGGACGCGGGCGAGCGGATCATGCGCGGCTGGGTGGCCACGGCCAAGCTCCACCGGGGCCGGCTCAACGAGGGTCAGAAGGAGGCGGTGAAGCTCCTGCTCTCCTCAACCGATCGCGTGGTCGGCGTACAGGGCTATGCCGGAACCGGCAAGACAACGATGCTTGATCGCTTCCGGTCCCTTGCGGAGAGCGCAGGCTACCAAGTGAAGGGCCTGGCGCCATCGGCCTCGGCGGCGCGCACCCTGGGCCGGGAATCAGGCATCCGGAGCGAGACCCTGCAACGCTACCTCACTCGGCATTCAGGCGTGGTCGAGGGCCGGGCAACGCCCCGGAGTCTTCGGGAGCTGCGCGCGGCGCAGGCCAGGACGGTGCTGGTGGTGGACGAGTCCTCGCTCGCCTCCAGTGAGCAGATGCGGGGCCTGCTCCGGGTCGCCACCGCGCTCAGGCTTCCCCGCGTGGTGCTGGTGGGCGACGAGAAGCAGCTCGACGGGGTGGAGGCGGGGAAGCCTTTTGCTCAGTTGAAGAGCGCGGGGATGGAGGCCGCGGTCATGGACGAGATCCTCCGCCAGCGCGACCTGGACCTCAGGGAAGCCGTCCGGGCCGGTCTGGCGGGCGAAGTCAGGACCGCCTTCGCCAAGCTCGGAGACAGGGTCGCGCAGGCGGAACCGGACCGCATCGGCCTCGAAGCCGCCGAACGCTGGCTCTCCCTGTCCCCCGAACAGCGCGAAAAGGCCGGGGTGATCGCGCCCACCCGGGCGCTGCGCGACCAAATCAACGAGACGATCCGGGACCGCCTCATCGCCGAGGGCGCGGTCTCCGGACCCGCCCACGAGATCCGGAAGCTCGTCCCGCGGGGGTTGACTCATGCCGAGATGACCCGGAGCGGGAACTACGAAGCGGGCGACACGGCGATCTTCAACCGCCGGTACAAGACCCTGGGCGTAGAAAAGGGCGACCGCCGCGAGGTCGCGGGGGTCGATGGAGAGACTCGGACCGTCCATCTCAGGGACGATCTGGGCAACGTCGTTGACTGGAAACCCTCCCGTATCGCGGCGGCAAAGGGCGGAGCCGAGCTCTTTCGGAGCGAGAGCCTGGAGCTTCGCAGTGGCGACAAGGTGCGCTTCACACGCAACGATCCCGCCACCGGGCTCACCAACGGGCAGGTGGCGGCGGTGGAATCGGTCGGGAAGGAAGGCTTCGGCTTCCGTCTCGAGGACGGTTCGCCCATGAAACTCGGCGAAGGCGATCCCCAACTCCGTCATCTCGACCGTGCCTGGGCCGCCACGATCCACTCGTACCAAGGCCGGACGGTGGACCGCATCATCGCGGCGATGCCCGCCGGCAACCGCGAACTGGTGAACCAGAAGTCCTTCTACGTCGCAGTAAGCCGGGCGCGCGATTATGCAGAACTCGTCACGGACGATCCGAAACGGCTCGCCGATCAACTGGAGCGGGCCACGGGAGAACGGATCGCGGCGCTCGACGCGGTGGTGGAACTGTCAATCCGGGAGCCCGGGAAGCAAGGCGAGTTGACCCTTGAGACGCGCGGCGAACGGTCCTGGGAGGCTGGCGATGCGTTGGATCGTGGGCAGGAAGCCGAACGGATCGAGATTGGCGAGGCCCTGACCGACCACGAGACCGGGATGAAGTCGCCGGACCGGGACGAGGAACGGACGCAGGAATCTCCTGACGCTGGCCAACTGGATCAGGAACTTGCCGAGGAGCGAAGCGAAGGCCGCGGGCCGGAGGCCGAATCCGAACAGGAAAAGACGCAGGAGCCCGTACAGGAGCCGCTCGATCTGGACCTCGGCTTGTAGGGCCTCCCCCTCCCCCTTCCGGCCAAATCCACGGCCGGTTACCCGGCGAGAATCATCCCGAACCGCAACGCCAACGCCTTCGGGCCATCCCGTCGAAGGAACAGGCCGCGCCGCGCGGTCATGGCCCTGCGCGCGCATGCGCACCTTGGGAAAACCGCCGAATCCTTGGGAAAGGACCGCAGCCCGTGACGGTCGTGTCCCGGCTGTAACCGGAATGTAGTCCACCCAAGCCCTTGAATATCCACGCATGTGTTTTTCCGAACACGGGACGCGTCGCAAATTGCCACCAGGTTTCCCAAGCCCATGAATAGCGTCCCTGACGCCTCTGGAGCACGGCTGGGCAGTCGAGGCACTCTCTGTCCGGCCCTGCATCGGGATGCGTGGCGTGTGAGAACCTACCGCCGCAAGGCGTAGGGAACCGGCCACTCCCCCAAGCGTCCACAATGTTCAAAAGCTCCGTCGTGGCAAGGGCTTGCAGCCCGCGCGGCGATTGAGCGCGACGGTCCGAACCCTTCCGAACTCCGAACCTGTCACTGTTACCTGGCGTGTCCTGGGTGTTCCCGCAACGGGGAGCTTCCACGCGGCGCCGGGTGCGGACGACACGGAACCGAAGGGATCGCACCATGAGGAAGCGAACGAAGATTACGATGACGAGGGCGCGCGCCTTCACGCCGGCGGACGGCCGCGAGGCAGTGCTGTGGGACATCACGGCGCCGGGACTCGGGCTGCGCGCACAGCCAAGCGGGCACAGGTCCTGGGTCGTGCACCGGCGGTGCAACGGCTCGGTGGTCAGGCGGACGCTCGGGCCGTTGGAGGCGCTGACGGTGGAAGAGGCACGGCACGCGGCGCGGAAGGTGATGGCGGAGGCCGAGGCGGGCGACGCGGCCGTGACGGTCCCGACGGTGCGGGCATTCGCACGGACGTTCCTCGCCGACTGCGCGGAGAGGTGGAAGCCCGCGACGCGGGAGAACTACGCGGGCACAGTGCGCCGGTGGATACTGCCCGCGTTCGGCAACC
>JAJDXX010000199.1 GCA_022823055.1 Candidatus Binatia bacterium | reverse complement strand
GCTTCGTGGCGACCAAACCCCAATCCGTCATTCCCGCGAAAGCGGGAATCCAGGGGTGGTGGCAGGGCGCTACAGCGGCGTTTCCCCGCTCTACCCCTCCTGGATTCCCGCTTTCGCGGGAATGACGTTTCTGGGGGTTGTTGCCTCTCCCAGATAGTGTTTTGACACAGCCGGTTTCGTGGGAATGACGGGGAGGGGGCGCCGTTGCCTTGGGCTTTCCGGTCAGGGCGGCAGAAGCACGTCCATCTGCCGCTCTTCCCCGGCTTTCACCACCACCCGCCGCGACGTCTCGCCCAGCCGTTCATGCCAGAAGCGCGCTTCGTAAGCTCCCGGCGGGATATCCTCGATCACGTAACGGCCGCGTGAGTCGGTCACCGCGAAGAACGGGTTGGGCGAGACGACGATGTAGGCGCTCATCCACGCGTGGTGCAACTCGCAGATGATCTTCAGGAGGCCGGGCCGGTCCAGGGTGCGCATGACCCGGCGCCACCAGGGCAGGCCGTCGTTGAACACGGTGCGCGGTCCCAGGCGCGCGTGCGCGTCGTGGAGGATGGGGTCGCTGTTCAGGAGGAGGAGGGTGCTGCCCACCTGGGCCGCCTGCACGTGGGGGGCGAAGCGGCAGCCCACGTTGTCGAGCTGGATGGCGCCGGGCGGTCGCGCGTGCCCTTCAAGACCCGCTCCGCTGAGGGTCACGACGACGTTCTTCAAGCCGCCCTCGTGTCCGACGACGAGACTCTGGTCGGGAACGCTGGAGCCGCAGAAGGTCCGTTCCTTGTAGACGCGCAACACGCCCGGCCGCGGCGGGCTTCCGGCGAACCGCAGCGTGCCGGCGAGGGCGCCGGTGTTGTCGGCAAGGCGGTGAGGCATGGAGACTCGAGATTCCGCGCGGTCCACGCCTTGGCCCGCGGCAGGCGATGCGACGGTCAGGATGAAACACGTGAGAACCAGCCGCAAGAATCGTCGCGGATGCGCGCCGGATTCCTGGCGCTGGCGGGTGTCCACTACCAACGGCGTGGCGGCTGTCATGGTCGAGGGCCGGGTCGGCTGGTATTCCTGTGGGGAAAGCAGAAACGGGAAGACCCTGTTGGGCCTTCCCGTTTCCCTGATGATTTGCCGTAGTGTAACTGCCTTCTCCAGAGGCACTCAAGCGGCTCTGCCGCGCCTTCTGCCGGCGTCCGTTACACCGCGTGGCCGCTCGACTGGACCTCCGGGTTCACCAGCTCCACGGCCGGCTTGTCCTCGTCGAGCAGGCCCCAACTCTTGATCCAGGCCGCGGTCCGCTCCAGCTCCTCGGCGGGAATCGGCGCGGGGTCCACCACCACGAGGCGGCTTTCGCGCAGGTCGTCGACGGTCAGGGCGGCAATCTCCGGATCGTCCTTGTGGTAGTCGATGAAGTACTGCAGGTACTTTCTCTTGTCGGCGTTGACCCGGCGCACGGCCTCGCGCACCGCGCGGTTGAACATCGCGTAGGTCTCGGAGTCCACGGAGTCCGCGGCGACCTCGGTGCCGTGCAGCGAAGCGGCCACCACGATGCGGCAACCCTTCTTCTCCGCCAGCGTCAGGTACGGTTCGGTGAGGGTGGTGGCCTCGATCTCGCCCTTCATCACCGATTCCAGGCGGTAGCGCGAGCCGCGCGGCGCCTGACAGAGGTTGATCTGGTCGCGGGTGAGGAAGCCCTCGAGCATGTGCAGCGCCAAGTAGTGGGTGCCGAAGTAGAAGGGCACGCCCACCAGGCGGTTGGCGAGCTGCTGGGCCGTCTGCACCGGCGAGTCGGGCCGGACGACGAGGCCGGAGTACGCGATGATGGAACGGCGGCCGATCTGGCGGCCGTTCTCGACGACCGAATCCTGCACGCGGCAGTAGTTGCCCCACTCACACGCGTTGTACATGTCGGCCTTGCCCTCTTCGAAGAGCATGCCGTGGCTCGCGTGCGGGTTCGCGTCCTTCGGGTTGGTGAGGTCGGTGTGGGTCTGTATGTCGCCGGTCCCTCTGTCGGCGAACTCGACCTGCAGGCCTTCCTTCTCGAACAGGCCTTCGTTGTAGGCCACCAACTCGCACAGCCCTTGAAACGGCGCGGTACTCTCCAGAACCAGCTTCTTCATCGTTCGCTCTCCTTTATTTTTCGAATTCTTCGAGGGTTACGCTTGACCGTTGCTCATTGGGGGATGCCATACCACAAGTCCAACCCGGATCGCAAGAAGCCGGGTGTCAGGGGTTTGACAGGAGAGTTGTCTCCGAACTTCCTTCGTGCCACACTCGCTCCTGCGCCATGCCAGAGTCTTCTTCACGACCGGCCGACCCGCGAATCCAGACCGGGCAGTCGCCGGGCGCCGCCCACCAGGACGGATCGTACAAGGACGTCGCCCAATCCACCGTCTCTTTCGGGGCGCTCCGCCACCGCCACTTCCGCGCCTACTTCTGCTTTACGATGCTGTCTATGATGGCGGACAACATCGAGCACGTCATCAGCTACTGGGTCATATTCGAGCTGTTCCGGTGGCCGGAGCTGCAGGGTTTCGCGGTCATCAGCCACTGGTCGCCGTTCCTGCTGCTGTCCTGGTACGTGGGCCTGCTGTCGGACCGTTTCGACTGCCGCCGGGTGATCCAATGGGCCATGGTGCTGTACTTCGTGCTGACCATCGCCTGGGCCTGGTTCATCATCACGGGCACGCTCACGGTATGGCACGCGTGCGCGCTGCTGGTGGTGCACGGCGTGGCCGGAGTGCTGTGGAGCCCTGGCAGCCAGCTCATCCTGCACGACATGGTGGGGCCGGAGTTCCTCCAGAGCGCGGTCCGCCTCAACGCCACGGGGCGGCAGTTGGGGATCCTCGCGGGGCCGGCCGTGGGCGGCTGGATGATGTGGCAACTGGGCCCGGCATGGGGCCTTGTGGTGAACGCCATGTTCTACATCCCCCTGACACTGTGGCTCTTCACCGTCCCTTATACCGGACACGGCGCCAGCACCAAGACGGTGAAGGCGCGCCGAACCACCTGGGCGCGTTCCCTGGAGGCTCTGCGCGAGGCCCGCAGCAACCGCGTCATCGTCTCCATGGTGTGCCTCGTGGGCCTCTCCTCGCTGATCGTCGGCAACGCCTTCCAGGCGCAGATGCCCGGCTTCGCGCTCAGGCTGGGCCAGGGCGAGGCGGGCTACAGCGTGCTGCTGGCGGCCAACGGCGCCGGCGCCTTCGCGAGCGGCGTGCTCCTGGAGAGCCGCGGGTTCCTCCAGGCGCGGGCGCGCACGGCCGTGGTCCTGGCCATCCTGTGGTGCACGGCCCTCGGCCTCTTTGCATTCACGCCGTACTTCTACGCGGCGGTGGGTTTGCTCTTCGCCGCCGGTTTCCTGAACCTGGCCTTCCTCACCATGTCGCAAACGCTGGTCCAGCTCATCTCGCCGGCGCACCTGCGCGGGCAGTTGATCGGCCTGTTCATCATGTCCGGCCTCGGACTGCGCACCTTCAGCGGCTTCACCGTGGGGATCATGGGCGGCGTGGTCGGCATCCAGTGGTCGTTGGGACTGAGTTGCGCCGTGCTGCTTGCGGTCATGCTCTTCCTCCTCGTCGTCACCGCCCGCGCCCGCGACGACGAGGCCGTCGCCTGAACAGCGCGGCATCGGGCCGCCCGAGGCCCTGGCCGGCTTGCGCGCGTGCCGGCGGCATGGCACACGGACCCCATGCCTTCCACCAAGACCCCGTCCACGAAGACCCTCTACCTGGCCAATCCCTACGGCTTCTCGGCGCAGCAGCGGGAGGGGCCGCTGGCGGCGCTGACGGCGGCGCTGGAAGCGCTGGGAGTAGAGGTGTGGGAGCCGTTCGCGCGCAACAACCAGGTGGACAAGGCGGGGGCCGGCTGGGCGTACCGCATCGGTCAGGCCGATCTCCGCGATGTGCGCGACGCGGACGGGCTGTTCGCGGTGGTCAACGGCTGTCCCCCGGATGAGGGCGTCATGGTGGAGCTGGGCATGGCCATCGCCTGGGAAAAGCCGGTTTTCCTCTTCCGGGACGACTTCAGACGCTGCACCGACAGCGAGGCGTATCCGCTGAACCTGATGGTTTTCACCGGGCTTCCGCGGTCCGGCTGGAAGGCCTACTGGTACACCTCGGTGGAGGAGATCGCCAACCCCGACAAGGCGCTGGCGCGGTGGGTGAAGGAAGGACTCCCCGGTGGTTGTTGACACGGTATCGCTTGATCTATTAACTTCTCACTGGTTCAAATAGTGACTCCAAGCAGAATAGAACACGTACGCTGTTCGAGATGACCGTCATGAAGACAGCGCTTCCCCGGCTTTCCCTCGTCCTTGAGCCCGAGCTTTCGTCAGCGCTCAAGGACTTGGCCGAGGCGGTTGCGCGTTTTGGCGAGGCCAACGGACTTTCCGAGGCACAGATTCACAACCTGAGCCTGGCCCTGGACGAACTGGCGACCAACACGATTTCGTACGGGTTCGCGGATGCGGACCGGCAGGAACTGCGCGTGGAGTTGCGCATCGAGGCCGACCAGGTAGTGGCCCAACTCGACGACAGCGGTATCGCCTTCAATCCGTTCGAGGAAGTCTCCGAGCCCGATCTCCATGCCTCCATCGACGACCGTCCCATAGGCGGCCTCGGCGTCTTCCTGACCAGGACTCTTTTCCCGAATCCCGACTACCAACGTATTGACGGATACAACCGAATTACTCTACGCGCCCCCGTGAAAGGAGACAGTTGATGGCAACCGGAAGCGTTTTGGACCTCACCACCGAGACCGAGGGCGACACCACGGTCGTCATTCCCGCGGGCCGCATTGATGGCAGCACGGCCAGCCCTTTTCAGGAGTCTCTGCTGAAGCTCATCGAAGGAGGCAAGGGCTCCCTCGTCGTGGACTTCGAGAATATCGAATACATCAGCAGCGCCGGGCTCCGGGTGCTGCTGCTGGCGGCGAAACAGTTGCAGGCGGGGGGCCGAAAGATCGTCCTCTGCGCCATGCGGGACCACATAGCCGAGGTCTTCAAGATCAGCGGTTTCAGCGAGATCCTGGCCATTCACCCGACGCGGCAGGACGCTATCGATGCCGGATAACCTCGAAGAAGCCATCTCCGAGGCCCTGGCCGAGGCGACGGACGGGCCCATCAAGATCCTGGTGGTAGACGACGAGGTGGATCTTGAGGCCTTGGTGCTGCAGAAGTTTCGCCGGCGCATCCGCAGGAACGAGCTGGTGTTCGAGTTTGCGCACAACGGGCAGGAAGCCATGGAAAAGCTCGATGTGGACGACGACATTTCGATGGTCATCTCCGACATCAACATGCCCGTGATGGACGGCCTCGCTCTGCTCAAGCAACTTAACGAGACCCGCCCCAACATTCGCTCGGTGATCGTGTCGGCCTACGGCGACATGAACAACATCCGCACGGCGATGAACCGCGGAGCGTTCGATTTTGTCACCAAGCCCATCGACTTCAACGATCTCGAGATCACCATCGACAAGACCCTGAAGCACCTGGCGCTGGTGCGCGAGGCCTTGTCCAACCGGGATCAGTTGGTGGCCCTGAGCCGGGAGCTGGACGTGGCGCGGGACATGCAGGCGTCGGTGCTGCCGCGCAGCTTTCCCTCCACCGCGCGCTACAACACGCACGGGCTCATGGTACCGGCGAAGGAGGTCGGGGGCGACTTCTATGATTTCGTTCCCCTGGGAGAGGACAAGATCGGCGTGGCCATCGGCGACGTGTCCGGCAAGGGCGTCCCGGCCGCGCTGTTCATGATGGCTTGCCGCACGCTGCTCCGAAGCCACGCGCTGGAGGGCGGACGACCGGACGAGGCTCTCGCGTACGTCAACAACCTGCTGGCCGACGACAACGAAAGCTGCATGTTCGTCACCCTGTTCTACGGCGTCTTCGACTCCGGAAGCGGCGTCTTCAACTACTGCAACGGAGGCCACAACCCGCCTCGTCTCGTGCACAGGGGCGGGCAGGTGACGGCCCTGCCCACCACCAGGGACGTGGCGCTGGGCGTGCTTCCCGGCCACACATTCAGCCAGGAAACCCTCCAGCTCGAGTCCGGCGACATGCTGTTCTTCTACACGGACGGCGTTACCGAGGCCGAGGGACCGGGATCGGAGGAACTCGGCGAGGACCGGCTCGACGCCTTGCTCGCCACGCTCGACGACACCTCGTGCGACGATGTCACCTCCCGGGTGCTCGACCAGGTGCGTGAGTTCGCCGCCGGGAACGCGCAATCGGACGACATTACCTGTGTGGCATTGCGCTATCTCGGAGGCTAGTGCCCTGTCCCGTAAATTCGCATGACAGGATGTGGAAGGTTCATCATACGAATGGACCGGACAGGACAATTGGATTCTCGTTGATTTGAGAGGCTTGGCGCGATACGTGGCGGCGTTGCTGCTGCCGGTCATGGCCGCCATGGCGTCGGTGACCGTGGCGGCGCAGGGCAAGGCGCCGGCGGCGCGGCCGGCCGCCCCGGGCGTGGCCCCGGATGCCGTCGTGTTCGGGCAATCCTGCGCCTTGAGCGGTCCTGCCAAGGCCTTGGGAGAAGGGATGCGCCTGGGCATCGCGGCGGCCTTCGAGGAGGCCAACCGGACCGGCGGCATTCACGGACGGCAACTGCGCCTCGAGACCCTCGACGACCGCTACGAGCCCGAGGCGGCCATTTCCAACACCAACCAGCTCATCGGCGAAAAGCGGGTCTTCGCGTTGATCGGCGCCGTGGGGACGCCGACGTCGAAGGCGGCGGAACCCATCGCCACCGAGGCCGGCGTTCCCTACGTCGGCGCCTTTACGGGCGCGGAGTTCCTGCGCGACGCGCGCCGCCGTCCCACCGTCATCAACGTACGCGCCTCCTACTACCAGGAGACCGAGGAAATGGTCGAGCGCCTCACCCGCGACCTGGGAGTGCAGCGCATCGGCATCCTCTACCAGGACGATTCCTACGGGCGCGCCGGGCTCTCGGGTACGCTTCAGGCACTCCACCGGCGCGGCATGACGCTGGTGGCGGAGGCCACCTATCCGCGCAATACCCGGGCGGTCAAGACCGCGGTGCTGGACCTGCGCGAGGGCAGGCCCGAGGCGGTCATCATCGTCGGCGCCTACGAGCCCGTAGCGGAATTCATCAAGTGGTCCCGCTACCTGGACTTCAATCCCGTCTTCGTGAACATTTCCTTCGTCGGCAGCTCGGCGCTTGCAAGAGCGCTGGGTCCGTCGGGCGAGGACGTCATCGTGACCCAGGTGGTGCCCTTTCCCCACGACCGGTGGATTCCGGTCGTCGGGCAATACCATGAAGCGCTGCGCGCGGTGGCCGCGAGCGCGGAACCGGGCTTCGTTTCTCTAGAGGGATACCTGACCGGGAGGGTCGCCGTGGAGGCGCTGCGCCGGGCCGGACCGAACCCCACGCGCGAGGGGTTCATCCGCGCGCTGCAAAAGGCCGGCACCATGGATCTCGGCGGCTTCCTGCTGCTTTACGGGGAGTCCGACAACCAGGGCTCCGACCGGGTGTACCTGACCGTGATCGACGGCTCCGAACGGTTCCGTTCGATCCGGCATCTGGAGCGGCCTTGAGTCTCGCCAACCTTCTCGCACGCGTCGAGAGCCGGCGTATCGGTCTCGGCGTGAAGATGTACGCTGCCTTCGGCGCGGGAGTGCTGCTGATGCTGGCGGCCAGCGTGGTCGCGCTGGTGTCGTTCGGGGTCGTGAGCAACTCGCAGCGGCACATTACCGAACGGAGCGTACCCAGCCTGGTGGCGGCCATTCGCGCCGCGCAGCAGAGTTCGGCGCTGGTCGACGCGGCACCGCGGCTGGTTTCGGTCTCGTCCGCGGAGGAACTCACCGAGGTCAGGGCAGCCATCGCCAGGGACAAGGAACTGCTCAACAAGCTGATCGAAGAGCTCCGGGAGCAGGATTCGCTGGAGAATCAGCAGCAGGCGGATACGCTTCGTTCCCTTGCCGATGCCCTCACCACGACCCTGGAAAAGATCGAGCAGTCGTCCTCGCGACGACGGGAACTCAAACGCCGGCTGGACGCGCGGGAAGCCGAGATCCCGGTCATGACCCGGCAGATCGACCGCATCCTGGTCCCCGAGATCGACAGTCAGGCTTTCTTCCTCGCCACGGGCCTGAGGGAACTCGGCGACAGCCCCGCACCTCCAGCCGAACGAACCTCGTACGCGGAACAGGTACGGTATCGCGATCTGCTGACGCTGCACACGCAGGCCAACCTCGCCGCGAGGCTGCTCGCGGAAGCGGCGGTGCTGAACGATCGCACCTTGATCCAGCCCGTCCGAGAGCGCTACAACGCGGCGCTCGGCTCGTTCGAGCGTGCGTTCCGTTCTTCCGAGGCCCACGCGTCCCCTACGCGCATGCTCGACTTTGAGTTCGAACGCCTCAAGTCCTTGGGTCAGGGGGCCGAGGGAATCTTCGACCTGCAGGAAGCCATCTTGCGCCAAGCGGAAATGGAGGCGCGTTACATCGACGAGAATCGCGCCACCGCGGCCAGGCTGCTGGCCACCATGGATCGGGTGGTGGCGGTGGCGGACCGCCAGGCGGACGCGGCCAGCGACGCCTCCACCGCGGCGGTGAGCACCGGCATGGTGGTGTTGGTGCTGCTCAACGTGCTGAACGTCATCGGCGCCGTCGCGCTCGGCGTCTTCGTCGGCCGCTATCTGATCCGGCGCATGACCGGGTTGGCGGCGTCCATGCGTTCCATGGCCGAGGGCAACCTGGAGGTGCCGGTCGAGTTGAGTGGCAACGACGAGGTCACCGACATGGCGGAAGCCCTGGAGGTATTCCGGCGTCACGCCCTGGAAGTGCAGCGGCTCAATCTCGTGGAGAAGCTGGCCGACGAGCTGAAGGACAAGAACACCGAGCTGGAGCAGACTCTCCAGGACCTGAAGACGGCCCAGAACCAGGTGGTCATGCAGGA
>JAJDXX010000139.1 GCA_022823055.1 Candidatus Binatia bacterium | reverse complement strand
GTGTCAAAACCCCATCTGAGAAAGGCAACAACGCCCTGAATCGTCATTCCCGCGAAAGCGGGAATCCAGGGGTGGGGAGGCGGGGAAACGCCGCCGTAGCGCCCCACCACCGCCCCTGGATTCCCGCTTTCGCGGGAATGACGGAGAGGGGCGGCTGTCGGCCGGGACGTCCCGGAACTGGCGTTGGGCAGGGATATTCCCTATGCTTGGCGCAGCAACCGCAAGGTCCGTTTCGGCACAAACCGCAGGAGGAAATCATGAGAAAAGAACTTTCGCCCAAGAGCATCCCGGATCCCCGCCCGCGCTACACTCAGGGCATCCTGGCGGAAGGCAAGCGCCTGCTCTTCATCGCCGGCCAGACCGGAGTCGACGCCGACAACAATGTCGTCGGCAAGGGCGACGTCGCGGCCCAGACCGAGCAGGTTCTCAAGAACATGAAGGCGGTGCTTGACGAAGCCGGAGCCAGCTTCGCCGACATCGTCAAGATCACCACCTACATCACCGACCCACGCTTCCGGGACGGCCTGAACCCGGCGCGGCTCAAGTATTTCGGCGACAATCCGCCCGCGAGCACGCTGGTGGTGGTCAGTGGCCTGGCCGACCCGGACTACTTGGTGGAGATCGAGGCGATCGCCGTGCTGCCGGAGTGAGCCACCGATCGCGAGCACCCTGGAGTCGTTCTTGCAGTACCTCCTTGAACTCTATATTATAGATTCCGAGGAGGAGAATCCCAATGGCTGCCAGGTCACATATCGCAAAATGGGGCACTAGCTTGGCCGTCCGTATCCCCAAACCCATCGCCGAGCAGTGGGGTGTGCAAGAAGGCTCGGCCATCGAAATGGTTTCGCGCGGCGACCGGCTCGTGATGCGCAAGGAAAAATATAACCTAGCGGACATGCTCGCCGAGATTACGGATGACAACCTCCATCCGGAATTGGACACCGGTCCGCCACAAGGCAACGAGGAGTGGTAGAGCGACAGTATGTCCCCGGCGCGGGGGATATTATTTGGCTCACATTCAGTCCTCAGGCCGGGCACGAACAAGCCGGACGCCGGCCTGCTCTGGTCCTTAGCCCGCGAGGTTACAACGGAAAGACAAGCCTGGCGCTGCTCTGTCCCATCACCTCCAGAGTCAAAGGCTATCCCTTCGAGGTACCCCTCCCGCCGGGCGGCGCCGTCACGGGAGTCGTCTTGGCCGACCAGGTCAAGAGCATGGACTGGCGGGCACGACGGACTCGTTTCGAGGCTCAGGCCCCGCCGCAGGTGGTGGCGGAGGTGTTGGAGAAGTTGGACGTGCTCCTGGTTCCACGCCAAGTCTGAGACACCCCACCGCTCCGTGAACGACTGGCGGCAAGTTATTGAAGCGAACGCAGACGTTCCGTAAGGTTATCGCCAGTTCGTGGACTTCATGGACTCTGGAGCTTCATCCAAAAGAAGCCCGTGTTCCATCCCGAGCTCAGGGCATACAGGCACCTCATATCGCTGGGGAGGCGCCTATGCCGACCATTCCGACGACCATCAGCCTGACCCACAAGCACTAGCGTAGATGAGGACGATCAAGGGGACCAAGTCACTCTACTCTGATGCGTCAATTGGATTTCCCATTGATTTCTTTATAGAAACAACTTCGTCCAACCACGGAAGGAAGGCGTATGGACGACACAACCGGCCAGCTCGGGCAAACCACGAATAAGACCGATAACGCAGAACTCCAGGAGTTTGTCAGGTCGCGAATAGAAGGACTCCGGCCCAAACTCCTCGATCTTAGCCGGCGCAACCCTCTAATTTCGACTAGGTTCTCCCCTCGGTCGACTTCCTACATCCGCGTGGTTGACGAGTTGCCGGACGTCCTCTGGTACAGCTTGGAAAACGAGAAGAGAATGCGGTTCATTCCATTGCCGCCACTAGACGACGACCCACGCGACGAGCAGACAACCGTCTTCCAAGACGCGCTAGCGGAAGCCAGGTTGACGGACGAGACGTATTTGGCCGCAGTTGACGCGATCGATGCAGACAGCGATACCGCCTTAGAGCAGAATCGACAGGTGGAGCGGGCCCTCAAAGACCGGCTTCGCGAACTGTTCGCTATGCCCGCAAGACAGACAACGTCCGACGTCTCCTTGCCACAACACGCAAGGAACAACCATATTTCCCCTTCCTACGAGCTGCCCCATCCTGACATGGCCAACCCAGATGGCCGCCATGCGGACGATGCGATACAGACTTTGCTTCTGCCGGATGATATGCACCGCAAGCTAAACGGCCTCCATTCAAAGTGTAGAACGTGGATTCAAGAAACCGGGATCAACGTCCTCCATGCGGCCTTCGGGTTCTTGGATTGGAACGACTCGAATAGCCGCGAGAGTTCACTTGCTCCACTTGTTCTCGTGAGCGTCGCGATCGAGAAACAAAGGACCCATGCAGGGCCAACGTTCTGGGTCTATGGCACTGGCGACAAAGCGGAAACCAATATAGTTCTGATTGAGAAACTACGTCACGATTTTGGAGTCGAACTTCCAGTATACACAGGGGGCTCCATTGAAGAATACCTTATCAAGGTCACCGAAGTCTCGCCGAAGTCGCTTCGTTGGAAGTTGCGACGCCAAGTTGCTTTCGGAGTCTTTCCGTCGGCACGCATGGCGATGTACCACGATCTCGACACGAGTCAGAATCGTTTTAGTCAGAGCACGGTGATTCACAGACTGTTGGGGGGTGTAACAGGGCCGGCGACGAGTCCTTTTCCGGAGGAGTATGACGTCGATCACCCAGATCTTGAGACAAAAGTTCCCGTCCTCGTCATGGACGCCGACTCTTCCCAGTTCAGTGCATTGATTGACATCGCCGACGGCCGAAACCTCGCCATCGAAGGTCCGCCGGGAACAGGCAAATCCCAGACGATTGTCAATGCCATCGCAGCCGCAATCGCACTTGGAAAAAAAGTCTTGTTCGTAGCGGAGAAGACAGCCGCCCTGGATGTGGTGAAATCCCGCCTCGAGGCGATCGGTCTAGGAGAGTTTATTCTCGCGCTCCAAGCCGACCGGTCTGCACGAGAGGACGTCATTGCGTCAGTACGCGCACGTGTCACGATGAGGACGCCTGAGCCTTCCAGCGATTATGCCCGCAAAATCCAGGAGTTCGGGCAGACGAGAGCTGAACTGGCAGAGTACATAGCTGTCCTTTCCGCTTCTGTCGGAAATACGGGGCGTACTGTACACGAAATTGTCGGTAGAGGCATCGCAGCAAATGAGTTACTTCTGAGACAACCCAAAGCCATAGCAACTCACAGGGTTCCCGATATCTGTTCCTTTGACGAAACGCACACGAGGAGGTTGCTGCGTATCGCCGCCGCAGTGGAAGAGTCCTGGCGGGCCGCTAGTTTAGCCTCGCCGTATTGGCAGGCTCACACCTTGGTCAACATTGACCGTCTTGTTGTCGAACAGACCTGCGAGCTCGCCGAAGCGGCATCGGACGCCTACCGTGTAGCGGCACACGCGCGGCATGCCTTGGTTGCCTTCAACATCAATCCTGAAACACCACTGGCTGACTTAAAGCTGCTCAAGGCCGTCCTAGCCGCTCTACCACCGACCAAGTCACTGGATGTCGGTCTAGTCGCCAAGCTCTGTCGGCACCGACAGATACGAAACGCTACCCGTTATCTTGAGGCGTGTGAAAGATTTCAGACAGCGAGGCTAAACCTTTCCGCGCTATTCTTGAACGCCGACGATGACAACTTGCCCGGCCGATTGCGGCAGATCAAGACACTGTGCAAAGACGGCGGAATCGAGACCCTCAATACCGCAACGCTCCGGTCGAGACTCGATGAAGAGGCCAACCTCCTGATTTGGTTGAACAACTCGTACGAAAAGCTTGCCCGATTTGTAGAACTCGCGCCCGAGGGTGCCTCGTTGACGATTCCCGAACTCGCCCAAGCAAGGGAACTGGTCCATCTGACACCTCGCGATATCTTGGCGCTTCGCGATGAAACCACAGCAGATCCAGTTGTAACCGCCGTGTTGTCGCGTCTCGTCCGACAGGGAACGGAACTGCGAAGGCAACGAGACGAAACCCATAATGCCATATTCTCCACCACAACACTTCCGTCCGCCGATCTCGCCGTGCATGGCGAGACACTGCGAAGCGCAGGCCGCCTCCGGCTCTTGTCCTCCAAGTATCGTCTGGCAAAACAATTTTACCGTTCCGTTGCACGTCGGGCATCCTTCAAAAGATACCAAGCCGCAGAGGACATTGCGGCGCTCGTTGAATGGCAGGAGGCAGAGCGGAAATTTTGTACCGACCCACAGACGTCTACGGTGTTTGGAGTGCACTTCCAGGGCATAGATACCGACTTCGATACCTTCGACGGGTTGTGCGGTTTCTATGACGTCGTCGACCAGCAATTTTCCGGCATAGAAGGAAGGGAAATCAAGAAATTCTTGAAAACCGCACACGTCGATGTCTTGACGTCAATTCCCGAGCTCAACGACGTCGTATCGCACAAGACCCTTGACCAACTAGGACACGCCATTGAACAGGCAACTTCACGGTTGTCGAACCTCCAGGAAAGACTGGATCGCCTCGAAGGCCTAATCAGTGACTTCAAGAACCCTCCTGCAGTGAATGTCGAGTCGTTGGACGATCTCGCCGAACAAGTATCCACTCACTTACGACAAAAAGCCTTTCTGGATCAGAACCAAGAAATGAAAGGTCTCTGCGGTGAGCGTTTCCATGGCGCCTCAACCGATTGCGAGTCCTTGCGCACCGACATCGAGGCTGCGCAAGCGATCGCGTCAATGCGAAATTACACCTCCGAGAGTGCTCTCCAGATCCTGGAAAGAGTGGAGATTCAATCCGCCATCAATACCTTGGATTCAGTGTTTCAAACTGACGCTCATGCCGACGTTGCCCTTGCCCAAGTCTGTCAACATACGGGGATGAACCCCTCCCACTTCTCGTCCAAGCGAACCCACACGGAAGTTGCCAGATACCTAAAGGAGGCGTCGGTAGACATAGAAGGGCTTTATGCCCACTCTGAGTATGCTGCGACACGTCGAGACCTGGCAGACGCCGGCTTTGATTGGCTGGTAAGTATCCTTCTGGCCGAGGGCCAATCCCTGTGCAATCTCGGCGCTATTCTGGAGGCGGTCTTGCATCGCGCCCTCGCCAACGAAGTTTTCAGAATTCATGGCAACAAACTTCGACGTTTCCACGGAAAGCGACTGGATGATCTCCGGACCCAGTTAGCCACACTCGACCGTCAGATCATCGAAATGGGACGTTCTCACCTTCGGGCCACGGCGTACAAACTCGGCAACCCACCCCACGGGATCGGCGTAGGGCCAAAATCCACATGGACCGAAATGGCGCTTCTGGCGAACGAAATCTCGAAGAAACAACGCTACATACCGGTTCGTGACCTCACTACCCGATCAGGCCGGGCATTGCTTGAGTTGAAGCCGTGTTGGATGATGTCGCCCCTAGCGATAGCGCAGTATCTACCACGCAGCGAACAGAAGTTTGATCTGTGCATCATAGACGAAGCGTCACAGATGCCCCCCGAGGATTCCGTTGGCGCATTGGCGCGAAGCCATCAAGCAATCGTGGTGGGGGACAGCAACCAGCTACCTCCTACCAACTTCTTTCGAAAAATGATCGAGGACGAAGACACGGAGGACGAATCCGTTCTCGACGAATCAATACTTGAGATGGCCAACTCCGCCTTTAGGCCGAAACGACGCCTACGCTGGCACTACCGCTCTCGCCACTCTGGATTGATCAAATTTTCCAACCAAATGATCTACAACGATGATCTCGTCGTATTTCCTTCAGCTACAGAGTCGCGACGCGACATGGGGGTCCACCTGGTCTCCGTGCAGGGCAGATATCACTCAGGCACCAATGGCGAAGAGGCCAGGGCAATGATCGATGCGGCCTTACGATTCATGAGGGAGAGCCCCGATCGTTCACTGGGCTTGGTAACGCTGAACCAGAAGCAACGCGACCTACTTCTTGAGGAAATGGACTATTCCCTGAGCCGAGATACACTTGCCGCGAAGTATGTTGATGACTGGGCGAAAAGAAACGATGGCTTGGAGTCGTTCTTCATCAAGAACTTGGAAAATGTTCAAGGCGACGAACGGGATGTCATTTTCATCGGCACCGTATACGGTCCCGAAGAATCGAATGGCCCTGTAATGCAACGCTTTGGCCCGATTAACGGTTTGGGGGGCCAGAGGCGGCTCAATGTGCTGTTTTCACGCGCAAAACAACAGATCGTCACTTTCTCCTCAATGACAGCCGCGGATGTACGCGCAGACGAGAACGGTAATCCTGGCGCCTATATGTTGAAACGATGGCTCGAGTACTCTGCTACCGGCCTTCTTTACAGTGAAGAACCGGGGTCCAGAGAGCCTGACTCCGATTTTGAAGTCTTCGTGATCGAACAACTGAGAGCTATGGGATGTGAGCCAGTGCCACAGGTCGGCGTGGCCGGTTATTTCGTCGATATAGGTGTCAAGCACCCAGATTGGCCGCATGGCTTCTTGATGGGAGTGGAATGCGACGGCGAATCGTATCACTCGTCAAAATCGGCCCGTGATCGCGACCGGCTTCGCCAGGAAGTCTTGGAGGGTCTCGGCTGGCACCTATACAGGATATGGTCGACTGATTGGTTCAATGATTCGCAAAAGGAAACGAGGAAACTACGACAGGCAATCACTGCGCGACTGGAGTGGCTCAACATCAATGACGATTCAGCCGTAGCCGACGGGCAAGGCGAGCCCTTTGCTGTTGCGGACGAGAAGGGTCCCCTTTCAGACTCGACAGGTCCGATCCACCAACCACCAGCCTTGGAACCGCTGGGCGGTGTCGAAAACGCGGATCCGCGTTACGTTGCCGTGGGCGATACAGTTTACGTCCGCTTTCTTTCAGGAAAAGAACCGGCCCTCAAAGTCACCCTTAGCGATGCTGTCAATGCTCCAAATCGTGACATCATTCACGTCGACACGCCTCTCGGCCACGCTCTAGTTGGTGCAGAAGAAGGTGACGATATTGAAGTCCTGGTCGGCAACATCGTGCGAGAAGCGGTTATCGACCAGGTGGTCAAACGAGTCGGTACACGTGGTGACGTCTTCCCACGAACTGTCCAATAGGAGCAACCAAGCATCACGTGGTCGAGAAACCGGCTACGGCTTGACGATCAGCGACGGCTCTTCCGCCGCTTCCTGCTTCTCCTGTTCCTTGTAGAGGCCGACGCTGCGCATCACGAGGGTTTCGAGCAGCGGCACGCCCAGGCTTCCGAGGTCGCGGTCGCGGATGGCCAGGGCGATGCGCAGGACCTGCCGGGCCTGGTCCTCCAGGCCGGAGGCGTGGAGATGGTAGGCGGCGTCTTCCAGGCGGGCCTCGAACACCGGCGCGGTTTCGTCGCCCAGGAAGAGGCCCTGGACGGCTTCCCGCAGGACGCCCCGGAAGCGCTCCTCCTTCTGCATGGGATTGAGCACGATGCGGCTCTGCTCGGTTTCGTCGAGGCGCTGGAGGTAAGGCTCCATCAGCTCCTTTTCCACGAACCACGTGCGCAGCTCCGGTTCCTCCAGGAGCTTGTCGGAGACTTCCGACAGGGAGGTCGCTTCGATGCCCTCCGCGTTCATGGCATCGAAGACCGGATGGGCGCGCTCCGCGGGCTTGGCCGTGGCGAGGCGGCTGCGCAGGACGGGATAGTCGGCGACCCCCTCGCCCGGCGTGTCCTTCACTTTCTGGTAAGCGTCGTGCACCAGCCAATCGGCGTACTCCCACGGCACCGGCGTGACGGACACGCCCACCTGGGCCTTCATCTCCTCCATCATCTGACGTAGCTCCTTGCGCCGGATGACGGTGCCGCCCAGCCGTTCGAGTCCGCGGCGGTCGTTCACCGCCGCCTGCAGCACCATCAGCCCGCCGAGCTGCGGGCGCGCCAGGATCACCATGCGCGAGCCGGCTCCGGTAACGGACGACAGGTAACCCTCGATCTCCGGGGCAAGACTGAAGGTCGTACCGGTTGCCTCCCCCTGTGACGCCTCGGACTCGGCCGCGCCGAGTCCGGCCTGGGCCAGCTTGAACAGCGACCGGCGGATCTCGCGCCGGACCTCCTTGTGGCCGGCGCGCGGCTCAAGGCCCTTGAGCGCCTCCACCGATGAGGCGTCGCGGATGCGGCCGAGGACGTTCGCCACGGCCAGGGAGACCGCGGGTTCGGCGTCGAACCGTTGCACGAGGGTTTCCACCAGAGTCCCGTCCGGCGACTCCGTCTCCAGCCCTTCCCGCCGGAGCGCATTCATGCCGTCGCGCATGAGCTTCTGTCGCGTATTCTGCTTGGCCATCGTGTACTCTTGCCACACGGGGGCGCGTTTTCCAACGAGGCCGCGCACGATCCGCCGACGGCCGTCGACGCGGACTCGAAGAGAGCGCGGCCGCCACGGCACGGACCGCCAAGTATTGACTTGCCCCGCCCTCCCGGCTAATTCAGATGAAGCAACGGACACGACGCAGCCCCTTATCCTTCTACGCGCTCCCGTACTTCCCGAGCGAGCGCGGCGCTCGCCGGAGATGCGGCGTGGGCAGCGCGCCCGGCGCCACGACCGACGCCACGATTCTTCCCGCTCGGTTCCAACGCATTGGGAGACGACAGCGGTTGGGCTCCAGGGCGAGCCCGCCGGCCGCGGAAGGACGCAGGGGGCTCGAACTCTCAGTGTCAAGCAGACACCATCAACGCGGTTTCAGGAGGCACCCATGGCAGACGGCACGATCGAACAGACCACCGAAAACGGCATCTCGCTTATCGAGCTGAACCACCCGCCGGTCAACTCGTACACCCACGAGATGCTGCGCGAGCTGGACGACGCGCTCATCAAGGCGCGCTTCGACGACGACACCCACGTCATCGTCCTCACCGGCAAGGGCGACAAGTTCTTCTCGGCCGGGGCCGACATCAACATGCTCGGCAACCAGACCCTGTCCTACAAGGCCAACTTCGCGCTGCACGGCCACGAGGTGCTGATGCGCATGGAGAACACGCCCAAGCTGGTGATCGCGGCCATGAACGGCCACGCCATCGGCGGCGGCCTCGAAATCTCCATGGCCGCGGACATCCGCATCGCCAAGAGGGACGGCGGCCGGGTGGGCTTGGCCGAGGTGAACCTCGGCGTCATGCCGGGCATGGGCGGCACCCAGCGCCTTCCGCGCCTGGTGGGCCGGGCCAAGGCCCTGGAGCTGTGCGCCACGGGCAAGCAGGTGGCCTTCGAGGAAGCCCTGGAAATGGGTCTCGTGCATTACATCTACGAGCGCGACACCTTCCTGCAGGACGTCATGGACTACGCCCGGCAGTTCGTGCCGCCCAACAAGGCGAGCATGGCCGTGGGCAAGATCAAGCGCGCGGTCCACGCGGGGATCGATGTCTCGTTGCCCGAGGGACTGGCGTTCGAGCGCGAGGTGCTCACCCAGACCTTCGCCAGCGAAGACGGCAACGAGGGAGTCGCGGCGTACCTGGGCAAGCGCACCGCCAAGTTCAAGGGCCTGTAGACGACAAGGGCACTCTCGGCGGCAGGCGCCCGGCAGTGTGGCCGTGGCGCGGCCCAACGATCAGCCCAATACTCAACCATCCGGAGGTATCGAATGTCCAAGCTGTTGATCGGCGGCGAACTCGTCGACGCCGTGAAGAAGGAAACCTACGAAGTACGCAACCCGGCCACCGGCGAGTTGGTGGACCACGCCGCCAAGGGCTCCGAAGAGGACGTCCGCCAAGCCGTGGAGGCCGCCGAGACGGCCTTCAAGGAGTGGTCCGACACCACCCCCGAGGACCGCGGCAAGGCGCTGGAGAGCGCCTGCGAGCTGATCCAGGAGCGCAGCAAGGACATCGCGGCGCTGCTGACCCAGGAGCAGGGCAAGACCCTGTTCGAGGCGGGGCTGGAGATCCACCACCTGATCCACGGCCTGGAGTTCTACGCCGGCCTCGCCTCCAAGGTGCGCGGCTCCCACGTGCCGCTGCCGCAGAAGAACGCCTACGGCATGGTGGTGCGCCAGCCCATCGGGGTGTGCGGCGCCATCGTGCCGTGGAACTTCCCGCTGACCCTCATGGGCACCAAGGTGGGTCCGGCGCTGGCGGCCGGCAACACCATCATCGTGAAACCGGCCTCCACCACCCCACTGGCCACCGCGCTGTGCATGGAGCTGATCGCGCAGGCCACCTACGCCGGCGGCAAGAAGTCCCTTCCCGCGGGCACGGTGAACTACGTCAGCGGTCCGGGCGGCTCGGTGGGCGAGGAGCTCTTGAGCAACCCGCGCATCCGCCGCATCGCCTTCACCGGCTCCACCCCCATCGGGCGCCATGTCATGGAAGTGGCCGGCCGGGAGATCAAGCGGGTCACCCTGGAACTGGGCGGCAGCGACCCCATGATCGTCATGGAGGACGCCAACGTCGACCTGGCGGTGAAGATGGCGGACATCGGACGGTACTTCAACTGCGGCCAGATGTGCCTGGGCGTGAAACGGCTGTTCGTGCACGAGTCCGTCGCGGACGACTTCGTCGGCAAGCTCGCCGCGGGGCTGCAGAAGAAGACCGTGGGCGACGGCATGAAGAAGGAAAGCCGCATGGGACCGCTCCACGTCGACTACCAGCGCACCGAGGTGGAGGAGCAGGTGGAGGACGCCAAGGCGCGCGGCGCCAAGGCGGTGGCGGGCGGCGCCCGGCCGGAAGGCGACGAGTTCCGGAACGGCCATTTCTACCTGCCGACGCTGCTCACGGACGTGCCCGACGATGCCCGCATCGCCACCGAGGAGTGCTTCGGCCCGGCCCTCCCGGTGTTCACCTTCAAGGACATCGACGAGGCCATCGAGCGCGCCAACGCCTCCGAGTTCGGCCTGGGCTCGTCCATCTGGACCAGCAACATGAAGTACGCCAACAAGGCCATCGACCGGCTCGAGGCGGGCAACGTGTGGGTCAACTCGCTCCACTACGGCTACGACGAGCTGCCCTTCGGCGGCGTCAAGTCCAGCGGCGTGGGCCGCGAGCACGGACCCGAAGCGCTGGACTACTACCTGGAGCCCAAGGGCGTGGTGGTGGTCAACGTTTAGGCGAAGCGAGCCCGAAGCCGTAAACGGGTGCCATCGTGCGGAACGGTGGCACCCGTTTTGGTATGGACGCCCACTAACCCCATGCAAGCGCCCGGAAATCTCCCGGACTCCCGGCCCAGCGGCCGGAACCTGCGTCCGCTGCGCCATCTTGTCGGGTACCTCAAGCCGTACCCGTGGCTGCTGGTCCTCACCGTCCTGGCCCTCCTCTCGGCGGCGGCGGCGACGCTCGTCCTGCCCATCGCCGCCCGGCAAATACTGGAGATCGGCTTCACAGAAGAGAACCGGACGTTGATCGGCCGGCATTTCCAGATGCTGCTCGGAGTCATCGCGGTTCTGGCGGTGGCATCCGCCGGCCGCTTCTATTTCGTGGCCCGTATCGGCGAACGCGTGGTGGCGGACATCCGCAAGCAGATTCACGGCCACGTGCTGGGCATGAACCCCACGTTCTTCGAGGTCACCCGCACCGGCGAGATCCTCTCGCGCCTCACCACCGACACCACGCTGATCCAGACCATCATCGGTTCGGGCGCCTCCATGGCGCTGCGCAACCTGCTCATCTTCGTGGGCGGGTTCGTCATGCTGATCGTCACCAGCCCGCAGCTCATGGGCGCGGTACTGGTGCTGATCCCGCTGGTGCTGCTGCCCATCCTGGTGCTGGGCCGGCGCGTGCGGCGCCTGTCAAGAGTGAGTCAGGACCGCGTGGCCGACACCAGCGCGCTGGCCGGCGAGAACCTCGACGCGGTGGAGACAGTCCAGGCCTTCACCCAGGAAAGCAGTGAAAAAGACCGTTTCGCAGAGGCGGCCGAGGCCGCCTACCAAGCCGCGCTGGTGCGGGTCCGCAACCGGGCGTTGCTCGTCTTCCTGGTCATCGCGCTCATGTTCGGCGGCGTCGTTGGAGTGCTGTGGCTGGGGACGGACGCCGTGCTCAGCGGCCGCATGTCCGCCGGGGTCCTGGTGCAGTTCGTCTTCTACGCGATATTCGTGGCGGGATCGGCGGCGAGCCTGAGCCAGGTGTGGGGCGAGGTACAGCGGGCCGCCGGCGCCACGGAGCGTTTGATGGAGCTGCTGGAGGCCCGACCGGCCATCGTCCCGCCGACGGCCCCGCGGCCCCTGCCCGAGCCGCCGCGGGGGAGCCTGAGCCTCGACGCCGTGGAGTTCGGCTACCCGTCACGCCCCGGAGAGCGGGCGCTCGACGCGTTCTCCCTTGCCATCGAACCCGGTGAGACCGTAGCGCTGGTAGGCCCCTCCGGGGCCGGCAAGAGCACCGTGTTCAAGCTGCTGCTGCGATTCTACGACCCGGCCGGAGGATGCATCCGGCTGGACGGCGTGGACCTGCGGGAGGCGGACCCCCAGGCGGTGCGGAGCCGCATCGGACTGGTGCCCCAGGAAACGGTCCTGTTCTCCGCCAACGCCAGGGAGAACATCCGCTACGGGCGGCCTTCCGCCACCGATGACGAAGTGGCGGCGGCCGCAGGGGCGGCGTTCGCAGACGACTTCATCCGGGGCCTGCCCGAGTGCTACGACACCTTCCTGGGAGAGAAGGGCCTGCGGCTGTCCATCGGCCAGCGCCAGCGCATCGCCATTGCCCGGGCCATCCTCAGGGATCCGGCCGTCATGCTGCTGGACGAGGCCACCAGCTCACTGGACGCCGAGAGCGAACACCTGGTGCACCAGGCCCTGGAGCGCCTTATGACCGGCCGCACCACCCTCATCATCGCCCACCGCCTCGCCACGGTCCTCAAGGCCGACCGCATCGTGGTCCTGGACCATGGCCGCATCGTCGCCGCCGGCACCCACGAGGAGCTTATGAGCGGCGGCGGACTTTATGCGCGGCTGGCCTCGCTGCAGTTCGCGCCGGAGGCTTAGCAGCCCCGCACAGAGCCATTCCTTGGTTCGGCGTTCCTGCCAAGCTCCCACCATGCGCAGAACGATCTCTGCCGATTCATCGTAATCCCTGGGAGGAAAAGAAATGGAGCAGCGTCTCAGCATCATCACCCTCGGGGTAGCGGATCTTCGTCGTGCCCAGGCGTTCTACGAGGCCCTCGGCTGGCGAGTCGCAAGCCAGGAGGACGCCGGTTCCATCGTCTGTTTTACGCTCAACGGGATCGGTTTCGCCCTCTATCCGCACGAGAAGTTTGCTGAAGACATCGGCCTGCCCGACACGGGGGGCGGGCCGACGGGCGCGGTCACCCCGGCCTACAACGTCCGTTCGCGCGAGGACGTGGCCGCGGTCCTCGACGAAGCCGAACGCGCCGGCGGCACCATCGTCAAGCCGGCGCAGGACGTCTTCTGGGGCGGCCATTCGGGATACTTCAAGGATCCCGACGGGCATCTGTGGGAGGTGGCCTGGAACCCCTTCTCGCCGCTCGACGACGACGGAAACTTCGCCTGGTAGGTTCCCCCAATACCCTGATTCTCACCGGCTGCCCAGAGAACTCAACATATAGTACTGTTTCGTGGCTGAACCCGTGGGATCAGGACGGAAGATGGTCTATTCTTGAATTCGCATAGAGTGTCTGATAAAATATCCGTGTATAAAGTCGTTACAACTGCTAAATGATAGGGTTCTTTTAACACATCCCGCGCATTCGACATAAATTGTGCTGGAAGTCATGCTGAAGCGGCGAGAGATTGCTTACCTTGAGGAATGGGCTGCCCGGCGGAGCCGCAAACCGTTGGTGATCCGTGGCGCCCGGCAGGTGGGTAAGTCAACGCTGGTGCGCGAGTTCGCCCGGACCGCGGGCATGTCGCTGGTCACGGTCGACTTCGAGCGCAACCCGGAATTGCGCCAGGCATTCACCGTTCGGGACCCGGCGCGGATTCTCTCCACGCTCGCGCTGCTCACCGGTCAAACCATTGTGCCCGGAACCCACCTGCTGTTTCTCGACGAGATTCAAGCGGCCCCGGAAGCGCTGGCGGTACTGCGATACTTCTACGAGGAAGCTTCCGAACTGCATGTCGTGGCCGCGGGTTCGCTCATGGAATTCGCCCTCGCCGACACCCGGTTCTCGATGCCCGTGGGCCGGGTCGAGTATCTACACTTGGGGCCGCTGGCCTTCGAGGACTTCCTGGACGCCATGGGGCGCCCGGAACTGTCCGCCCACCTGCGCGCCATCTCGTTGTCCGATCTCGAGGATGCCTTTCCTGACGCAGTGCATCAACGGTACCTCGACCTGCTGCGGGAATACTGGATCGTGGGGGGTCTTCCGGAGGCCGTCTCGGGCTATGCACAGGGGCAAGGGAACGCGGAGGGCGGCTTCCCGCAGCTCGCCCGCATCCAGCAGAGCGTGATGGCCACCTATCGGGACGATTTCAACAAGTACAGCCACGGCAGTTCCCGGGACCGGGTGCGCATGGTGTTCGACAGTCTGCCAGGCCTGGTCGGACGCAAATTCAAGTACGTCGGGATCAGCCGGGACCACCGCGCCGCGGAGTTGGCGGACGCGCTGCGACTGCTGTGCATGGCGCGAATCGCCTACAAGGTCTGCCGCACCGCTGCCAACGGCGTACCGCTGGCCGCGGAAATGAACGAGCGCCATTTCAAGTGTTTGTTCATGGATGTCGGCCTCATGTGCGCCGCGCTGCACCTGGACCTGCTCGACCTTGGCAGGCACGACTTGACGCTGGTGAACACCGGCGCCGTCGCCGAGCAGTTCATCGGCCAGCACCTGCTCTACAGCGGTCCCGGCTACGAGACGCCGGCGCTGTACTACTGGGCGCGGGAAATCAGGAACGCCGCTGCCGAAGTGGACTACCTGATGACCTTGGGTGCGCAAGTCGTTCCCGTCGAGGTCAAGGCAGGCGCCACCGGTTCGCTGAAGTCGCTGCACCAGTTCCTGAAGGAAAAGGGCAGCGCATTCGGGCTTCGTTTCAATGCCGCGGCGCCGAGCCTGCTGCACGATTCTACAAGGCTGCCGGACGGCCATGCCCTCGACTATCACCTGCTGTCGCTGCCCCTCTACCTGGTCGGTCAGGCGCGGCGGCTGGCGGGGGAATTTCGCGGCGAGTGACTAAGGGTGATCCTCGATGGCGCGGAACACCGCGTCGCGGACCTTGTCGTAGTCGGCGGGGACGTCGATGGGGGTGTTGGGGTGGCGGGACGCCACTTCCTCGAGGCGCCCCTCGTGGTACTTGATCTTGAACTCGGGGAACTTGAGGCCGTTGGCGGTGGAGATGACCACCACGCGATCCTGTTTGCGGATGACGCCCCGGTCCACCAGCTTGAACAGCGCGGCCAGGGCCACGCCGGTGTGAGGGCAATTGAACAGTCCGGTGCGGTCGGCGCGGGCGGCAGCGTCGGCCAGCTCGTCCTCGGTGGCCTGCTCCACCACGCCGTTGAAGTACTGGAGAGCGCGGATGGCCTTCCGGATGCTCACCGGGTTGCCGATCTGGATGGCACTGGCCAGGGTCGGCTGGGCCTGCACCGGCTCGAACTCGTCGAAGCCCTTGAGATAGCTGAGATAGAGCGGGTTGGCCCGCTCGGCCTGGGCGCAGGCGATGCGCGGCAGCTTGGAGATCATGCCCAGGTCGTGCATCAGCTTGAACCCCTTGCCCAGGGCGCTGACGTTGCCCAGGTTGCCCCCGGGGATGACCACCCAATCGGGCACCTGCCAGTCGAACTGCTGCACCAGCTCCATGCTCACGGTCTTCTGGCCCTCCACCCGGAGCGAGTTCATCGAGTTGGCCAGGTAGATGTTGTGGCGGGTACACAGCTCCCGCACCAACTCCATGCAGCCGTCGAAGTCGGTGTCGATGGCCAGCGTCACCGCGCCGTGGGCGATGGGCTGGATGAGCTGCGCCGTGGAGACCTTGTTCCTGGGCAGGAACACGATGGCGCGGATGCCGGCCACGGCGCAGTAGGCCGCCAGCGCCGCGGAGGTATCGCCGGTGGACGCGCACGCCACCGCGGGGACCTCCACCCCTTCCGAGATCATCTGGCGCACCATGGACACCAGCACGGTCATGCCCAGGTCCTTGAAGGAGCCGGTATGGCTGTTGCCGCACAGCTTGACCCAGAGGTCGGGCAGGCCGATCTCCTTGCCCAGCCGTTCAGCCCAGAAGAGGTTGCTGCCGCCCTCCAGGGTCGACACCACGTTGGCGTCTTCCACGTCGGGGCAGACCATCTCGCGCTTGCCCCAGACCGAGCTGCCGTAGGGCCACTGGTTGCCCATCAGGCGCTGGTCGAAGAGCTCCCTCCAGTATGCCGACGATTTCTTGCGGAGGAGGTCCAGGTCATGGCGCACCTCCAGGAGATTGCCGCATTTCGGGCACGCGTAGATGATCTCCTTGAGGCTGTAGCGTCCGGGGCAGCCGGCGATGCACTCGAACCAGGCCCGGTAGGGATCGGGCGGAACCGCCTGGATTTCTCGCGCCTGCATGGCTCGTCCTCTACTCCCAACCGAGAACCGACACAAGCCCCCGGCGACCCGCCTACTGCCGGATGGCCGCGTTCTGTTCCGCGCTGGGGAACACGAGGGACTTGATGACCACGGGCACCGCCCCGGACGAGGGGATCAGCGCGCCCACGTCGATGTAGTCGAACTCCTGCAGCGCGATGCCGTCGACCGAGATGATGGGCTTGTCGAGCTTCATCTCCTCCTTGAAGTGCAGGCCCAGGATGCCGCCAATGTCGCCGTCGTTGACCAAGAGCAGCGGGTGCCCCTTGTCCAGCACCGGCTTGAGGCCCTCCGCCACCGCGCCGCAGAAGCCCTGCAGGCGCGCGAAAGTGGCGGACCCTTCCCAGTGGAACGCCAGCGCCACGGGCTGGCGGCCGTCCTGCAGGTCCAGGCGCCGCAGCGCGTTGTCGATGGCGCCGATGACCTTGGCGGGATCGATGTCGTCGCCCCACTCGAAGTCGATGCGCACCACCGGGACGTTGCGCACCGGCACCGCGTCCGGGGGCGAGATGAAGATGGTGCTGCCGCTCACCTGGATGGTGTACTGGGAGGCGCCGATGACGGTGGCGCGGATGCGCGCCGCGGGCTCCAGGATGGGGATGCCCAGACCCTCCACGCGCCGGCGGATCTCCCGGCCCAGGAGCGCGCCCATGTCGCCGTAGCCGTTTTCGGCGCGGCCGTAGATGAACTCGGAAACGCCGCCCGAGAAGGTGACGGCGTCGACCTTGCCGCGGTACGCCAGCGGCGGCAGCCGCAGCAGCTCGCGAGTCTCGTCGGTCAGCTCCTGCTGGTTGACCACCTCGAACAGGCGGTCCGCCATCTCCGACGCGATGGCCTCCAGGCTCTGCTCGTTCATGACTCGGCCCAACTCCAGCTCAACGCCCACCTTGCCGCCGTGGCGCCGCCCCGCCTCCTCGATGCGGACGACGTTGTTGGCGCCGTCCATGGCCAGCAGCCGGGCGCCCACGTCGATGGCGGTGACCTCGCGCACCCTGCCGCCGGCGCACACCGCGATCTTGCTGGTGCCGCCGCCCACGTCGATGTTGAGCACCACCGCGTCCTCCTTGCCGGAGCGCGCCACCGCTCCCGAGCCGTGGGCCGCCATGGTGGTCTCGAGCCCGTCGCCGGCCGTGACCGACACGAACCGGCCCGCCTCCTCCGCGAACAGCTCGGCGATGGCGCGGGAGTTGCGCCGGCGCACGGCCACGCCGGTGAGGATCAGCGCGCCGGTGTCCACATCCTCGCGCTTGAGCTCGGCGCGTTCGTACTGCTGGTTGATGAAGCGCTCCAGGCGCTCCATGTCGATGGTCAGGTCGTCGGTGTAGGGGGTGAGCAGAATCTCCGATTCGCTCAGCACGGTGCGCTTCTTGACGACGTAACGGGTGCCTTCCTGGCTCAACTCGAGGCGCGAGAACACCAGGTGGGACGTGGACGAACCGATGTCCACGCCCACGCTGGTGAGCTTGATCTCGTCTTCCTCAACGATGTGCCTGCCGGAACCGGTGAAACCGAGGGATCCTGTGTCGGCCACGAGCGGTTCCTAGGCTTCCGGCTGGTAGATCTCGTCGGGCATCTTGGACTTCATTCCCTCCTTGGCCAGGGTCTCCTCGAACTCCTTGCGCAGGAACGGGTCCTCGTCCCGGTAGGCGATGGCGGTGCCGCCGTCCTTGATCTCGATGGCGCCGTAGTCGATGGCCTTCTCACCCGGCCGGCCGCGCTCGCGTCCGGGGGCGTTGGGGCCGAACCACGCGGACAGGCGCAGCGGCTCCGCGCTCACGCCGAAGTGGGCGTGGAACCAGTTGCCGCCCATGGGCGCCGCGCTCACCATGCCGACGGGCTCGTAGTCCTGCCGCCTCACGCCTTCCGCCTTGCCGTCCTTCCACGGCGTGGGGCCCAGGGTGGAGGGCCAAGTGTAGGTGTAGCCCTTGCCCTTGACGCAGATGAGCACCGCGGCGGAGCCGTGGGCGTGGGCCTTGGAGTAGCGGCCGGTCTCGTGCTGGCCGATCCAGAGGTAGAAGCTGTTGCCCACCATGTGCGGCTCGATGCGCCGGTAGCCGGGCGAGCGGCGGTTGTCCAGCGGCAGCTCGCAGGTGACGATGTCAGGGATGATGTTGGTCTGGCGCATGGCCAGCCCGCGCACCGGATCGGGCTCTATCTCCTCGTTGGGCTTGTAGTAGTCCTCGGTCTCCTCGTAGCGGTCGGTGAACGTGTAAGGACAGTTGAAGATGAAGTCCGTGTTGTTGAAAAGGTTCATGATGTTGGGCGCCGTGGTGCCCGCCAGCAGCAACGCCGGGCTGGAAGTGGCGTTGACGATGCGGTGGCTGGCATTCATCGGAATGGCGAACAGCGACCCCTGCTGCCACTCGAAGGTATGCTTCTTGTTGCTGCCCTCCGCCCACACCTCCGTGGTGCCGCGGCCTTCGACCACGAAGTACTGCTCTTCGTACAGGTGCTTTTCCTCGTTCAGCGCGCCGGCGCCCGGAACCTCGACGACGTAGGATCCCCAAAGGCCCTCCGTCCCCAGGAGCTGGATGAAGCTGGCGTTTCCGCCCAGCCGCTTCCACATCTTCCTGGGCAGGTTCTGGACCTTCTCCACTCCGATGTCCCGGTAGATGGGGATCTCCTGCTCTTCCATGAAGGTGTCATAAGCGGTGTTGGGCCGCAGGAACTTCCCGTAACCCGCTTTCTGCATCTCGCCCGTGGGCTCCTGCCACTTCTCTTTTCCGTTGCCAGCCATAGCGATGCCTCCCTGAAAATGTGTGTGATGAACTGACTCTGTTTGGTGAGTCACTCAATATAGACAATCGAGTTCCGAGCGTCCAGGGTCGATGGTGGGATGTCAGCGCAAGCGGGTTTCCCCCGCGAGCCAAGTCCGAGGGGGTGAGGGAATCGGCAAAGACATCGGCCGCGAGAGTCGCGGAGAGCGGTTAGTCGTCGAAGTAGCCCGCGTCGGCAGTGACCGCCGGCGGCGACGCCGGGCCTTCGAGAAGCAGGCCGCGAAGGTGCTGGCGATCCCGTTCCTTGCGGATCAGCTCCCGGACATATTCGCTCGAACTGCTGTAACCCCCCGCGCCGACCTGATCGTCCACGAAGGACTTGAGGGCGTCGGACAACGAGATGTTCATTGTGGTCATGGTACAACGCTAGCCGTATTGGCAAAGATTGGCAAGGTCGGCGCCTCAGGAATCACCCGCTGTCGTGACCACGATATTGCCTATGTGGCGCTTGGCCATGAACGCCTGCTGAGCGGCGACCAGTTCCCGCAAGGGGTAAGTCGCCGCCAACACCGGCGTGATCTCGCCATGCTCGATGTAGCCCACGAGGTCCGCGAAAACATCGGGTGGAGGTACGGTGGCGCCGGTGAAGACGAGATCCCGCAAGTAGAACTCCCTCAGGTCGAACCGGACCACGGGGCCGGCGATGGCGCCGGCGCAGGTATAACGGCCGCCACGGCTCAGGACCGAGATCAACCGGGGCCAGAGTGGACCGCCCACCACGTCCGCTACCACGGTCACCTCTTCTGCACCGGTGGCCGTCCTCAGGGCCGCCTTCAGGTCTTCGGGGGCGCGCGGCAGCACATGGTCGACGCCCAGGCTCCCGACCGCCTCGGCCTTGTCCTCGCCACAGAGCGCGACGGTCTCGGCGCCGCGGCGCCGGGCGAGCTGGATCAGGGCGGAGCCGACGCCGCCGGAAGCACCGGAAATCAGGATACGGTCGTCTTCCCCTGCCCCGGCGCGGTCCAGCATGTACTCCGCGGTCATGTAGGAAGTGGCAAAGGTTGCCAGCTCGGCATCCGAGAGATCGCTGTGGATCGGGTGGACGTTCCGTACGTCGGCAACCGCGTAGTCGGCGAAGCCGCCGTCACATTCGGAGCCGAAGTAGCCGCATTTTCCGCGATCGAGCGGGTCGCTCCAGTCCCGAAGCCAAGGATCCACGAGCACCCGTTTGCCCACGAGCGAGGCGTCACAACCGGCGCCAAGGGCAACCACCCGCCCGCACACGTCCGCGCCCTGAACGCGGGGAAAGGCGATGGCCTTTCCGCCCCAGGCCGCATCCGTCTCGCCGGCGTCCTGAAGCGCCTCCCCTGTCGTGGCCCCCGAGACCCCGGCCGAGTACCACCCCGTCCTTGTGTTGACATCCGTGTTGTTGAGGCCGCAGGCACCCACTTGGATGAGGGCTTGGCCCGGTTCCAGGCAGGGACGCGGCCAGTTTTCCCTAAAGCTCAGCCGATCGAGGCCACCGTGGCCCGTGAGCACCACCGCTCGCATGACCTGTCCTTCCTACCCTCCCAAGCGCAATTCGCCCAAAGTCAGGACACTCAGAAAAAATTTCCTTTGGCTCGTGGTTCTGGAACCAATCGACTACGAGTGGATTGGTCCGCTGGCGCTTCCGGAGTCCGCCCTCACCTCAAGCGTCTACTTCCTTGAGAATGTGCTGGATGGGGGACCTCAATCGAAGCACTCCAGCCCCGCTGCCGCGACCCCCACCCGGGCGATGTCCTCGTCCTCGTCGGACGTGCCGCCGCTGACGCCCACGGCACCGACGACGTCGTCGCCGTCGCGGATCAGGAGGCCGCCGGCGGCCGGGACGACCTTGCCGTCGGCCAGTGCGGTGAGGGCGGCGAGGAAGGTCGGGCGCTCGTTGAGACGGTCGGCGATGGAGCGGCTGGAGCCGCCCATGCCCAGGGAGCCCCAGGCCTTGCCGATGGCGACCTGCGGGCGCAGGATGCTGGCGCCGTCCTCGCGCTTGAAGGCCTTGAGGTGGCCGCCGTCGTCGAGCACGGCGACAGCCATGGGCCTGAGTTCCAGACGGCGGGCTTCGGCCAGGGTCTCGTCGACGATGATCGCGGCCTTTTCAAGGCTCAGTCTCGAGCTGTTTCGTGCCATGGAGTCTACTCCTCTTCTTTCGGTTGTTTGCCTTCCGCTTCCGGGGGTTCCGGAGCAACCGGGTCCGTCGCCTTCGCGCCCGGCCGGGACTCCACCTGGAGCGGAAGCTGTCCCTGTTTGGTCTCGCCCCAGTAGACGGTGCGGTGCGGGAACGGGATCTCGATGCCGCGCTCGTCGAACGCTTTCTTGAGGCGCCGGTTGTACTCGCGGCCGATGCGCCACTGCTGGATCGGCCGGGTCTTCAGCCGGGCACGCACGATCACCGCGGAATCCTCGAAGCGGTCGACGCCCATGATCTCGATGGGCTCCAGCATGTCCCAGCGGAACTGCGGGTCCTGGCGCATGGACTCGTCCACCTCCCGCATCACCGCCACCACCTCGTCCGTGTCCTCACGGTAACCCACGCCCACGTCCAGCAGGTAGCGGGAGAAGTCCTTGGTCATGTTCTCGACGTGCTCGATGGTACTGTTGGGCACGAAGTGCACGTTGCCGCTCAGGTCGCGGATGCGCACCGAGCGCAGGGTGACCTTCTCCACCACGCCGGTGACGCCGCCCACGTCCACGACGTCGCCGGCGCCCACGCTGCCTTCCGTGAGGATGAACAGGCCGTTGATGATGTCCTTGATGAGCGACTGGGCGGCGAAGCCCACGGCCAGACCGAAGATGCCGACGCCCGCCAGGAGCGGCCCGGTCTCGACACCCACGAGTTGCAGGATGAGCAGCGCGCCAACGAGCACCACCAGCAGCTTGACCGACGTCTGCGCCAGCGGCCCGAGAGTCTGGAGCTTGCGTCCGGCTTCCCGGCTGCCCACCCGGTCCAGGACCCGGGGACGCAGCAGGGACAGCACGGCGGCGTTGCTCAGCCTGACGAGCGCGATTCCCAAGACGATCACAAGCGCGATCAAGGCGGCCCGCGCCAGCACCGTCTCGCCCGCCGGCGTGCCCAGGAATTCCAGCACGGAGAAGCCCCATACCTCGAGCAGCGCCACCGCGCCCAGGATGGCGAGCGGCAGGTCCACGAGCACCCGCAACGGGCCGCCGTGCCCGGAGTCGGCCGCGCCGCCCTCCGGGTCCAAGCCCGCCCGTCCGGCAATGACCCCCCTCCACAAGGCGCGCACCGCGCCCTTGAGATAAAACGAGAGGATACACACCGCCAGCGCCAGCAACCCGGACCCCATGATCCTCTGCCACAAGAACTGCGAAGCGTATTGGTAGCCCAGCAGGTTCAAGGCAATGGTGGTGCCCAAGACCGCGACGACCAGGAGATGAACCAAGGGCCAGACCGACCACAAGAACCCGTCATGCGCGCGGCTTGGCCCGAGAATCGCCTGCATCAAGGCGCGTCGCCGGCTGACCCCCAGCGCCGCCAGGAAGAGCACCAGGAGGGCGAAGGCGATCATGAGAAGTCGCGCCAAGGCCAGACTCGCGGCCACGTCGTCCCCCGGGGAGTTCAACAGCACGTACCGCGGTATCAGCAGCACCAACGCCGCCACGCACCCCGCCGCCAAGCCTCCCTGAAGCACGCCGCCGGCCTCCAGAGTCAACCCCCAGCGGCGCTCGCCGTGTCCGCCCGGACCAAAGACCGCTGCGCCGAACAGCGCGATCCAGAGAACCAGCGCGGTGAGCTGCAACGCCTCTACAACCACCGGCCCGAGGGAATCGCTCTCGGACAGGCCGAACTGCGGCAGCACCAACGTGACCAGCACGACGTAGACCGGCCAAACCGCGGTCAGGAGCGCCAACAGCAGCGCCCCGCGATAGGCGGGCGCGTCGCTCCCCCGCGCCCTGTGGTCGGCCAACCGGCGCCGCAGGAACCGTCGGGCGCTCAGCGCAAGCCACGGCACGAGGGCGAAGACCAGCACGGCCGCGGCCCACGGCCACCATGACGTCGAGAAACGGCCTTGGGCCATCCGCCGTTCCAGTTGGAACAGCCCGTAGACGCGCGCGGACAGCGCGACGGCGCCGTCGACGGCCTGCCCGAGAAACGCCCAGTTGGGCGGGAACAGGCCCAAGGGCTCCCGGTTGCGCAGCCACAGCATCCTGTCCAGGACCAAGGTGTAGAGGCTCTCGAGCTCGTCTTCGCGCTCGCGCTTGAGGTCCGCCAAGCGGGTGGAGTACTCCGCCAGGGCATCCAGCACCCGCTCCTGGGCCTGGAGTGCGCCCTTGCGCTCCCCGAGTATCCTGTCCAGTTCGGCGCTCTCACGCGCGGACGGTTTCTCGGCGGCCAGGGCGCGGGCGTAGTCCCGTGCGTCGGCATCCACGCGGAACAGCAGCGTGCCCAACTCGAACAGCGCCTGCCGGTGCTCCCGGAGCCGCCGGCGCAACGACTCCTCGTCGGTGGACCCTGCGGCGCTGTGTTGTCCCCGATGGCGGAACCGCTCGAGCTCCACCTTTATGTGGCGCGCCACCCAGTCGCCCGCGCCATACCGTTCCACCAAGTCCACGAGCCGCCCCTTGTTGCGCATGTCCTGGGCAGTGAGGCGCTCCTGCTCGGTAAGCTCGGCCCGCAGATCGTCCAGCTCCCGGCGGAAGGCAAGCGTTCTCTTCTGGATCCTCAACACCCCGAGCTCGATGGTGCTGAGGAGGCTCTCGACCCGCGACCGGCTTGCCGTGAGGCGGCGCTCGATGAAGCCGATGCGGTCATCCACCATGGCCTCGTCGAGATCGATGTTCACCGCGGCTGTCGGTGCCGTTGCGGTCGTCGGAGGAGACGCCAGGGCCTGCGGCGGCGGGGCCGCCGGCGGGAGCTCGGCGGAAGGGGCCGCCGCCCGAGGGGGCTCGGCTTCGGGGGGCGTCTGGCTCAGGGCCGGCGGCGCGACGAGTCCTGTCACGGCCATGGCTGCGCACGCGATCAGGAACCGGGGGAGAAACCCCGCGGATGGAAACCTCTTGCTCATTCCGATTCTCTCAGAGGGTTCGATGAACAGGTTTCAAGAGACCGCCCCCAAGGCTCCTACCGCGGCATCCCTTGATCTGCTACCTAACTTCTTACTGTACCACTTGCCCCCGATTCAAGATGACATCACGCGCCAACGCCCTGCTGCTGGGCACCGCCCTGCTGGTGACGTTCACCACCGGCACCGCCAGCCGCATCTTCGCCATCTCGCTGCCGTCCATCGCCACGGGCCTGCACACCGACATGATCGGCATATCCTGGGCGTTCATCTCCTACCAGCTCGCCACCGCCGCCCTGTCGCTGGTGTTCGGGCGCGTGGGCGACGTGTACGGACGCCTGAGCGTCTACATTTGGGGCATCGTGCTGTTCACGGCAAGCTCGTTCCTTTGCGGGGTGGCCGGGGACATCGCCCAGCTCATCGTCTATCGCGCGCTCCAGGGCATCGGCGCCGCCATGATTCAGGCACAGGGACGCGCCCTGGCCATGGATGCGTCGTCGGAGGAGACCCGTGGCCGCGCCCAGGGCCTCATGACGACAGCGCACCACGGCGGCTTTCTGCTCGGTCCGGGACTCGGCGGGTTCATCATCCAGTACGTCCACTGGCGCGCCGCCTTCTTCTTTCTCGTGCCCCTGGGCGCCGCCGCCACCGTCCTGGGCTTCACGTACCAGCGCCGCCGGGACAACCCCGACGCGGGCGCGCCGCGGGGCGAACGCCCCGCCATCGACTACCTCGGCGCCGTCCTCCTGGTGGGCGCGACCCTGGCGCTCATGGGCATCCTGGACCGTCAGTTCATGGAGTGGCTCACCCCGGCGTGGCGCGTCGCCGCGGTCGCCGGCTTCGCCGCGTTCGGCGCCGGCTTCCTGTGGCGAGAGAGCTGTGCCCCGAGCCCCATCCTGAGCCTCGCGCTGTTCCGCATCCGCATGTTCGCCTTCAGCACGGTGACGCTGCTGCTGGTCTCCGTCGTCATGACCCTCACGGTGTACCTGCTGCCGTTCTACCTCCAGGACGTGCTGCGGCTGAGCCCGTCGTTCATGGGCATCCTGTTCCTCAGCGCGCCGGTCTTCGCCACCACACTGTCGCCACTGGGTGGCGTCATCTCCGACAAGGTCGGGCCACGCATCCCCGCCACCGCAGGGGCCATGCTCTTCGCGCTGTCCTGCGTGCTGGGAGTGTATTTCGAGCCGGATTCCCACTGGGCGCTGCCGACCCTGGTGCTGGCGCTGGGGGGACTGGGCACCGCCCTCTTCTTCCCCGCCAACCACACGGCGCTGATCGCCTCGGTGCCCCTGGAGCACCGGGGCGTGGCCACCGGCACCCTCTACACCATGTTCGGGCTGGGGAACGTGTTCGGGATCACGGTGGGCAACTTCCTCATGACCCTGGCCTTCCGCATGCACTCGGGCATCGCCGATGCGCTTCCAGCGGCCGAGGACACGGCCCACTTCACGGCCGCGCTTCAGGACACGTTCCTCGTCGCCACGGGCATCGGCCTTGTGGGCGTAGCGTGCTCGGTGCTGCGGGGTGCCGCGGGACGGAAGGCCTAGTTTGCAAGGCCCCGGATGTGCGCGGAGGCCCCGGAATCGTCATTCCCGCTTTCTAGGATGTGTCAGAACTCCGCTCGGCTACGAAATGGCACCGCCACCCCATATCGTCATTCCCGCGGAAGCGGGAGTCCAGGAGAGGAGGGGCTAGGCAACTTGGCCACGGTACCCCTCCACCACCCCTGGATTCCCGCTTGCCAGGCTGTGTCAAAACACCATTCAAGAGAGGCAACAACCCCCAGAAACGTCATTCCCGCGAAAGCGGGAATCCAGGAGGGGTAGAGCGGGGAAACGCCGCTGTAGCGCCCTGCCACCACCCCTGGA
>JAJDXX010000056.1 GCA_022823055.1 Candidatus Binatia bacterium | reverse complement strand
CCAGGGGTGGTGGCAGGGCGCTACAGCGGCGTTTCCCCGCTCTACCCCTCCTGGATTCCCGCTTTCGCGGGAATGACGTTTCTGGGGGTTGTTGCCTCTCTTGAATGGTGTTTTGACACAGCCTGTTCCGCGGGAATGACGGGGGATGAGAGGCTTGACACACCTGCTACGCCCCGCTCCGCTGCAGCGACAGCGACAGGCCCGGACGGCGCACGTGGATGTCGTGGTAGCGGCCGCGGTGGGCCAGTTGCTCCATGAGGGTCACCATGGGTGCGCGGGCGTTCCGGTACTCCCGCGGCGGGCCGGCGGCGCGCATGACGGCGATTTCCTCCTCGCTCAGCATCCAGCGCAGCAGCAGTTCCTCGTCGGAAACGCCCGGGCCGCCGAGCTTGCGCCGCACTTCCTGGATAGTCAGGTCCGGCGGCACCCACCGGGCCATCTCCTTGCCCCGGGGCCTGTCGAGGATCTTGTTCTTCACGTCGGGGTCCATGGTGTCGGCGCCTTCCTTGCCCCAGAGCCCCAGCGCGTACTGGATGATCTGGTCGGTGACCTCCTCGTAGCGCCCGCCGACGATGACGTTGATGGCCGCCTGGCTGCCCACGAACTGCGACAGCGGCGTCACCATGATGGGATAGCCCAGGTCGGCGCGCACGCGCACCACCTCGTCCAGGGCCTCTTCCGCCTTGTGCTCCAGCCCCACCTTGGCGAGCTGGTGGCGCAGGTTCGAGATCATGCCGCCGGGGACCTGGTGCTGGTACTGGGCATAATCGTACTCCACCGGCACGCCGATGGGGAAACCCTCCTGTCGCGCCACGGCGGTGAAGAACTCCGACACTTCCTCCAGCGCGTCCGTGTCCACGGCGCACGCGTAGCCCAGGGCGCGCAGGTTGGCGGCGACGCTGAACACGGACGGGTTCGACGAAGCGTTGGCCAACGGCGGCACGGCCGTGTTCACCGTGCGCACGCCGAGCTTCACCGCCTCCAGGCAGCACAGCGGGCCCAGGCCGGTGGTGCAGTGCGTGTGCAGCTCCACCGGGATGCCGCCGGCGTTCTCGAAGATCATGGGCACCAGGGTGCGCGTGCGTTCAGGCGTGAGCAACCCGCCGGGGTCCTTGAGACACAGGAACGGCACTCCCAGGGAGGCGGCCTCGCGGGTCTTGCGCGCGTAGTACGCGTCGGTGTGCTTGGGCGACACCGAGTAGATCAGGTTGACGATGGGCTCCAGGCCGTTCTTGCGTGCGATGCCGACCTTGCGCCGCCACCCTTCCAGCTCGTTCCACTCTTCCGAGATGCGTGCCTGGCGGATGCCGTTGGCCGCCATGCGCTCGATGAACAGCTCGTACACCGAGACGGGCGTGATCTCGAAGGCGTTGACCCGCCCGGCCATCAGCCGCAGCGGCGTCCGCGTGACGCGTTCCGCCACCATGCGCACCCGGTCCCACGGGTCCTCCTTGAGCTCGCGCACGCATTTCTTGAGGTGGGACGCGGACATCAGCTCGATGGCGTCGAAGCCGGCCTCGTCCATGGTCCGGGCCACCGGCAGCATCATGCCCGTGGTCATGCGCTCGGCCCAGAGGCTCTGGTGGCCGTCACGCAACGTCGTGTCTACGAATCGAATCTCGTCCATGTCTCGCTCGCATGCACGGCGGCCGGCACCGGACGCCGCCACCGTTGATCAGAGTCCTGCTACGCCAGGATGCGGGGACCGAACAGCGTCACCGCGTTGTCCCACAGGATACTGGCCTTGGCCTCGTCCGAAATCGGTTGTGCGTCGAAGTCGGGCAGCGCCTTCTCCGGCCGCGGCGCGTCCGGATGCGGATAGTCGGTGTTCCACGCGATGTTCTCGCCGCCCAGGTGGTCCACCGCGTAGGACAGCGCGCTCTCGTCGCTGTCGCAGGTCACCGTGACCTGGCGCTTGAAGTACTCGCTCGGGAGCATGGGCAGGCGTTCCACCGCGTTGCCCATGACGCTGTTACGCCCGTGGGTGTGCTCGTCCATCCGCCCGAGCCAGAAAGGCACCCAACCGACGTTGGACTCGAGGATGCCCAGGCGCAGCTTGGGGAAGCGGTCGAGGATGCCGGTGAAGATGAAATGCCCCATGGTGGCCATGTTGTCGCACGGGAAGCCCAACGCGTGGTCGAGCCCGCGCAGCGCGAGCTGCTGCATGTCGCGGTCGTCGACGTTGCCGCGGTTGCCACCGGCGAAGGGGTGGAAGCGGCGCTGCCGGTACTCGCCGTGCACCGAGATGGGAAAGTCCAGCTCGCACGCCAGGCTCCACAGTGCGTCGTACTCGGGCTCGTGGAGCCAGCGACCCTCGGGCAGGAAGGGGTTGCGCACCGATACCGCGCCCAGCTCCTCCACCGCGCGCCGCGCCTCCGTCACCATGTCCCCGGTGTCCGCGCCCGGCAGCACCGCCACGAACTTGAGCCGCTTGGGATCGGTGTCGCAGTAGTCCCGGCACCAGTTGTTGTAGGCACGGCACATGGCGGCGCCCAGCCTGGCGTCCTTCAGGGCCACGCGGTAGGCGAAGTTGCCGTTGTTGCCGGTGGGCAGCAGCACCTGCACGTCCCAGCCGTGGGCGTCCATGTCCTTCAGGCGCGTTTCCGCCGACCACCACGTGCGGTATTGCTCGCCGTACTTGGCCTCCATGTCCGCCCACGCGGTGCGCGGCAGCTTGGGCTGCTTCTCCGTCTTGGGGATGATGCGCCCGTCCGGCTCGTACACCATGAAGGCGCCGTCCATGAACGCCACCTTGGGCACTTGGTCGCGGTAGGCGGGCTCGACGTAGCGCTCCCATAGGTACTGCGGCTCGTGCATGTGCGCGTCCGCGTCCATAACCTTGAATCCCTTCCACATGGCGGCGCTCCTTTCGGCTGATGTCGGGTTACTATTCCCTGTTTCGCCGCCCTCTTCAACCGGCGGCGGCGCTTGACAGCAGTGCGACGGTTCCACTAGGGTCGCGGGCGTCATGACATCTCAAGCATTTGTGGACTCGGTCACGGAGGGGATCATCCAACCGGGCGTCGAGCGGTTGATGGCCTGCCGTTATTTCACGGACCTGCGCGAGGGCACCTTGACCACTCGCCGGCTCCAGGGCTTCGCGCTGCAGCATTACCTGCTCAACATCGCCATCAACAAGGGGTTCACCCTGTGCATGGCCAAGAACGCCCACAACCAGGAGCTCTTCGACCTCTACCTCCACGCCTTCACGGAAGAACAGACCCATCCCGACCTGATGAAGCGCTTCGGCCTCGCCATCGGCCTCACCGAAGAGGACTTCGCCGAGGCGCTGCCCATCTTCGAATGCCAGGCCCACGCCGCGGCTATTCTCAGGGGCATGTTCCTGGGCTCGCCGGCGGAGACCCGCACCAGCGCGCTGGTGAACGAGAGCATGGTGGGCCGTTACGCGGCGGAATTCGACGCCTGCCTTGCACGGCGGTACGGCGTCAACGACCACGAGCGGGAATTCTTCACCGTGCACGCGGTGGCGGACCAGGAACACACCGCGCTGGCGGCCCAGGTCATCGCGCGCTTCTGCACCACCGAGCGCGACCGCCGGGTGGTGACCCACGCGGCGCGCAACATGGTGCGCTTCAAGCTGGCGAAGTTCGAGGGGATCTACGACGAATACGCCTGACACCGGCTTCTCGCGTCAGCGAGGAAACCGGGTTGACGGGGGTGCGCGAGGCTCTATAATCGACGGTAGCAGGAGGGTTGCGCATGGAAGACAATACGGCGTCCGTCTCGTTGCCCGAAATTCTCTCGGTCTTCCCGTTGACGGGGGTGTTGCTGCTGCCCGGGACACGCCTGCCGTTGCACATCTTCGAGCCCCGCTACCGCAACATGGTGCGGGACGCGCTGGAGGCCGAGGGGGTCTTCGGCATGATCCAACCCTTCACTCCCCAAAGGGACAACAGGCCCCAGCCGGGGGCCGAGCACGCGATGCCGAATCTCTACGAGGTCGGCTGCGCCGGCCACATCGAACGGTGGGAAAAATCTCCCGACGGCCGCTACATGGTGCAGCTTCGCGGCATCAGCCGCTTCCGGGTGAAGGAAGAGTTGTCCGTGGAACGCGGCTACCGGCGCGTGCTCCCGGACTACACGAGTTTCGGCGACCTCGATGAGGCCGCTTCGGAAACCGTCGACCGTCCGCGCCTGACCGACGCCTTGAGCCGCTACGCCGAGGCCCGCGGCCTCTCCGTCGACCTGGGGCAACTCCGCCCCATACCCGACGCCGACTTCGTGAACTTTCTGGGTGTCGCCATGCCCTTCCACCCATCGGAAAAACAGGCGCTCCTGGAAGCCGGTTCCCTCAAGGAACGGCAAGACCTGCTCGTCAGCCTCCTGGAGTTCGGGGGGGACGCGCCGGCGCCGCCGTCCGGGTCGGGGTCGCGCACGCTCAACTGAGCAGATCTACGAACTCCCGTGCCTTGGCCACGAGCCCCGCGTGGCCCTCCCGTGCCAACACGTCCGCCAGGAACGCGCTGCCGAGCACGATGCCCGTCACCCCGAGGGCGGCGTACTCCGCGACGTTGTCCTTGTTGACGCCGCCCGAGACCATGAAGCGGGCATCGGGGAAGGGGCCCAGCATCTGCCGGATGAAATGCGGTCCGCCCACGCAGTCCGCGGGGAATATCTTGACCAGATCGGCGCCGCTGCGCAGCGCCCGGACGATCTCCGTCGGAGTCGCGCCGGCGGGGATGGAGGCCACGCCGGCCTCGCGGCAGAGCGGCACAAGGTCCAGCTCCAGGCTCGGCGAGACGATGAAGCGCGCGCCCGCCTCGATGCCGGTGCGCGCCTGCTCCTCGGAGAGCACGGTGCCGGCGCCGACGTGCACCTCCCCTTCTCCGGCCAGCGTGCGGATCACCTCCGCGGCCCCGGGGACGGTGAAGGTCACTTCCACGAACCAGATCCCGGCCTCGCCCACGGCCCGGGCGGTGGCCAGCGCCTCCTCGGCAGTGCTGGAACGAATCACCGCCACCAGCCGATGGGCCTGCATGGCGGTCATCAACTCGGTCTTGGTCATGGTGACGCTCTCTCGTGTCCAGGGCTCAACGGACGACCGGGCTAGCTCAGGCTCAGGCCGCCGTCGACGAGCAGGGTTTGGCCGGTCACGAAGTCACCGCCCGTGATGAGACCCAGGACTGCGCCGGCCACCTCTTCGGGTTTCGCCACGCGCTTGAGGGGATAGTTGGCCGAGGCGCGCTCGATGATGGCGTCGTAGTCCGCGCCGTAGTGGTCGCGCATCCACTGGGTGTCGGTGAAAGCCGGCGCCACCGCGTTGACGCGGATCTCGGGCCCCAGGGCCACGGCAAGGCCGCGAGTGAGGTAGATGAGACCCGCCTTGGCGGTGCCGTAGGCGAGGGACGACATGGTCGAGGGCGCGATGACTCCCGAGATGGACGACACGTTGACGATCATGCCCCCGGTGGCCCGCAGGTGAGGCGCCGCCGCCCGGGCGCACCGGAACGCACCCTTGACGTTCACGTCCAGGGTCATGTCCCAGATGTCGTCGGTCAACGCCTCCATGTCCGTGATCGGCACCCACCGGGTGATGCCGGTGTTGTTCACCAGGATGTCCAGGCGCCCGAACCGCTCGAGCGTCCGGTCAACCATTTCGCGGACATGGCCGTCGTCGCGCACGTCGCCGTGCACGCACAGCGCCTCGGCGCCCAGCGCCCGCGCCTCTTCGGCCAAACTCTCGGCTTGGTCCTTGGCCGAGCGGTAGTTGATGGCCACGCCGGCGACGCCGGCGCGCGCCAGCGCCAGGACCGTCGCCCGGCCGATGCCCGTGGCCGCGCCGGTGACGAGCGCGATGCGTTCAGTCAGAATCATGATCTGACGTCCTCGGTACTAATAGTGGTGACACCGTCTCCCGAACCCCCGAACCGTCATTCCCGATTTCCAGGCCGTGTCAAAACTCTGCTCGGATACACAAAACTCTGCTCAGACACGCAATGGCACCAACCCCTAAAATCGTCATTCCCGCGGAAGCGGGAATCCAGGGGACAGGGGGTGGCGGCCTCATGGCCCGGCCCTACCCCGCCTGGATTCCCGCTTTCGCGGGAATGACGGAATGGAGTGTAACGGGGTTCCGTAACTGACAGAAATCATTGAACAGACTTTATTCTCATATCAATGACGAAGAAATGCGACTTCGATGCGAATCTCCTTATCGGGACGCTGAGTCCCCCCGGAGATCCCGCGTCGCGGCCTCGTCGATGACCCACTGCTCGGGCAGTCGCACCTTCTCGTCGTCGCGGCCGGTGAAGCGCACCACCACGCCGTAGTCGCGGGCGGCGGCCTCGGGGGTGATGTAGCCGTAGACGACGTCCGCGCGCACGCGTTCGGGGTCGCGTTTCATGGGGTCGCCGTAGCCGCCGCCGCCGGGGTGGTTCAGTTGCACGCTGCGGTCCCCGCCCAGGTGGGTCTGGGCCTTGGGGTTGGGACGCTCGCCGCCGTCGAGGATGAACTCGCCGGGGAGGCCCGGGCCGCCGCCCATGATGCCGGGGGCGGCGTAGCGGGTGCGGTCGAGGATGCCGTTGACGCTCCATTGACCGTGGGCGCGGTTGGCGAACTCGGTGAACTGGCCTAGGCCGCCGCGCCAGGTACCGGCGCCGCCGGAGTCCACCCGCAGCTCGCGCCGGTGCATGACCAGCGGCGACAGGCTCTCGATGACCTCGGCGGGCACGCCGGCGACGCCGCTGGGGAAGCCCACGGCGCTCAGCCCGTCCTTGGTGGGACGGGCGCCGGTGCCGCCCACCTGGAACACCGTCAGGTTGAACGACGGGTCCTGGCCGCGCCACACGCTGAGCCAGATGGGGTCGGCGCTGGGCGCCATGAGCTTGCCGGGGAGCGCCTTGGCCAGCGCGGTGAACACCGCGGTGGGCACGAAATGGCCCACGGTCTGGCGCGCCGCAACCGGCGCCGGGTCGTTGGCGTTGAGGATGGACCCCGCCGGCGCGGTGACATGCACCGGGCGGAAGCTGCCCTCGTTGTGGGGCACGTCGGGGTAGATGGCCGCCTTGGCCGCGAAGCTGGCGTAGGCGTGGGTGTAGTTCATCACCACGTTGATGCCGCGGCGGCTCTGGGGCGAGGAGCCGGCGAAGTCGATGAAGATCTCGTCGCCGCGCACCTCGAGCTTCGTCTTGATGAAGATCGGTTCCTCGAACCCGTCGCTCCAGGTCTCCCCTTCCCACGCGCCGTCCTCGAGCGCGGCAATGGCGGCGCGCACCGCCTTTTCGGAGCGGCTGATGATCTCCTCGGCCACCGGGTCGAAGCTGTCCAGCCCGAACTCGTCCATGGTCTCGATGAGCGCCCGACCACCGGCGTCGTTGCACGCGGACTGGGCATAGAAGTCGCTCACCACCTCGTGGGGCAGGCGCACGTTGGCGCGGATCATCTTGAGCAGGATGGGGTCGGACTCGCCCGCGTGGAAGAGCTTCATGATGGGGATGCGCAGCCCTTCCTCGTAGACCTCCCGCGCCTCGGCGGAAAGGATGCGGCCGCCGATGTCCGCGGCGTGACAGGTGTTGGCGAAGAACGCCACCAGCCGCCCGCGACGGAAGATGGGCGTGGTGATGGTGATGTCGTTGACGTGCCCGGCGGTCTGCCACGGGTCGTTGGTGATGAGCACGTCCCCGGGCGCCAGGGTGTCGGCGGGGAACTCCCGCAGGAAGTGCCCCATGGACGTGGCCATGGCGTTGATGTGGCCGGGGGTGCCGCTGACCGACTGGGCCACCATGCGGCCCTGGGTGTCGAACAGGCCGCAGGCCAGGTCCTGGCTCTCGCGCACGATGGTGCTGAAGGCCGTGCGCATGAGGGCGTCCTGCTGTTCGTTGGCCACGGACAGGAGCCGGTTCCAGATGACCTCGAGGGTAACGGGATCGATGGCGGTGGTGCTCATGGTTGACCTTCGGTGCGTGGAGCGATGGTCGCCGGGGCGGCCGCGCACGGGGCTCGGAATCTTCCCCGGCACGGATCGCCTCTCGCCGGCGACAGGATTTACTCGTAGTCGAACTCTACGATCACGTTCAAATGATCGTCAACCCGCGCGCGGGCGCGGGCGGTCACCACCAGGGTGGATTCCCGTTCCTCCACGATGGCGGGGCCCGGGAAGGCCATGCCCGGCGTGAGCGCGTAACGGTCGTACACGGCGGTGTCGACGAACTCGCCCCGCCGCGCGGAATACACGGGGCGCGTGCCTTTTTGTGCGTGGCTGCCGGGGACGCGTCCGCGCGGGGTCGAGAAGTCGAGGGGCTGCTCCGGCCCGCGCGCCACCACGCGCCAGTTGATCACCTCCACCACCACGTCCGGCACCGTGCGGCCGTACATGTGCTCGTAGGTGCGTTCGAAGGCATCGTTGATGGCGCCGAGGTGACTCGCGTCGAGCACGCCGTCCGGGATGGGCACGGACACTTCGTGGCCCTGGCCGGTGTAGCGCATGTCCGCGGTGCGCTCATAGACGATATCGTCCGGCGCCAGACCCGACTGCTCCAGGATGGCACGGCCCTCGGCGCACATGTCGTCGAACATGCCATTGACGAAGGACCAGTCCAGCTCGTCCAGCAGGCTGTAGGCGCTGCGCACGAAGTCGAAGGCCAGGGGCGCCGCCAGCAGGCCGAAGGTGGAGCCCACCCCCGCACCCATGGGCGAGATCAGCGTGGGCAGGCGCAGCAGTTCGGCCACGTGGCAGCCGTGCACCGGCCCGGCGCCCCCGAACGCGTACATGGGCAGTTCCCGCGGGTCCTTGCCGCGCTCCCCCAGGTGCGCCCGGGCGGCGTTGGCCATGTTCTCGTTGACGATCTGGTGGATGCCCCAGGCCACCTCCTCCACGCGCATGCCGAGTTGGGAGGCGAGCTCGCCCAAGGACTTGCGCGCCGCCTCCACGTAGAGCTTCATCTCGCCGCCGAGAAAGTAGTCGGGATCGAAGTAGCCCAGGATCAGGTTGGCGTCGGTGACGGTGGCGTCCGTGCCGCCGCGGCCGTAGCACGCCGGGCCGGGCTCCGCCCCGGCGCTGTCCGGTCCGACCTTCAGAAGCCCGAGCGTGTCCACCCGGGCGATGCTGCCGCCGCCGGCGCCGATCTCGATCATGTCGATGACCGGGATCTTGATGGGCAGGCCGCTCCCCTTGCGGAAGCGGTACACCCGGTCCACCTCGAACTCCCGAGCCTTGAGCGGGTAGCCGTTCTCCACGGCGCACAGCTTGGCAGTGGTGCCGCCCATGTCGAAGGAGAGGAGGTCCGGATAGCCCGCGCGCTGTCCCAGGGCCGCCGCCGCCAGCGCGCCCGCCGCAGGCCCCGACTCCAGCATGCGCACAGGAAAGCGCGCGGCGGTCTCGGGCGTGCCGATGCCGCCGCTGGAGAGCATGACGAAGAAGCTGCCGCTGAACCGCAGGCCGTCCAGTCGCTGTTGCAGCTCCTGGAGATAGGCGGCGACGCGTTCCTGCACGTAGACGTTGGCCGCCGTGGTGCTGGTGCGCTGGAACTCGCGGATCTCGGGCACCACGTCGGCGCTCACGGACACGCGGATGTCCGGCGCCACCTCGGCGATGAGTTCCCGGGTGCGGCGCTCGTGGGCCGGGTTGCGGAAGCTGTTGAGGTAGCACACCGCGATGGCGCGCACACCCTTGTCCCGAAGCTCCGCCACCAGCCCGCGGAGGTATTCCTCGTCCAGCGGCACGAGCACGGCGCCGTCCGCGGCCACGCGCTCGGGCACGTCGAAGCGCAGGTAGCGCGGCACCAGCGGTTTGGGGAACTCGAGGTCGAGGTCGTAAAGCTCGTAGCGGTGCTCGCGGCCGATCTCCAGGGCATCGCGGAAGCCCGCGGTGGTGAGCAGCGCGGTGAGCGCGCCCTTGCGCTCGATCAGGGCATTGGTGACAAGCGTGGTGCCGTGCACCACCGTGCCCTGCTGGGCGCGGTCCACGATCCCGGTCTCCAATCCCTCGCGCAGGGCCGTTTCCACCGCCACGCTCGGGTCCCCGTGGGTGGTGAGGGTCTTGCCGATGAAGGAAGTGCCGTCATCCGCCACCAGGAGCAGATCGGTGAAGGTTCCGCCGATGTCAACGCCGACGCGATACATGCCGGCCCGGCCTCTACTGGGCGAACAGGTCCATCAGGGCATCGGTCTGGTCTGCCGCCGCGGGCCGTAGAAGCGGGATCTTGACACCCGCGTCGCGGTACTGCTGGACGCGCGCCTTGACCTCGTCGGGGGTGCCGCTGGCGGTCATGCCCTCCACGTAGGAGTCCGGGATGGCCTTGATGAGCGCGTCCATGCCGCCCTCGGCATGGGCCTTCTCGAAGGTCGGGATGTCTTCCTCGTGGATGTAGGGCTCGCCTACCTTCATCTTGGGGCGGGCGATGAACGGGAGCTGGACGGGATCGAGCTTGGTGGCCACCTCCCAGCGGATGGCGTCCAGGGCCTTCTGGTGGTCGTCGGCGATGGAACAGTTGATCAACTGGGCCACCTCGAACTTGGAGAAGTCGCGCCCCGCTTCCTCGGCCGCGTCCTTGATGATCTTGAGGGCGTTGGCGGTGTACTCGGGCGAGCACACCGCGTTCAGCACCACGCCGTCGCCGATCTGGCCGGCGAGCTTCAGGCCCGGGCGCGCGGTGGCCGGGATGTAGAGCGGGATGTTGTCGCGCAGCGGCTTCCAGCCGATGCCGACGTTCTTGAACTTGACGAACTGTCCGTCGTAGTCCACCTTCTCGCCGGTGAAGAGCAGGCGCATGGACTCGATGTACTCCTTGAGCACCTGAGGGGGATCCTGGTGCTCCATGGCGTGGACCCGTGCGTGGCTACGGGTACAGGCTCCCGGCGCCAGCGTGATGCGCCCACCGGTAAGCTCGTCCAGCGTCATCAGCGACTGGGCCATGCAGATGGGCGTGCGCAGGCGGACGATCTGGGTCGCCCCCAGGGTGACCTTGGAGGTGGCCAGACCCATGGCGCTCAGGGCCGAAACGGAGTCGCGCATCAGCTCGATGGTCTCGGAAAAGAAGCCCATCTCGAAGCCCCGCTCCTCCGCGCGCCGCATGAGATCGGCGATTTCCCGGACGTTGGTGAACTTCCCGTAACCCAGTGCGAAACCGACTCTGGCCATGACCTCTCCTGACTGGTTGAACGCAACCGCTCACGATGGTTGGGGCTGGTGAGCGCGCCCGTGCGGCAAAATGCGATACGCCGCCGCCGACCCGATGGTCCTGCGCTTCAAGCTCCGGTTGATTCAGAGGAAAGCGGGCGGGTGTTGCGGTGTGCCTGAAGAAAGTACTTTTCTATCCGACCCGCCAAGCCCCGTCAAGGATTCGCGCGGCACTTGTCCGGCCGCCATTGCGGCGCACCGTTCGATTGCGTAAGCTCTGGTCACGATGGTGGGGCTGGACATCGACGGCGTGGTGGCCGACTTTCTCTCTCCTTTTCTTCTCCGTCTGGAAAAGCGCGTCGGCAAGGGACCGATCCCGGCGGAGTCGCTGCGTAGCGTGCGTCTTTCGGCGCATCCGGTCTTGACCGAGGAAGCGGTGAGGGATTGCTCCGACGCCGTGCGCCAGGACCCCGGATTCTGGGACGGATTGGATTCGCTCCTGAGCGGCGAGCAGTGGTCGCGGCTGGAGGAACTGAGCCAGCGCGGGTTGCTTTCGTTCATCACGCACCGGACGGGCCACGAAAGCTGGGACATCCACGCGGTCACGTCGGAATGGTTCCGGCGGCACGGCATCACCAACCCCGACGTGCACCTGGTGGAGAAGGAGAAGTCGGCGGTAGTGGACAAGCTCGGAGTGGTGCTGTTCGTCGATGACAACTACGAGAACTGCCAGGACGTAGCCGAGCATACCAACGCCCGGGTATTGATGCCGCACCACCCCTACAACCGGTCGTTTTCGCATCCCGGCGTGATGCGGATCATGCACTTCAACCAGGTCTTCACCGAGATCGAGCGCTGCCTGGACGTGGGCGCGCCAACCTCGGTCTGAGGAAAGACAGTAGCGGAGGCTCTTCATGTACGGTTGGCGCGCGCGTGTAGGCCACGTGGCTCCGTCCCGCGGAGACACGCTGGTGTACGAGTTCTATCGGATGCTGCCCGCGGGGTTCCAGTTGCTCAACAGCACCGGCACCATCAGGCAACTGGTGGACGCCGACTTCGAGCGTCAACTCGAGCGCATCGAGGAAGCGGCCCTGGACCTGGTGGACAACGGCTGCGACGTGGTGATCCTGGGCGGCTCGCCGCTCTTCACGAAGCTGGGCCACGGCAGCGACGTCGAGATGGGGCGCAAGCTCACCGAGAAGACCGGCGTTCCCGTGACCGCGGGCATCACCGGCGAGGTGGAGGCCCTCAAGGCCATGGGGCTCCACAGCCTCGTGGTGGCCACGCCGCACGAAGACGACCTGAACGCGCGCATGAAGGCGTTCCTGGAGGCCTCCGGCTTCGAGGTGCTGCAGATCGAGGGCTACGGCGTGCGCAAGAACTCCGCCATCTCGGACCTGCCGGTACACGCCTCCTACAAGATCGCCAAGCGCCTCTACGAGAAGGCGCCGGAGGCCGACGGCATCTTCATCCCGTGCCCGCGCTGGCCCACCATCGAGGACGTGGAGATCCTGGAGCACGAGATCGGCAAGCCCGTGGTAACCAGTTGCCAGGCCTACATCTGGTACGCGCTGAAGCTGATCCGCATCCGGGAGAGCGTGGCGGGTTACGGGCGATTAATGGGCAGCTTGGCCGCGTAAGCGCGGTTCCGGCGCTCCGACCGACGAAAGTGTCGGTAGTTCCGCAATGGATCTGCTCGGCCAGCAACCATCGGTGGACATCCACGCCCATCCGGGCCGTTTTCACCGCGACAACACCGGTCTGGACCAGCGTGTCCTTGAAATGGTCCAGGGCGGCCTGAGCGCCGCCTTCTTCTGCGTGAGCACGGATCGGGCCGTCATCCGCCGGGACCGCCAGTCTGGCAGGATCCGGGCGCAACGGCAATTCGAAGCCGGGGAGTCGTATCGCGACACCTACGCCCGCTTCGCCGTGCTCGATCCGTGGTTCGACAAAGGTCGCCTCTTGCCGGTGCTGAGTCCCGCCGACATCCTGGACGCCAAACGCACACGCCGGCCCGGCGCCATCCTCGCCGCCGAGGGCGCCGATTTCCTGGAGGAACGCATCGAGCGTGTCCAGGAGGCCCACGAGCGCGGAATCCGCTCCATCCAGCTCGTGCACTACAACATCAACGCCGTCGCGGACATCCAGACCGAGGAGCCGAGCCACCACGGCCTCACCCCGTTTGGAGCGCGGGTCATCCGGGAGATGAACCGCCTGGGCCTGATCGTGGACGTGGCCCACGCGACGGAGCAAGTGACACGCGACGTGGTGGACCTCACCACACGGCCCATCATGCTGAGCCACACCGCGTTGCGCCGCACGCCGCGCAAGTACACGCGATTCATCTACGCCGATCACGCGCGGCTCATCGCCTCCACCGGCGGCGTCATCGGCGTATGGCCCGCGGGACGCGGCGGTTTGGAACGGTGGGCCCGGCGCTTCAGACAGCTCGCCGACCTCGTCGGCCCCGAGCACCTCGCCGTGGGCACGGACATGGACGGCCTGCGCAACACGGCCTTCGACAACTACGGTGAGTTGCCGGACCTCGCCGCCGCGCTGCTGGCAGCGGGGTTCTCGAAGAGCGAGGCGGCGGGTATCCTGGGCAAGAACTTCATGAGGATGTTTCTAGAGGTGGCGGAGGGGGCTTGATGTCACTCGCCGGATCGAGGCTTTCCCAATACTCTTCCGGAAGAACCGGGCCAATGACGTCTCCGACGAAGGTGACCGTGCCCCTCAACGCCAACTGCGGATAGTCAATCTCGTCGTGACTCTTGGGCATATGCTGTCTCCGAACGAATGCTTGCGAACCGGCGGTGTTATCCCTGGCCTTATCCCAGCTCCAGCTTGTAGAACCTTTGCGCGTTGCCGCCCAGCAGCGCCGCCCTCTCTTCCTGGGTGATGGAGTCGTTGTTCCTGATGGCGTCCACCCGGCCCCAGTCCATGTCGCTGTGGGGGTAGTCGCTGGCGTACATGAGCGAGCCGGCGCCTACCTGGTCGATGATGGCGCGCAGGTTCTCGTCGTCCTCGAAGCCCGACAGGATGCGGCCGGAGAGGATGTCCTCCATGGGCTCCCGGATGCTCTCCGGCAGGATGTAGGGCGCACGACCCCAATTGCCCTCGTGCCGCCCGTCGCCCCTGGGTCCGCGGACGTGCTCGATGTGCTTTCCCACCCACCAGGCCCAGTACGGGAACCAGGTGGCGCCGATCTCCAGGAAAGCGCAGCGGAGGTTGGGGTAGCGCGCCAGGATGCCCATGCGCACCACCGACATCATGCCCACCATCATGGAGAACGGCATGGCGGTGACGTGGGTGGAGAAGAAGTCGGTGAAGCAGTCGGCCCACGGCGTGTCGTGCATGCCGGTGACCGCGTGGAAGCCGATGGGGGTGTCGAGTTCGTCCACGGCGGCGAAGAACGGCTCGTACTCGGAGGAATGCAGCGGCCGGTTGCCGGCCATGCCGGGCAGCAGCACGCCGGCGAGGCCCAGCTCCCGCACCGCTCTCCTCGCCTCTTCGGCGGCCCCGGCCGGGTCCTGGATCGGCACCATGGCGATGGCGTTGAGCCGCTTGGGGGCCTTGGAGCACTGCTCGGCCACGTAGTTGTTGTAGGCGCGGCACACGGCGCCCGCCAACTCGGTGTTCTCCAGGTCGAACACCCACACCAGGGCGGTGGGAAACACCACCTGATAGTCCACACCCATCAGGTCCAGGTCTTCGAGGCGTCCGGGGATGTCGTCCAGGGAGTTGTCGCCGGCCTTCATCTGCTTGTGCCGCGGCGTGGGGTAGTTGAACCCGCCGCCGCCCACGCCCCGTGAGAAGGGGATGCGCGGCACCACTCGCCCCTCGGCCACCCAGCGCCCCTGGTCCCTGGGCTCGTCGCGCAGGTCGACGACGCGCGGACGGATGGCGTGGAACTCCTTTTCGATGTAACGGTCGAACAGGTCGAAGGGCTCGTGCAGGTGGCCGTCGGAGTCGATGGTCAGCATGGGAATCTCCCGAAACGGAGCGGACCGGACCGTGAAGCCCGGTGTTCCGTCAAGGCGTGTCTAGGAGCCGAACTTCTCCCACTGCTCGGGGGTGAAGGTCTTCAACGACAAGGCGTGGATCCGTTCGTCTCCGAGCTCCTCCTTGAGCGCCTCGTAGACCATCTTGTGCTGGTCGATGAGACCCTTGCCAGCGAACGAATCATGCACGACCACGACCTGGTAGTGGTCGCCCCCGCCGGTCAGGTCCTTGATCATCGGGACGACACAGCCCGGGAAAACCCGCCCCAGCGTATCCTCGATTTCTTGTGGCTGGATCATATCGCTGGATTAACACAAAACGGGTGGGCGGACCACCGAGCGCCGGGGCAAAGCGGCATGTTTCCCGGCCCCACCCCGTCCCGCCTGGATTCCCGCTTTCGCGGGAATGACGGAAGGGCTGCCCCTCATCAGTCCAATCGCTGTAATACTCGGACAGGCTCCTAGATCCCGTACAGCGCCCTGGCGTTGTCGTCGACGATCTTGCGGCGGGCGTCCGGCGCGACCGTTTCGTTCGCCTGGAGGATCTTCAGCGCCTCCAGTTGACTGGAGGTGTCGGCATGGCCGTAGTCGGAGCCGATGACGATGTGGTCCTCGCCGGCGTATTGCAGGATGTAGGGCAGGTCCTCCTCGGTCTGGCAGGCCACGTAGAAGCGATTCCGGCGTAGTACGTTCTCGTCGAGCTTGCGAGTGCCGGTGCGGTCCAGCCGGGCGCCCAGGTCGGTGACGACGTAGGGGACCCAGGAGGCCGCGGCTTCGAGGAAGCCCCAGCGGAGGTCCGGGAACTTGTCCGGAACGCGGCTCAGCACCAGGGCGTGGAACGCGGTGATGATGGGCACCTTGGCCATCCACAGGGCCGTGGCGCGGGAGTGGAAGAGCCCGCTGAGGGCATGGTTGACGAGCCCCGAGTGGATGCACACCGGCATGTCCAGCCGGCTGGCTTCGGCGTAGACCGGAAAGTAATACTCGTCGATGGGCGTGCGCTCGCCCATGAGACCCTGCAGCAGGAAGCCGCAGGCGCCGTTGTCGCGGCTGAAACGCAATTCCTCCAACGCCGTGTCCATGGTCAGCAGAGGCAGCGTCGCCACCCAGCGGAGACGTCCCTTGGCCCGTCGCCAGATGTCCGCCATCCAGCGGTTGTAGGCGCGGCACATGGCGACCTGGGTGCGCGGGCGGCTCAGCGTGGCCAGACCCAGCAGCGTAGTCGGGTACAAGACCTGGATGTCGGTGCCCAGCTCGTCCATGTGGCGCAGGCGCGCCTCCACGTCCGTCAGTTCCGACGACTCCGGGGTGGTGCCCGAGGAGACCGGCGGGAACGCCCGCTTGGGCTCCAGATTGCTGTCGAAGAGCCAGAAGTCGTTGCGCCGCAGCGGGTCCGACTGGTCCGCGGCTTCCAGGATGCGCGGCCGGTGGCGCCGGTCCTCGCCCTCCATGTACTCCCAGGTCCGTTCGCACTCGATGACGTGACAATCGGCGTCGATGACCGCCATGGTTTACTCCCTTGAAGACCGGAGTACCGGCCCGTCGCTCCGAACCGGGTTCGGACTCACGCGCGCACCGTAGAGCCCAGCCCCGGGCGGCCCGGAACGACCGTGGGCTTACGCCTGCGGGTCGTAGTCGGCCCGGCACTGCTGGGTCATGGCGCGCATGTCCGCCCGCAGTTCCTCGTTGGTGGGCCGGCCCACGTAGTACCAGCCGTTGTAGATGCGGTGGACCGACAGGTCCGGCAGCAGCGAGAAAGCGTACGGGATCGCCAGGGTCCCGTGCCGCTTGTCCGTGGTGTCGACGATGTTCAGCGCCTCGATGGCCTTGAACTCCCGGTCGCTGAGAAAGGGGAACGTCGCGCCGAGACCGATCCGGAGCGCGCCGTTCACGTTAGGCGGATCGACGCTCACGACGGCGAGCCGGGAGTAGCTGACGGGAAGCTCTTCCTGAAGGGTGACCAGGTGGCGCAACTGCACCACGCACTTCCCTCACCAATAGCCCCGGTAGAACACCACGATGAGCGGGAGCTTGCCCTCGGTGATCTCGGACAGCTTCAGCTCCTTGCCGTTGTGGTCCTCGAGGGCCAGATCCGGGAACTTCGCGCCGACGGTTTGGTTCATGATGTGCCTCCTTGAAGTATTGTTGAATCGTCCACGGACGGATTTGAACCCGCCTTGAAAAAGGATCGATGGGTAGCCCGCGGAATCCGAAGTCCGTATTTCCCTTGCCGCTACGGAGCAGGCACGCTCCAGCGCTCCAGCTCGGAAGGATCGAGTTCCGCGCCGAGCCCCGGCGCGTCCGGGACCGCGACCCATCCCCCGCTCTCGTCGAGCGGCCGGGTCACCACGTCCCCGCCCATCTTGAGCGGACCCACCGATTCGCATCCCTCCATGACGTTGGCGCAGCTTGCGGCCACGTGCAACTCCGACAGCGTGTTGATGGTCAGGCCGAAACCGTGGCCGATGACACAACGGATGCCTGCGGCCTCGGCCATGTCCACCATGCGCACGGTGCGGGTGATGCCGCCCTGCTTCATCACCTTGACCTTGACAATGTCAGCGGCTTCCTTCCGGACAACCTCCACCAGGGTCTCGGGACCGACGATGGCTTCATCCGCCATGACCGGCATGTCGACGGCGCGCCGCACCCGCGCCAGACCCGCGTAGTCCGACCGGGCGACGGGCTGCTCCAGCAGCGCCACGTCCAGCGGCGCCAGCGCCTTGCCCAGCCGGATGGCCTCGTCCACGCCGTAAGCCTCGTTGGCGTCCACCCGGAGCTGCATGGCAGGCCCGACAGTGCCGCGCACCGCCGCCACCCGCTCGCGATCGGACTCCACGCCCGAGCCCAACTTGATCTTCACCGAGCGGAAACCGGCATCACGCCAGCCCGCCGCCTCCCGCGCGGCCTCGTCCGGTTCCAGCATCCCGATCCAGCCGTTGAGCCGCAGCCCGTCCCGGAGCCGTCCGCCCAGAAGCGAGTGCACCGGCTGGTCCAGGGCCTTGCCCTTGAGGTCGAAAAGCGCCATTTCCAGCACGGCCTTGGCATCCAGATGGCACGGCAGGGCGCGGTCCATGAGTTCCAATGCCGCGGAGATGTTCAGGGGATCGCGCCCGACAAGGCCCGGCGCCAGCATCCGCACCGCCTTCAGGGTCTCCGCGAAGCTCTCCGCGGAGTGACCGGGATCGGGATCGACGTTGCCCAGACCGACCGGACCCTCGTCGGTGCGTACGCACACCACGATGCTGTCCTGGTGGGTCTTGACGTCGTGGGCGTTGCGAAAGACGCCCTTCAGCGGAACCCGCAGGGGGTGGATGTCGATGGCGGCGACCTTCATGTCTCCGGATGCCGGCGACCGCTATTCACTTGCACGCCGGCGCGGGTTCCTGAATCATACCCGCAACCATGCGGTTGGTCGAGCGATCCCGTGTCCCGGCCGCGGCCGACAGCGAAAAGGAACCGCAGATCATCGTGTGAACCGACCGGACAGGACACCAAGGAGGACCAAGAGATGAGTACCGCGGCGCAGCTTCGGGAGGCAATGGCCGAGGACGGCTGCCTGAGCGTTCCCGGCGTTCACGACGCCCTGACCGCGCTGCTCGCGGAACGGGCCGGCTTTCGCGTGGCGCTGCTGGGCGGCAACGCCACCACCGCAAGTCTCCTCGGCCTCCCTGACCTCGGGTTCCTCTCCGCCGACGCGCTCATCGCGCACGTACGCAACCTGAGCCACGTGTTGCGCATTCCGCTGCTGGTGGACGCGGACACGGGTTTCGGCGGACCGCTTCAGGTGCACCGCGCCGTCGCGGCACTGGAGCACGCGGGGGCGGCGGCGGTTCAGATCGAAGACCAAACGCCCGCCAAACGCTGCGGGTTGCTGGCGGGAGGACACCCGCTGGTTTCGACCGAGGAGATGGTGGAGAAGGTCGCCGCGGCGTGCGCGGCACGCAAAGACCCCGACACCGTCATCGTCGCGCGCACCCTGGCGTATTCCTCGGGTGGCCTTGAGGAAGCCATCCCGCGCGCACGCGCCTACCACGAGGCCGGCGCCGACGCGGTCTTCGTGCAGGTACCGGGCGCCACCGAGGAACTGCGCGAGATTCGCCGCCGCGTTCCCGGTCCGCTGGTGGTCAACATGGACGAAACCCTTCCGGCGTCGAACCTGAACGTGAGCAATGCGGCCGCGGAAGGGTTCAAGTTGGCGCTGTTCCCCGGGTCGGCCCGTTACACGCTGGTGAAGACCGTCGGTGACGTCTTCGCGGAACTATGCCGGGAGGGCACCACCCGGAGCCTCCGCGAACGCATGGCGTCGCTGGACGAGTACCATGACGTGCTGCGGATGGACGAATTTCTACACCTCGAACGCAGGCTGGCGAAGCCGTAACCCCGCCGCCCGGCGCACCGCCCTACCCCACCTGGATTCCCGCTTCCCAGGCTGTGTCAAAACTCACGAGGCAACGCCGTACCAGTTACGTCATTCCCGCGCAAGCGGGAATCCAGGGGTGGAGAGAGGCTGAAACGGGGGTGTTCCCCGCCTCACCCCACCTGGATTCCCGCCTCCGCGGGAATGACGATTCGGGGCGTAGGTGCCATTCCTTCCGAGCGGAGTTTGACACGGCCTGTTTCGCGGGAATCACCCATGTCGGCTTGCAGCCGACACAAAGGGGGATGAAAATGGGGGGCCCTCCCCCCAATGAGTCATTCCCGCGCAAGCG
>JAJDXX010000001.1 GCA_022823055.1 Candidatus Binatia bacterium | reverse complement strand
TCCTTGAACTGGTCGCCCCGCCACTTGAACGCTCCCGCCAGGCCAAGCTCCGCGACCTTGGCCTGGAAGTCACGGTGCACCTGCGACTCGGTGGCGTAGGTCGGTGCGATGAGGTCGACGGAGCTGTTGAAGGCCGTGCGTATGCCTTGGGCTTCGAGGATCCGGTTGATGGAGGTCCGGGCGCAGAATAGCGCTTCCGGCCCGATCAGGGCCAGCCGTCGGGCGTACTTGAGGGTGGCTTCCTCGAGCTGGTCCGCGGGCACCACCCGGTTGACCATGCCGATGTCCCGCGCCTCCGCCGCGCCGATCATGTCGCCCATGTAGATCAGCTCGCGGGCGCGCTTGAGCCCGATGACCCAGGGCATCATCATGGCCGTGGCGGGACCGGCGAAGCGTATCTCGGGCTCGCCGAAGAGGGCGTCTTCCGCGGCGATGGTGAGGTCGCACAGCATGGTCATGACGCAACCCTCGCCCAGGGCGTGCCCCTGCACCGAGGCGATGACGGGCGTGTGCAGCTCCCAGATGGCCGTGGCCAGCCTTAGACCGCGGCTCAGCCGGTGGTGCGTGCGGATGGCGTGGTGGCGGTCCTTTTCACGTTCCGGATCGTTGCGCTCTACGTCGTGGCCGGCGCAGAAGCTCTTGCCCTCGCCCCGCAGCACGATGACGGTGACCTCGGGGTCCTGGTCGGCGGCGTCGAGGGCCTCCATAAGCGCCTGCGACAGGGCGCGGTTCAGCGCGTTGCGCTTTTCTGGTCGGTTGAGCGAGATGATGCCGATGTCGCCTTCCTTGCGGTAGGTGAGCACCTTGTCGGTGTCTGTCATGTGTCGTTCTCCAACGGGATGATCAGCGCGTCCACCACGACGCATCCCTGGCCACGGGGAAGCGCCATTACCGGGTTAAGGTCGATCTCGGCGATGGAGTCCCGCTCGGCCCAGGCAAAGTTCCCGAGCGCGGTCAGGCACTCGCGCAGCGCCTGGACGTCACGAGCCGGCCGGCCGCGCACGGCTCCCAGAAGCCGCCGCCGCCGGGTTTCGCCGATCATGGCATTGACATCGCCGTCGCGGAGCGGCAGCGGCCGGAGCGCGACATCGTCAAGGACCTCCACCAGAACGCCGCCGAGGCCGTAGGCCAATACCAGTCCGAAATCGGGGTCCCGGCTCACGCCCATGAACAACTCGACCGCGTCGCGGACCATGGCCTGGACGATGAACACGGCATCGGGCGCCGGCGGCGAGACCCGTTCCAACCGAGCGCACATGTCGTCGTAGGCTCTTTCCAGCGCTGCCTCGTCCGCGAGCCCCGCGGCCACCAGTCCGAGGTCGGATTTGTGCGGGATGTCGTCGGAAGCCACCTTGAGCACCACCGGATAGCCTGTTTCCCGGGCGGCGTGGCGGGCTTCGTCGCGCGACGTGACGGCCCGTTCCGGAACCACGGGCAGGCCCGCCTCGCCCAGCAGCTTCTTGGCATCCAACTCGTTGATGGCGGAGCGTCGCCGGCTGCCGTTGCGCAGACAGGCGGCGACCCGGTAGGTCGGCTCCGGCTCCGGAAGGGGCTCGAAGCCCGGCATGGACCAGCGCGCCAGCCGGTCGACGGCTCCCAGCCCCTGGCGGGTTCCCCCGATGGTAGGGACGCCCGCCGCGCGGAGCGCGTCGGCGAACTCCTGTCGAAAGAGCCCCGGACGGGTGTTCATGAAGAAGCAGGGCTTGGCGGTCCGTTGGGCGGTCTCGGCCAAGTACTGCGTGTACTGGGTCGGTACCATGGGCGAGTCGTCGCGACTGTCGCTCACCATGACGATGGAGTCCACGTCGGGCTCGTCCTCCAGCACCTTCAGCCCGTGGGGAATGTTCACGTCGAACTTGCCGTCGCCCCAAGCATCAAGAGGGTTGCCGTCGCCCGTGAGCGGGCCGATGACGCGTTCCGCCTCCCGGCGGCCCGCTTCCGACAGCGGCAGCAGGCGCAAGCCCGCCGCTCCGGCAACGTCCAGGATCAGTTCGGCCTGGCCGCCGGACGCCGTGAGCACGCCCATCTTCGGTCCGGTGGGCCAGCGCTCGCCCTGGCAGCAGGCCAGCACCTCGGTCAGCTCGTCCATGTCGCCGACCTCGATGGCCCGGTGCCGCTTGAGGATCTCCGAGAACACTCGGGCCTCGCCCGCGAGCCCTCCCGTATGGCTGGTGATCGCCCGGCGCGTGCGGTCGTTGCGGCCGACCTTGAGCACCACCACCGGCTTGCCCCGGTCGGCCGCCTTGTCCAGCGCCGCGACGTATCGTTCCGGGTCGCGGACGGTCTCGGTGAAGGTGGCGATGACCCGCGTGTTGGGGTCGTCGGCCAGGTACTCGATGTATTCGGCGGTGGTGGTGACCGCCTCGTTGCCGGTGGAGACCACGTGGCTGAAGCCGAACCGGCGGCAGTCGGTCAGGAGCCCGATGGCGATGGAGCCGCTCTGAGTGACGATGGCGACGTTGCCCGGCAGCTTCTCCGGATGCAGCAGGTTGGAGGTGTAGAGGCTGGTGCGGTGGTGCGGGCTCAGAACACCCATGCAGTTGGGCCCGCATACCGCCATGCCGGCGCCGCGCGCGGCGGCCTCCAGTTCGTCCTGACGCTCGCGGCCTTCCTCGCCCACTTCCGCGAAGCCGCCGTCGAGGATCACCGCGGCGCCGTAGCCCCTGGCCGCGGCGGTCCTGAAGGGTTCCACCACGAGCTTGTGGTTGACGCAGAAGACGATCGCGTCGATGCCCTCGGGGACATCCTCGAGTCCAGCGTAACATCGCTTTCCGAGCACGGTCTCGTACCTCGGATTGATCGGGTAGACGGCGCCGCCGTAGCCCAGCCTGTCGAGCATCTCCAGGATCCGCCGGCCCGGCCCGCGGTTCTCGCTGGCGCCGTAGACCGCGATGGAGCCGGGTTTGAGAAGTCGGTCAAGTCGCATGCACCGGCCTCTTGCGTGTCACCGCGGCAATCGCCGTGCCGATCAGCACCAGGGTGAACAGCAGCGAGGACACCACCGCCAGCACCGGGTCGGCCTCCAGCCGCACGCTCTCGTACATCTTCCGGGGCAGTGTGGAGGCGTCGCGCCCGGCGATGAAGATGGCGATGACGGTCTCGTCGAACGAGTGGAGGAAGGCGAACAGCGACGCCACCAGGAAGCCCGGCCGCAGCACCGGCAGGGTGACGTGAAGGAAGGTCCGGAGCGGTCCGGCCCCCGAGCTCATGGCGGCGCGCTCGAGATTGCGGTCGAAGCCCTTGAGCGTGGCGGAGACGATCAGGAAGGCCACCGGCACCGACACGCAGGTATGGGCGATGATGACACCGATGTGGTTGTTGGTCAGGCCCACCGGACTGAAGACGGCGTAGTAGCCCAGGGCCAGCACGATGTGGGGGACCATGAGCGGCATCATCAGCAGGAAGTTCACCAGCCCGCGGCCGGGAAACCGGAAGCGCACCAGGGCGAAGGACGCCGGCACCACCAGAGCCATGGTCACGAACATGGTGGCGGTGGCGATGATGGCGCTGTTGATGGTCGGGGTCGTCCACAACTCGTTGGTGAAGTACGCGCGGTAGTAACCCAGCCAGTAACCCGTGGGCGGGAACGCGAACGAGGGCGAGTCGCTGAGCGACATGGGGATGACGATGAACATCGGCGCGGCGATGAAGGCGCCGATGGCGATGGCGATGGCTCTCAGGAGGTTCATGGCGCACTCATCCCCAGAGCTTGTCCAATCCCACCAGCCGGTTGTAGACGGCCAGCAGGGCCATGGTGGTCGCCAGCAGCACCACCGCCATGGCCGAGGCGAAGCCCCATTCGAGAAGTTCCTCGATCTGTTCGCCGATGAGCCCGGCGATCATCTGGTCCCGAGGTCCGCCGAGCAGCACCGGCGTGACGTAGAATCCCAGGCAGATGATGAAGACCAGAGTGCAGCCGTTCACCACGCCCGGCAGGCTCAAAGGAAAAAAGACCGTGCGAAAGCCCTGGAAGGGAGTCGCGCCCAGGCTCGCCGCCGCCCGCAGGTGGTTCGGGTCGATCTTCTGCATGGCCGCGTAAATGGACAGGATCATGTAGGGGATCAGGATGTGCACCATGCCCAGGGTGGTGGCGAAGCTGTTGAACAGGATCTGCGGCACCGGGTCGAAGCCCACCCAGGCCAGCAGCTTGGTCACCGGCCCCTTGCTGCCCAGGATAACCAGCCACGAGTAGGTGCGGACGAGAAAGCTCGTCCAGAAGCTCATGGCCACCACCAGCAGCAGCGCAAATCCCAGGGTGCCGCCGTAGCGGACGATGACGTAGGCAAGGGGGTAGCCCAGGAGCAGGCAGATCACGGTCACCATGAAGGCGAACCAGAACGTGTTCCCCAGCACCCTGGAATAGAGCGGTGAGGAAAAGAACTCCCGGTAGTGGACCAGCGAAAGCGTCGGATCGGTGAAGCTGATGACGACGACATCCAGCAGCGGATAGACGAACAGGACGGCGATGAACAGCACCGCCGGCGCGGAAAGCGTCCAGGCCGAAAGGTTGGCGCGCGAGCGCCACGGCCTGAACGCCTTCCTGCCGGTGGGGTTGTCCGCGGGCCTTGCGGCAGTGACATTCATCCGCGCAAGTCGGTCCTCGGAGGCTGCTCCATTGGAAACGAAGGTGTACGGGCGGGTTTCAAACCCGCCCGTGCCTGCACCGCGCTATCGATCGATACCGCCTTCCAGCCTCCGATCCTACGTGGCCAGCCACTGGTTGAAGCGCTTGGTCAGCGCGCTCAGGTTGGTGCCCACCCAGAGCGGATCAGGCTGGTAGGTGAGCGGCAGGTTGTCCTTCCACGTGGGCATCATCCGCGCCTTCTTCTCGTCGATGTGCTCGTAAGCCGCGGCGATCCACGGGCCGGTGTTCATCAGGCGGCAGAAGACCCCCAGGTACTGCGGCTGGAGGCAGAACTGCGCGAACCGCCAGGATTCCGCCGCGTTGGGGGTGCCGCGCGCCACCACCCAGTTGGATCGGCGCATGTGGGCCTGGTTCCACACCACCTCTATGGGCACTCCCTGTTCCACCGCGACTCCGGCGCGGGTGTTCCACATGGGCATCAGGTCGACCTCGCCGTCGCGCACGAGCTGCACCGACTGGGAGCCGCGCCGCCACCACACCTTGACGTGAGGCTTGAGTTCGTCGAGCTTCTTGAAGGCACGGTCGACGTCCAGGGGATAGAGCTTGTCCTTGGGCACGCCGTCCGCCAGCAGCGCGAAAGGCACCATCCGGGCGACGTCCTTGTAGGCGCCCCGGTTGCCCGGGAACTTCTCCACGTTCCAGTAGTCGGCCCAGGACTGCGGGCCGCCGTTGGGGAACTTCTTCTTGTTGTAGACGAGGTTGGTGGAGATGGAATGGCGCGAGATGCCGTTGTAGCCGATGGTGTCCGGCGGATAGTCGGTGAGCCGGATGATGTCGTAGTGGATGTGCTCCAGCAGGTTGTCGTTGAGCGCGCGGATGGAGTCGGACCGTCCGATGCCGATCACGTCGAACTCGTAGTGGCCGCTCTGGACCTGCGCTTTCAGCTTGGCGAACGCCACGGGGGTGATGGGCTTCACCGAAACGCCGGTGGCCTTCTCGTAGGGCTTGTAGTAGGCCTCGGCCTCCGCCTTGCCCCAGCTTCCGCCCCACGTGTTGATGTAGATGCTCTTGGTCTTGGCCCGCGCCTTGGAGGCAATGTAGGGCGCCCCCAGGATCATCGCCCCGGCCGCCACGCCGCCGCCGATGAAAGCGCGCCGGTTGATTCCTCCGGTCTTCGTTTCCCTGGCTTCCGTCGAGTCTTTCATGGGTCATCCCTCCTGTTTCGAACGTTGACTCGCCAAACCGTCGAGTCCGTCAGCAATTCAAACTCGAACGAAGCGGGCGTGAGCCCGTTGCGTGAGCCGACCCTTATCAAAAGAGGCACGGGACATCAACCAGAATTGGACGGGGTAAAGGCACGGAACATCCGGATTGTCATTCCCGGCGCAACAGGATGTGTAAAACTCCACTCGGCTACGAAGTGGCACCGCCACCCCATATCGTCATTCCCGCGGAAGCGGGAATCCAGGTGGGGTGGGGCCGGGCAATGGGGCCGCCGCACCCCCCGCCCCTGGATTCCCGCCCCCGATCGGGGTCGAGGGTAAACTTTCGCGGGAATGACGATATGGGGTGTAGCGAGATTCCATAACTACTGTAAATCATTGAACAATATTTTATTTTTCACATCAACTACGGAAAGGGGCGTATGCGGGGTGCAGCCGGGGCTACTTTGGGTCGGGCCAGACCGCATGCGAGGTCAGGTCTTGCCAGGCCGCCGGGCGGCAGGCGGCCTTGGCGGCGTCGTCGGGCTCCAGGGCGGTGTCCCAGTCGTTGCCCACGAAGCGGCAGCCGGTGATGTCCCGGGAGGCGTCGGACAAGAGCCAGCGGATGGGGGCGGCCATGACTTCCGGCTGGACCAGCTTGCCGCGGTCGAAGGGGGCATTCTCGGGAATGAAGCTCGTGTTGGTGGGGCCGCCGGGCACCAGCACGTTGACGGTGACGCCGGTGTCCTCCAGGTCCTTGGCCCAGCTCGCGGAGGCGGCCTCCAGGGCGGCCTTGGACATGCCGTAAGGGGTGTAGGCGCCGCGGAACATGGTGTCCAGGCTGGTGGTGACGTTGACGATGCAGCCGGAGCCTCG
>JAJDXX010000240.1 GCA_022823055.1 Candidatus Binatia bacterium | reverse complement strand
CGTGAAGATGCGCAGGACTTTTTGTCGTCGGCAAGGAGCGACGACGAGCAGTGGCCCCTACCACGCGAGGAGGAGCAACGCAGCCGACGGCGAAAAGGATAAGCAGATTCATGACGTTTTATACGGGACAGGACACTAGTGTCCCCTACCCCTCCCATGGCAGAACACCCGGGGGCAGCCGCCGCGCGATCACCTGCGTTGCCAACATCAACAGCAACACGACCAGCACCGTGACCACGGCGACCGAGGCCGCCAGCGTCGTGAAGCCGCCGTCGTCGAGGTTGAAGACGATGACGCCGAGCGTCTCCGCGCCCGACGACCACAGGAGAGCCGATACGGTCAGTTCGTTGAACGCGGTCAGGAACACGACGATCCCTCCGGCCGCGGCAATCGGCGCGAGCAGCGGCATCATCACCGTGCGCAGCCGGTACGTCAGAGTGGCGCCCGCCATCTGCGCCGCTTCCTCGAGGGTCGGGTCGAGCTGGTGGTAGCCGCTGATCACCGGCCTCAAGCTCAACGTCAGGAAACGCGCCAAGTACGCCGCGAAAATGATCCAGACGGTGTTGTAGATGCTGAAGCCCAGCAGCGGCAGCGGCTTCAGAAAGATCAGAATGGCGGCGATGGCGAGGACGACCCCCGGAAGCGCATAGGGAAGCTCCGCCGCCAGGTTCAGGGCGCCGAGGATGCGGCTGCGCCGCCGGGTCACGAAGTAGGCCAATACCAGCGAGACGCCGACCAGAGTCACGGCGGCCCCGCCCGCCAGAAGAAAGCTGTTGCGAAAGGCACGAACCGTCGCGTCCTGCCGCGCAAGCACTTCGACATAGTTGTCCAAGGTCGCCGTGGCGGGCCCGAGCGTCACGCCATAGGCGGGAACCAGCGAGGTCGAGATCAAGGCAGTCAAGGGCGCCACCAGAATGAAGAAGATCACGAGCCAGCTTGCCGCCTCCACGAATGGCCGCCAACCGCCGAGCCTGAAGTCGAGGGGCTGGGACGCCGGTCCGATGGTCCGGTAGTCGCGCCGCCGCAACATCCAGCCCTGGAGCACCACGCCGGAAAACGCGATCAGCCCCACGACGATCGACAGCACCGCGACCTCGGAGATGATGGTGGGTCCGAAGCTCGACAACCGCTGATAGATCAGGGTGGGGAGCACGGTATAGCGGGCCGGAATGCCCAGCAGGGCGGGGATGCCGAAGTTGCCCACCGCCGACACGAACGCAAGCGCGGCGCCCGCCACCAGCGCCGGCGTCATCACGGGAATGACCACGTCGCGCAGCACCCTGGCAATGCCGGCGCCGGAGGCGCGGGCGGCCTCGACGATCTCGCGCGGCAGGCCGCGCAAACCGGCCCGCATCGCCAGAAACACCAACGCGGAGTGCTGGATGCCGAGGAGCAGGCTGATGCCCTCGCGCGAGTACATGGGGTGCGGCGTACCCGGCGGCGGTGCGATGCCGAGCGCGTTGAGAAGCGGGCTCGAAGGACCGAACAATTGTATCCAACTGAGCGCCGTGATCTGGGGCGGGATCATCAAGGGCAACATGAAGCAAAAGACGAGAGCCCCTTTCGCGCGCACGTCGGTGAGCGCCACCGCCAACGCAAACGCCGTGCCTAGAGCGGTGGCGACAATCGTGCCCAGACCGGCCGTGAACAGGGTGCGCCCGGTGGTCCGCCAAGTCGAAGGCGCCGACAATACCTCTGCGAGGACCGCGGTATCGAACACGCCGCCCGGGGCGATGCCTTCGAGCAGAAGCCGTCCCATGGGCAGCACGCTCAGCAAGGCGACAAACAAAACAAGGGCGGCGAACAACATGTGCTCGCCGCCCCGTTGAAACCGTCCCCAGAATCGGGTCAAGCGATAAACCCTCGCGGATCGGCTAGTTGCCGAAGACCTCGCTAAAACGCTTCTTGTTGCTTTCGGCCTCGGTGAGCGCCTTGCCGGCATCGAAGTCCATCAGCCTGATCTCGCTACGCTTGGGAAAGCCCGGCGGCGGCGTCACTTCCGGGTGGGCGGGGAGATACCCCTGACTCGCCGCAAGCTCCTGGCCCTTGCGCGACAGCAGGAAGTCGACGAAGGCCTTGGCCGCCTCGGGGTTCTTCGCCGTGCTCAGGATCGCAACAGGCTCGGTGACCGCGCTCACTCCTTCCTTCGGGAAGACGAAGCTGACCGGCGACCCCTTGGCCTTCTCACGGATAGGGAGGAAGTCGACCACCATGCCGTACATCTTCTCGCCGCCGGCGACCGCGCGGAACGTGCCGCCGTTGCCGCCCTTGGGATTGACACCGTTGGCCGCGAGCTTGTCGTAGTAGGACCAGCCCAGCTCGGGATGGGCCGTCAGCGTGGCGAGGTGGATCAGGGCCGCGCCCGAGGTCAGCGGGCTCGGCATCGCCACGAGACCCTTGGTCTTGGCTCCGACGAGATCCTTCCATGACGAAGGCTTCATCGCGGCCTTGGTGTTGTAGACGATGCCCGTGGTGATGAGCTTGGTGGAGAAGTAGTGCTTGTCCTTGTCGTAGAGGGCCGGCTCGTACGCGCTCACCGGGGCGTCCCCATGGGCCATCAGGCGGCCCTCGCGCTTCAAACCTTCCATGGTGACCGTGTCGGCGATCAGCAGGATGTCCGGCCGCGGGCTCCCGGCCGCGAACTCGGCCCGAAGCTTGGCCATGACCTTGGTGGTTCCATCACGAATCCACTCGACCTCGACGCCGGGGTGCTGGGCTTTGAAGGCATCGACCGTCTGCTGCGCGTCCCGGTTCGGCTGGCTCGTGTAGAGCACCAACTTGCCGGATACGGCCCAGGAGGGGCCTCCGAGGGCGAGCAGCGCCGCCATAACGCCGGCCGCGGTGAGCAATCTTATCATGATCATTTCCTTTCCGGGTTCCGGTACGCCGTCCCTTCCGTTGCGCCGTCCCAATTGCGCACAGGCACATGTATTCGGCACCTTTCGGAGGTGCTGCGTGCAAGTAAGCAGCCACCGATGAAGGGAGTGTGTCGTCCGGGTGAAGTGTTTGTTTCCCGCGGAACGTCTACGCCGCCTTCCGCCGGTCCATGGGCACGTAGTCGCGGATCTGCTCGCCCAAGTAGAGCTGGCGCGGGCGCGCGAGCTTCTGCTCGGGGTCCTCCAGCATCTCCTCCCACTGGGCGAGCCAGCCGGAGGTGCGCGCGATGGCGAACAGCACCGGGAACATGCTCACCGGGAGGCCCATGGACTGGTAGATGAGGCCGGAGTAGAAATCCACGTTGGGGTAGAGCTTGCGCGTGATGAAGTACTCGTCCTCCAGGGCGATGCGCTCGAGCTCCAGGGCGATGTCCAGCAGCGGGTTGCGCCCGGTGACCTCGAAGACCTGATCCGCGATCCTCTTGATGACCTTGGCCCGCGGGTCATAGTTCTTGTAGACCCGGTGCCCGAAGCCCATGAGGCGCCCCTCCCCGGCCTTGACACCCTTGATGAAGGCCGGGACCTTGTCCTTGGAGCCGATCTCCTCCAGCATGCGCAGCACCATCTCGTTGGCGCCGCCGTGGAGCGGTCCATAGAGGGCGGCGGCGGCCCCGGCCAGCGCCGAGTAAGGGTCGGTCTGGGAGCTGCCGACGTTGCGCATGGCGTTGGTGCTGCAGTTCTGCTCGTGGTCCGCATGCAGGATGAAGAGCACGTCCAGCGCCTTCTCCAGCACCGGATCGGGCGAATACTTGAGCTCCGTCATCTTGTACAGCATGTTGAGGAAGTTGCCGGTGTAGCTGAGGTCGTTGTCGGGGTAGGCGTAGGGCAGTCCCATGGCGTGGCGGTAGACGAAGGCCGCCACGGTGGGAATCTTGCCCATAAGGCGATAGATCTGCTTGCGCCGGGACTCAGGGTCGAAGATGTTCTTGGAGTCGGGGTAGAACGTCGACAGCGCGGCGATGGAGCTCACCAGGGTCCCCATGGGGTGGGCGTCGTACTTGAAACCGTCGATGAACTTCTTGATGTTCTCATGCAGCAGCGTGTGGTGGTTGATGTTCCAGCTCCAGTCTTCCAGCTCCGCCACGGTGGGAAGCTCCCCGTGGAAGATCAGGTAGGTGGTCTCCAGGTAGGTGCTTTCCTCGGCCAACTGCTCGATGGGGTACCCGCGGTAGCGCAGGATGCCGGCCTCGCCGTCGATGTAGGTGATGTGGCTGTGGCAGGATGCCGTATTGAGGAAGCCCGGGTCATAGCTCATGAGGCCGAAGTCTTCTTCGGATGTCTTGATCTGGCGAAGCTCGGATGCGTTGATGGCGCCGTTCTGGATCGGAATCTCGTAGGTTTTTCCCGTCCGGTTGTCCGTTACGGATAAAATGTCAGGCATACCTCGTTCCTCTCTTCGCGATTTTTGAAAGTAGGACTCTTAGACCATCCCCGGTAAGCGGTCAACCCATTTTCGACGGTCCTTCCGCTTGACATTTCGGGCTGGATTCGTTCTCGGAAACGGCCGCGAAAACCCCCTTTCCACGCCCCCTTCCCGGCCCGCTTCACGCGCCGGTCAGGCGCATGCCGCCGTCCACCGGGAGGATCGCGGCGGTCACGTGGGAGGCGGCGTCCGAGGCGAGGTAGAGGGCCGCCCGGGCCACGTCCTCGGGCTCGCCGATGCGCCCGAGCGGCACTCTGGTAGCGTAGCGGGCGAGCTTCTCCGGGGTCGAGGTGTCCACCATGGGGGTGCGGTTCGGGCCGGGGCAGATGCAGTTCACGCGGATGTTCTGGCGCGCGTGGTCCTCGGCCATGGCCTCGGTCAGGCGCACCATGCCGCCCTTGGAGGCGCAGTAGGCGGCGCGTCCCGCCTGTCCCATCATGCCCGAGCGGGCGGCGATGTTGATGATGACGCCGCCGCCGCGCCTGGCCATCTCCGGGATGGCGTGCCGGCACACGTTGAAGACGCCCTTGAGGTTGGTGTCCAGGGTGCGGTCCCACTCCTCCTCGGTGATCTCCGTCACCGCGCCGTTGGTGCGCACACCGGCGCTGTGAACGACGATATCGAGGCCGCCGTAGCGGTCCACCGTGGCGGCCACCACCTCCTTCATCTCGTCCGAGGACCGGACGTCCGCGGGCGTGAACAGGGCCGTACCGCCCGCCCCGCCGATGAGGGCCAGGGTCTCCTCGCCCTTGCTCGCCGTGGTCGAGGTCCCCGCCACGGCGCACCCTTCCCGCGCGAAACACACCGCGATGGCGCGCCCGAGGCCCGAGCCGAAGCCTGTCACCAGAGCGACCTTGCCTTGGAGTTGTGGCATGGCGTTCGTCCTTTCTCTTCATCGGGCGAACCTTGCAGGACAGGAAGGTCGCCAACATGACCAAGGTTCAGTCCCGGGCGTACTCCCGCACGGCGTCTTCGTTGAGGACCATGCCGTGCCCGGGGGTTTCCGGCAGCGTCACCCAGCCGTCCTCCGGCGCGGGCGGGTCCTTGTAGAGAGTCTCGGCCATGTGCCAGTCGTTGACGTGGAACTCGGTGCGCCAGCCGTTGGGCACGGCGGCGTGGAGGTTCATGTCGTAGTAGGCGCCATTGCCGATGGGCAGGTCGAAGGCCTGCGCCACCGCCGCCGCCTTCATGCCCATGGTGAAGCCGCCGACGGAGCCCACCTGGATGTTCAGGAAGTCCACCGCGCCGGCCCGCGCCAGCCCGGCCAGACCGTGGAAGTCCTCCCATTGCCCGGCGGCGATGGGGATGGAGGTGTGGCGCCGGAGCGCCGCCAACCGCTCGGGATCGTTCCGCAGGAGAGGCTCCTCGAACCACATGAGGTTGTAGGGTTCCAGGCGCTTGCACCAGCGCAGCGCCGCGTCGTAGCGCAGCAGGCAGGCGGCATCGACCATGAGCTCCACCTCGTCCCCCACCGCTTCCCGCACCGCCCGCACCCGGCGCTCGTCCTCCGCAGGGTCATCCTCCCGGTGGACGCCGCTGGCGCCGCGCATGTCGATCTCGCCGCGCATGTTGAGGCGTCCCACCATCAGCTTGAGGCGCTTGTGGCCTTGGTTGACCCAATGCCGTGCCGCTTCCACCAGCGCTTCCCGGTCGTAGCTCCGGAGACCGAAGGTGAAGTAGCTGGGAACCGTCGGCTGCGCCCCTCCCAGCAGGCGCCACACGGGCTGCTTGTAGAGCTTGCCCTTGATGTCCCACAGCGCCACGTCCACGGCGCTTACCGCGGGATTCCACACGCCGGGCTCGGCCCGCGGGTTGAAGCGCCAGCGCATCTCGTGCATGAGGCGCTCGTTCTCAAGGGGATCGCGGCCGACGAGGAAAGGCGTGAGGTCGGTCTCGATGAATCGCAGGATGGCGGCGCCCGGACCGTGGCCGATCTCGGCCGTGCCGACCAGTCCTTGGTCGGTCTCCACCCACAACAGGTCGACGGAGGCGGTCCGGCGCTCGTGGAAAGGCAGGTCCAGGGGAATGTTCGAGAGCCGCTGGGTCTTGATGGCGGTGATCTTCATGGTGTCGGGTCTCTGTTCGTGTCCATGGGATGTCCTTCGCCCATGATTGGTCCGACAAGTCCTCACTCGGCGGCGAAAGCCTGGTGGCGCACGAACACCTCGGCGTCCCGCGGCAGAAAGAACACCAGCCGGACTTCCCGGATGGACGGGTAGGAACCCAGGGCGCCCTGGACGGCGCGGGACGACACCGTGGCCGCCTCGTCCATGGGATAGCCGTAGATGCCGGTGGAAATGGCCGGGAAGGCAAGCGTCGCCAGACCCTCCTCGGCCGCGATCCGCAGGGAATTGGCGTAGCACTGCGCCAGCTTCTCGGCCTTGCCCGGGCCGCCACCGCCGTACACCGGCCCCACGGTGTGGATCACGTGGCGCGCGGGCATGCGCCCGGCCGTGGTGATCACCGCGCCGCCCGTGGGAAGCCCGTCCGGGTAGCGCGTGGCGCGAATATTACGGCATTCCTCCAGGATGGCCGGCCCGCCCGCCCGGTGGATCGCCCCGTCCACCCCGCCGCCGCCCATCAGCGTGCCGTTGGCGGCGTTCACCACCGCGTCCACCGCCTCCTGGGTGATGTCCCCCACCTTGACGGTCACGCGGCCGCCCACAAAGCTGGGGAAACTCGTGGAATCGCTCATGGGTTCTCACACTCTCGGGACCCCACATCCGTCATTCCCGCGAAAGCGGGAATCCAGGCGGGGTGAGGTGGGGGAACAGCCCCATTTCAGCCCCGCCCCACCCCTGGATTCCCGCTTTCGCGGGAATGACGATTCGTAAGGGCCCTGCCTCACTGGTTTGACACACCGTGGAATGCTCAACCCCACACTTGCCGTGCGGTCTCCACTACCCGCTCGAGCTTGCGTTTCTGGTCGTCGGGCGTGATGAGGTTGCCCACCACGTCCGAGGAGAAGCCGCATTGGGGGCTGATGGCCAATTGCTCCAGCGGCAGGTAGCGGGCGGCGTCATCGATGCGCCGCTTCAGGAAATCCACGCTCTCCAGGTCCGGCACCTTGGTGCTCACCAGGCCCAGCACCACCACCGTGCCCTTGGGGACGAAGCGCAGCGGCTCGAACCCGCCGGCGCGTTCGGTGTCGTACTCCAGCAGCAGCCGGCGGTGCCGGAGGCCGGAGAACAGCCGTTCCGCCACCGCATCGTAGGAACCCTCGCGGTGCCACATGCTGCGCTGGTTGCCGCGGCACAGGTGGATGCCGGACACGGCGTCGCCGAAGGCTTCCACGATCTGGTTGTCGGCCGCGATGGAGCGCTCCAGATTAGTGTCCGGGTCCTCGCCGCGCTCGCGCATGGCCGCCAGGGACGGCTCGTCGACGTAGGCGGTATAGCCGGGGGCGTCGATCTGGACGTAGCGGCAGCCGGCCTCCACCAGGCTCGCCACCATGGCCTTCTCGATGGCTACGACGTCGGCCAGGAAGTCCTCCATGGCGGGATAGACGTCGCGCGAGTTCTCGTGGTCGAAGCGCTGGCTGATGCGGTCGGGTCCCACCAGCGCCACCTTGGCCGGCGTGCGGGTCGCGGCACCGAGGAAGCGGTATTCTTCCAGCGGCAGGTTCCGTGCCAGGCGCAGGCGTTCCACCGCCGGCAGCCTATGCCACACCGGCACCTCCGGGTTCACGTCGCGCTGCACGTCCCAACGCCGCAGCGCGGTCCCGCCTCGGGACTGGCGCTCCAGAGTCTCCATCCGCGCCGCACCCGAGCGGAACCCCTCCACGCACGCGCCGAAGCTGTCCTGGAAGTTGAGCCGGCGGAACTCGCCGTCGGTGACCACGCCCAGGCCCGCGCTCTCCTGGAGTGCCACGGCGTCCCCGATGGCCGCGTCCTCGGCCTCCCGCAGGCCGTCCGCGTCCAGCTCGCCCTCCTCAAAGCGGCGGCGCGCCTGCTTGAGCCCGTCAGGGCGCAGCAGGCTCCCCACCACGTCGGTCCTCATGGTTGCCAGATCACTCATCGGGGTCTTTCTCTGTCCGAGTCATTGCGGTCCCTTCTCATCGGGGTGCTTCCGCCGTTCCCGTCCTCTTCACGTCATTCCCGTCCGCGGAAGCGGGAATCCAGGCAGGGCGAGGCGGGAAACCATGGTCGTTCCCCCGCCCCACCCATGGATTCCCGCTTGCGCGGGAATGACGATTCGGGGCGTATCGACGGCGCCGGAAAAGCGGCAAGAACTCCGTCTGCTCCATGAGCGTGGCGTCTGTCAAGCCCTTGAAGGTTCCACGAGCGCCCATCGTGGTCTTGAAGGCGACTTCGGCCTGCGCTCTAATACGTGTGCCCGCGTGCCGGAGCACAGCGATATGCCCCGCGGGCAGATGAGGATTCCGGGGCGGCGCCCGGTCGCGAACTACGCGGGCATCCGCGCTTTCACGCGCGCTGCCGCCCGAGGCAGTTCAACCGCAGAGGCACGTTCAACCACGGAGACACGATATGCTACCCATCACCGCCTATGCCGACCGCTACTCCGTCGCGCCGGGCGAGACCATCGCGTTCAAGGTAAGCTCGGCCGCGGCCGAGGACTACGAGGCACGCCTGGTGCGAGTCATCAGCGGCGACCCCAATCCTGCGGGTCCGGGCATGAGAGAGCAGCCCGTGGATGCCGCCTTTGCCGGACGCTACCCGTCGCGGGTCCAGCCGATCCACAGCGGCTCGTATGTCCGGGTCGCCGGCGCGGCACCCATGGACGCCCTTCGGAGCTTCACCGTGAGCGCCGTCATCTGGCCCACCCTGCCCGCGCTCGCCCGCCGACAGGGCCTCGTGTCACGGATCGACGCCGCCACCGGCGCGGGCTTCACGCTGGAGATCGACGAGGAGGGCTCCGTGGCGGCCACCTTGAGCGACGGCACCGCGACACACGGCGCCAGCGTCGGCAAGGAACTGCGCGCCCGCGCCTGGTACCGGGTATTCGTCAGCTTCGACGCGGACAAAGGCGAAGTCGCGGTAGGGCAGAAGCCGCTCGCGCCCGCGATGATGGTCGACGACTCGGGCGTCGTCACCACCGTCGCCGCGTTCGCGGGGAGCTGCGCGGGGAGCGGTGATCTCCTGTTCGCGGCGCGCGCGGGCTCGACCCCTTGCGACCACTACAACGGCAAGCTCGAAGCGCCGAAGGTGCTGGCGGAGGCGCTCGGCCCGGACACGGCGTTCCGCGCCGCGGGCGAGGCGTCTGGGTCCGGCGAGGGAGTCGGCCCGGACGACGCGTCCGGTCTTGGCGAGGAAGTCGTGGGGGCGTGGGACTTCTCCCGCGAGATGTCGTCGGCGCGCATCATCGACGCCGGCCCCCACGCCATGCACGGCGAGACCGTAAACCTGCCTACTCGCGCCATGAAAGGCTCGCGGTGGACGGGCGAGGAGATGTGCTGGCGCCACGCCCCCGAGCACTACGGCGCCATCCACTTCCACGACGACGACCTCTACGACTGCGGCTGGGAGACCGACTTCACTTTCGAGGTGCCGGAAGACTTCAAGAGCGGCGTCTACGCGGTGCGCCTGCGCGCGGGCGGGGACGAGGACATGGTGCCCTTCTTCGTGCGCGCCGCGCCGGGGCGGCCCCAGTCTAGCGCCTGCGTGCTCATCCCCATCTTCACCTACATCGTCTATGCCAACTCCGTCCGCGACCGGGCCAACGACGCCTACCGCGAGCACGTGGCGCGCTGGGGGGCGCGCCCCTGGACGCCGGACGAGCATCCCGAGTACGGCATCTCCACCTACAACTACCACCCCGACGGCAGTGGGGTGAGCTATTCGTCGCGGCTCCGTCCCATCCTGAACCAGCGCTCCGGCTACTTGTCCTACGCGGATCCCAAGGCCGGTTCCGGCCTGCGCCATTTCCCCGCCGACACCCACCTGCTGGCGTGGCTGGAGGCGTTGGGCCACGACTTCGACGTCATCACCGACGAAGACCTCGACGCCGACGGCGTCGACGCCATCGCGCCGTACAAGGTGGTGATGACCACCACGCACCCGGAGTACCAGACCCCGCGCTCGCTCGACGCCCTGACCGGCTACACCGAGCAGGGCGGGCGCCTGATGTACCTCGGCGGCAATGGCTTCTACTGGCGCGTCGCGGTCAGTCCGGAGTTCCCCGGCGCGGTGGAGATCCGCCGGGGCGAGACCGGGATCCGCGCCTGGGCGGCGGAGCCCGGAGAGTACTACAACGCCTTCGACGGCTGCTACGGCGGGCTGTGGCGGAGCAGCGGCCGCGCTCCCCAGCGTCTGGCGGGAGTGGGGTTCATCTCACAGGGCGACTTTCGCGGCACCTGCTACCGGCGCCTCCCGGCTTCCAACGACCCACGCGCCGCCTGGATCTTAGAGGGCATCGACGACGAGGTCCTCGGCGACTTCGGACTGAGCGGCGGGGGCGCGGCCGGCTTCGAGCTCGACCGGCTGGACACGAACCTGGGATCTCCGCCTCACGCGCTCGTGCTCGCCCGCTCGGCGGAGCCAGACGACAGCTTCACGCTGGTCCCGGAGGAGATCGTGGCCCTCTACCGCAGACGGCCCCACCTCGTGCGGGATCTCCTCCGCGCCGAGATCGTGTTCTTCGAGACGCCCAACGGCGGCGCGGTGTTCTCGGTAGGCTCGATCACGTTCTGCGGAAGCCTTCCCCACAACGACTTCGACAACAACATCTCGCGCATGATCGACAACGTGCTGCGGCGGTTTCGCGGCGAGTGAACAACGGGTCCTCGACCAGCCCCGTTCGCCAATGCCCGCACCGTGGACAGCGCACGCGGTTTCGACGATGGTGTCGGCGGTCGTCCCTAGTATCGGCGAAGAACCAGAATCGCGTTCCATAAACCGCAAAGATTCCCCTTGACAGGTAGAGGTGGAAGCTATAATCGTACTTACTAGTACGGTGGGCGAGAACCCAACTAGTACGGTGGGCGAGAACCCAAAATCCAGGGAGGCCCCATACTGGGGAGCGTACGTTGCGCCGTCCGCCGGGTGCCGCAAGTATCCTGGATACGATTGTTTCAGCGAGGTTTACGCATTTCGACCTCGTCCATGTGACGGAAGGCACATGGGTTACGGCATAGCCGGGTAAGCGCGGTGGCCGAGCTGCCTCCTTTATGCCCTTCCCAATCTTGGGGCGGGCCATGAAACCGTAGAGCGCTATACTGTTTCGACACGAAACTGAGACGTTCTGGGGAACGAGTAGCGGAAGAGGCTTCAATGAGTGACTCTGGCTCATGCTGAGCACGACGGGTATTGCCCATGACGTCCCTGGAGCCACCGCCAATGGCAACGACGCAACTCTACTACGCGACCAACCGGCACCACCGCGGAAGAGAGCGCTGGAAACCGACGGGATATGGCCCGGAACCGAGTGAAGACGGCACCGAAAACCTCCGGTTCGGGCTTGTAACCATCCGCTACGACCACGCCAAGGTAACCCGGTACCTGGAGGACGACTGTGGATTCGGCGCCGGGAACGGAGAGAAGCTGTCAAGGTACTTCTACGATCAGAGGGGCAAGGCGGCCATCAACGCCTTCACCGAAAATCTCTCGAGGGAGGCCAACGAATCCGACCAGCCGCGGCGGAAGCTCGGTTCCAGCCGGGCGTTCTCCGAATTGCAGGCGAAGATGAACAGCGGCGACCACGTCCTCATCTTCGTCCACGGTCCCAACATGAACTGGTGGCAGGCGGTTGGATCCGCCCTCAGCCTGCAATGCATGTTGAACCGCCACTCAGGAGGCGAGGGGTCCCCGAATCAGTCGCCGCGGGTTCACGTCGTCTTGTTCGCATGGCCGTCAGGCGACCGGGAAATCCCGCACTGGTCCTATTTTTCCGACCACACCGACGCCAAGGTGTCCGGTTATGCCCTCGGACGCGGTCTCCTCAAGCTTCGAGACTACCTCCTCCATGCACGGAGCCTCGCCCGTCGAAAAGGCGAGAGCCTTTATGGACAGCCGATACAACTTCTCTGCCACTCCATGGGGAACTACGTCCTGCAGAACGCCCTGGAGCGGACTGCGAAGTTCTCCGCCGGCGGCAGGCTGCCGCGCATCTTTCAACAGATATTCCTGTGCGCCGCGGATGTGGCTGCCGACGTGTTCCAGCCGGGAGAGCCCTTCCACAGGCTGGCGGAGATGGCAGAAGCCGTCACCATCTACCACAACAGGCGTGACCCCACCATGCCGTCTTCCGAGTACGCGAAGGGGGCCTCCGACAGACTTGGGCGGGACGGCGCCGAATGGCCCGCGTATCTGCCCGACCGTGTCCATCAGGTCGATTGCAGCCAGCTCGTGAGCGGTCTCATCGAGCACAGCTACTACCACTGCGGCGCGGTCAACGACGACATTCGCCAAAGCATCGAAGGGATGCCGCAGGACTCGCGCGACCGCACGCGCGAACCCACCCGTCACGGCTGGCCGAATGTCTGGCGTCTCGTAGACGGTTAGGAAACGGGAACCGACGGTCCCTATTCCACCCCGGCCGCATGGATCGCGCGCACGGTCTCGATGGTGTCCGCCTGTTCGGCGCGCTTGTCGGGCCGGTACCGCTTGACGCGGGCGAATCGCAGCGCCAGCCCGGCGGGGTACTGCGGGCTTGCCTGAAGGTCGTTGAAGGCCACCTCTACCACCGTCTCCGGCCGCACGTACACGGTGTGGCCGTCCCGGGCGGTCTCCAGTCGCTGAAGGAACTCCGTCTGCTGCGTGAGCATGGTGTCGGTCAGGCCCTTGAAGGTCTTGCCAAGCATGACGAACGAGCCGTTGGATGGGTCGCGCGCCCCCAGGTGCAGGTTGCTGAGCCAGCCACGGCGGCGGCCGTGACCCCACTCCGCCGCCAGGACCACCAAGTCCAGCGTGTGTACGCGCTTGATCTTGAGCCAGTGGCCGCTACGCTCGCCGGCCTCGTAGAGGCCGTCCGGGGCCTTGGCCATGACTCCCTCGTGGCCGGCCGACACGGCCGCGGCGAAAAAGGCCTCGGCCACTGCCGGGCTGTCGGTGACCATTCGCGGCATGCGCAGAGCGGCCGGCACCGTGGCGGCCAGGGCGTCGATGCGTTCCCGGCCGGGTGCGTCGATGAGGGCGTTGCCGTCCAGATGGAGGCAGTCGAAGAAGTACGGCGTCAGCGGCAGGTCCCGGCGCATCTCGGCGACGTCGAGCTTGCGGCCGAAACGCCGCATGGTGGTCTGGAACGGGTGGGGCTTGCCGTCCGGCCGGAAGGCCAGCACCTCGCCGTCCAGAATCAGATCCCCGGCGCCTAGCGCACGCACCGTACCCACCAACTCCGGCACCGCGGGGGCCACGTCCCTTAGCCCCCGAGTGAACACCGCCACGTCCGACCCGACCTTGTGGACCTGCACACGCGCCCCGTCCATCTTGTACTCCAGGGCGGCGGTTCCGAGCTGCCGCACCGCGTCGGCGACATCGTCGCAGGGTTGCGCGAGCGCCGGCAGGATAGGCCGCCCCGGTGTCAGTTGGAAACCGGCCAGGCCGGCTTCTCCCTGGATCAGCGCAACCAAAGCCACTTGTCCGAGGGAGCCGTTGACGAAGTAGGCACGCCGCACGGTGCGGGACGGCAGCCCCGACGCTTTGGCCACCGCCTCCATCATGACCCCCTCCAGGGCGCCGTGACGCATCTCTCCCATGACCAGGCGTTGCAGAAACCCTCGTTCCGTTTCCGAGGCCCGGCCGAGTAGCCCGGCCAAGTGCTCGCCCCGCCGTGCGCTCGACCCGGGGCCTGTGGTCCGGCGCACGTTCTCGAAACACGCGTCGGCATCTGCCAGGGTCAAGACGCCGCCTTCGGAAGCCCCGCCGGCCAGCGCGTCCTTCAGCATGGACCAGCCGATGCCAACCTTTCCCTGGGGCAGCTCACCGCACAGGTATGCTACCGCGATGGGGATTTCCCCCGGCTCCAGGCGCCGCAGGCATTCGGCCAAGTGTCCGATCTTGGCCAGCCGGCCGGCACTCCGGGTTACCCGGGCGGAGAGGTCGGTAAGTTCCTGAAGCTTCATCAAGAGGCCTCGGCTTCACAGGCGCAGGGCGTAGAGCGGCACATACACCTCATCGGATGACAGCCCGCCGTGGTTGCCCTTGTGGATCCTGGCCTTGGTGAGGGGCGGGGTCACGCGGAAGGCGTAGTCATCCCGGGCCAGGAGGACGTAGTCGCCGACGCGATTGCACAGCGAGGGATGCGGATCGCCCGGCCCGAGGAGGCCGCTTTCCAGGAGTTTCTCCCCGGTAATGCACAAGCACGCCTCGGCCAAGTGACGGGCCACCACCTCGCGGAAGCGCGCCTCGTGCGCCGGGCGGACGAAGCAGGAAACCTGACGGCCGTCACCCGCGGGCAAGAGGGCGAGGCAGTCGAGCAGGCCCGGTACGGCGGTCAGCTCGATCCGCCGGGGCGGAGGCGCGTCCACCACCCCGTGATCCGCGGTGATCAGGAGCAGGGTCCCGGTGCCGGCAAGTCCGCTCACGAGACGCTCCAACGACTTGTCGATCTCGGCGAGATGGAGTCTCGTCTTGCGGGCCTGGACCCCCTCCTGGTGGCACAGGGTGTCGTACAGCGGCCAGTAGACATAGGCGACGCCGCGACCGCCCTCGCGGGCGAAGCGCACGGTCTGTCGCTCCAAGCCCACGAGCGTGCGGTAGGCGCCGTACCCGTTCCAGCGAGTGCCGGCGTTGGAATAGGCGCTTCGTCCGAGCGTCCCGAAGGACAGGAGTCGCTTGTGCCGGTGTACCGACGAGAGATACGACGGCAGCCCGAGATAGCGCCTGAGGTTGAAGTCTTCCTCCGCCAGCGGGGTGCCCGTAAGGGTCTTCCCCGGCAACACCGCCCCCACGAGGCCCAGGTCGTGGAGGTGCAGGTGCCAGCTCAGCACCCCGTGCTCCGCCGGGGCGGCGCCGGTGGAAAGGGTCGTCACCGCGGCAGCCGTGGTGCTGGGGAACACCGTGGTGATGCGTTGGCGAGGATGCCGGGAGAAGAAGTGCTCACCGCCGCCCGCGGCCGTGAACCGGTCCAGTTGCTCGCAGCCCACGCCGTCGAGGACAAGATAGACGATGTGCCGGACGCCCTTGAGCGTGGCTTCGTCCAGCGCGCGCAGCCCGAGATGCGGAGAGGTCCCGCCCAACGCCCGGATGATGGACGAGAGCAGGTTCACGAGAGAGCCGCCCCGGTAGTCCGGGAAGTGGAAACCCCCGGCCGTCCGGAGGCGGTCGAGGATGCGGGCACTCCTGTCGGCGCTGCTGTCAACGGCCGTTCTCACCCTCAGACGATAGAACAGGGACAACCGCCGGGCAACCAACCGTCGCCCCTGACGCCCCGTGACCTTGACTCCGCTAAAGGGAATTTGAGATGAGGAATACAGTCCGCGGTCAAAGGAGGACCGACCATGGTCATACGTGAAGTCGCTGACGGTTCCACCTACGTAAGCACGCAGGAAGAGCACGCCGAGCTTTCGGCGCAATTCGCCGCCCACTGGGGCAACGACCGGTTCGAGCGCCTCCGACCCTACGACACCATGGTGTTCGCCACCACGTACCACGACAGCGGGTACCGCGAGTGGGAAGGAGTGCCGCGGATGGACGCGGCAAAGGGGCGGCCCTACGGTCATCGCGAACGGATCCCGGACTTCGAGGCCACCGAGTTGACCGCCTACCGGCGCAACGTGGACTGGGTCCGCGGCCACGACCTCTACGCCGGGATCCTGGTCTCCATGCACCGCACCGGCCTGTGGTGCGGCCGCTACGACGTTCTTACCAGTCCCAAGCCGCGGGTGCGCGAACTGAGCGCCCCGGTACAGGCGGCGCTCGACGAACTCGAAGCACAGCAGCGGCAGGACAAGGCCACGCTCGCCGCCGGCAAGGCCGTGTTCGAAGATGAGTTGTGGGTCAACTACCGCATGCTGCAGCTCTTCGACCTGCTATCCCTCTACTTCTGCTGCGACGGCTACGGCGGCAACGGCTTCAAGGAAGAGTGCCTCGCGCCCGTCCCCGCCGGCTACGCACCCGACAACAGCGTCGAGTTGCGCATCACCCCGAACCCCGACGGTTCGGTGCGGATGGACCCCTACCCCTTCGACATCGCGCCGCTCCAGGTCACGGTGCGCGCGCGGCGCATGCCGGCCGGTCAGTATGGCTCGGAGGCGGACGCCCGCGCCGCGTACTACAAGACGCCGGCTGGACTGCTGCAATTCCAGGTCACCAACTGACCCCACCTCGCTTTCGAAAAAATTCTTGACAGATCGCTACGCTTGTGGTTATTACAACCATAACCGTACTTATAGGTACGGATTAAGCTCGAAGAAAGGAGCGGTTACCGGACCTTCAAACCATGGATGCAGCAGCCCAGCCTATGGACCGCATCCACGTCTACTACGCAACCAATCGGCGTCACCGCGGTCTCGACCGCTGGCAGCCGACCGGATACGGCATCGAACCGAGCAACGACGGCACCGAGAACCTGCGGTTCGGCATGGTGACGCTCCCCTGTGACAGCAGGAAGGTCGCCGAATGCCTTGAAGCGGACTGTGGATTCGGAACCGGCGACGGAATCCGGCTCGCAAAATACCTCATTCGACAGCGGCGCACCGCCACCATCGAGGCGTTCCGCGAAGATCTCCGGAAGGAAGAGAACGAGTCCACCCAACCGCGACAGGGCCTAGGCTCGACGCGTGCCTTCTCTGAACTACGCGACAAGCTGGTCGCCGGCGACCATGTCCTCATCTACGTCCACGGTTTCAACGTGTCTTGGTGGGAGGCCGTCGCATCCGCCGCCAGCCTGCAATGCATGCTGAACCGCGATTGCAGCCCCGACCCCGCAAACGATTCGACGCCGGTGCACGTCGTCCTGTTTACTTGGCCTTCCGACGGCCGCGCGATCCCCTACTGGTCCTACTTCTCCGACCGTAGCGACGCGAAGGTCTCCGGATACGCTTTCGGCCGCGGTCTCCTCAAACTCAGAGACTATCTCATCGACACACGCCGCCTTAGTCGCCACAGGAGCGAACCGCCCTGCGGCCGGTCCCTATACCTGCTGTGCCATTCCATGGGCAACTACGTCCTGTTGAACGCCCTGGAACGACTCACCAACTACTCGATCGGGGGCCGCTTGCCCCGAATCTTCGAGCGCGTCTTCCTCTGCGCCGCCGATGTCGCTGCCGACGTGTTCCAGCCCGGAGAGCCCTTCCACCGCCTTCCTCAAATGGCAAAGTCGGTCACCATCTACCACAACCGCGGCGACCTCACCATGCCCGTTTCCGACTACACCAAAGGAAACACCGACCGCCTCGGTTGGGACGGCGCGGAATGGCCGGCCTATCTTCCCGATCGCGTGCATCAAGTCGATTGTAGCCGCCTTGTAAGCGGCATCGTCGAGCATAGCTACTACCACTGCGGGGCCGTCAACGACGACATACGCCAGTGCATCGACGGTTTGCCGCCGGATTCGCGAGACAGGACGCGTGAGCCGGTGCGACATGGGTGGCCAAATGTTTGGAGATTGGTAAGTGATTAACTCGCGAACCCCCTGCGCCAAATGACCACCCCACCACCACCCCCGTTACGCCGCGCCACGGCCATCCACGCGGCCGGAGCGTTATCGGCGCCCTCTTCACACCCCGGAAACGATCGTCTCTCATGCGCGAATTGGGTGGACTTCCGATGATACACGACCTATCCCGACGCCGATTCTTGTCACTACTTGCCGGGACCGCAGGCACCTTGTCACTCAGCTCGTTAGCCCAGGCGTATCGCCTATGCGGGTACCACAACCTTCCCCCTTACATCTGCGACGTCGGAATAAAGAGTGCCGACTTTCGCCGTGTCGGCGCCTACCAGCAGACCATGCTGTGGTGTTGGGCCGCCGTTCTTCAGATGGTTTTCGCATGGTACGGGAAACGCGTGTCCCAGCGAGACCTCGTCACGCAGACCTACGGCGCGGCCATCCCCACCGCACTCGACCCGTTCAGTTTGCTGCAAGCGACAAATCGTGACTACCGCGACCATGCCGGCCGCCCCTTCCGCGTCCGCAGCCGCATCTTTGCGCCCGACTTCGGCGTGTCTCAACTAACCAATTGCGACATAATTCGTTCACTACATCGCGAAAAACCCTTGGTAATCTGCAATCTGTCCCACATGATGGTGTTGATCGGCGTCACCTATGACGGCAGAGTATCCTGTGAACAGCCGAACATCATCGCTGCATGGGTCGCGGATCCCTTTCCCCAACCCTTCTGGGCGCCCGACATGGGACCCGGGTTTCGTGATCTCCCTCCGATAGAACTTGCACCCTTGCCCCACGGTCATCTCCGGTTCCTGGCCGACGTTCGCGTAGCCTAGTTGAAACGAGCCTGTTCCTCATATCTCCAAGCGGGTTTTGCATGTCTGAACACCCCGACAACCACGAAGCCGTGGATTCCATTCCCGAAAGAATAGCGAAGCTCGAGGGTCGCCTTGACACGGCAGACAAGTCGTGGACAGCGACAATAGGCCAGTGGATGGCCTTACTTGCACTGATTGTCTCGATTACCGTCGGCGGCTTCCAGGTGTATGAGAATATCGTCCTCAAACAACGCGAAGAGAGGGCGGCCGACCGACGAACGTTGGCCGACCATATTCGCCGGATTACCGAGCTGAATAGTCGAATTACGTCGACCTACTTTTCCACAAAGGACGACTGGGCTACACAATCCTTGGCGAAGACGTTGAATGCGGAGAAGGTCTCCATCTTGAGGCTGGCGGACGACCTGGTATCCAAACGCAGCGATATGACCAATTTCGCCATATCCTTCACTCTCTCGGTCGAACATTTTCAATTGGGGAACACAGGGCGCGCCCAAGAATACGCCAAACAGGCTCTTTCATCGGCTGCCACGAACGCTGAACGAGTAGAGGCCCAACGTATAGTCGCACAAACGTTGTTCGCACCCGGTAAGGGCCAGGACGTACGTGCGGCGCGTGCAATGTTCGGGCGCGCGCTGGACTCGGTACGACGCATGGAAACGTTCCTCAAGTCGGGACTACTCGCGAACGTGTATACCGATTGGATTCTCTCGGAGGCTGCATTCGGCGACTGCGAAAGAGCAAAGGCCAGTTGGGATGATTTTCGAAAGGCCGTCCAAGGGGAATATAATGATGCGCGTACGGTGAAGGTAACGAGGATGCAACTCAACGCGATGCTGGGCGCGCCTGCCCGTTGTCCGACCTTTTGAAGACGGCGACACTTGGCAGGAGCATTCGGGACGGATGTTCGGCTCGACGCGGCGCTCCTGACCCACGGCGCGTGGGATCGTGGTTACCGACCAAAAAGGCGACAGAAGTGCTCCACCGCGCGTTTGGCTCTATGCTCAATGTCACCGTCGCGAGGTGCTTGGCTTAGGCCCAACAACCTCCGCGTCTGTACATCTCCCAAGAGAAGTCCGACAAAGGTATCGACGGCCTCATCGGTGTCTTCGACATTGAGAAGGCCACGCGCGTGACATATCTCCAGATACTGGACGAAGGTGCGGCGAATCGGCTCGCGACCCACTCTGGCCAAGCTGTTGGCGAGGACAGAACCGGAATGCGCTTCCGCAATTGCGGCGCGGTTGATGGAGACTGCGTTGTCACAGAGGAGGTGGGTCGCCAGTGCCCGACCGAAGTCGTTGAGGGCGGTTTCGACCGGAGTGTCGCGGTCTAGGTGGCCGTTCAGGGCGACCCGAACCCGGACGGCGTTTCGGCGGATGACGGCCTCGAAGAGGCCCAGCTTGTCTCCGAACCAGGCATACAAGGTTTCCTTGGATGCCGAAGCCCGTTTTGCTACCTCGAGCATGGTGGTGTCGCGATATCCGTGCTCGGACAGAACCTCGGCCGCGACATCGAGGATATGACCCCGGCGTGGTGTGCGAGATGACTTTTTCAATCACGCCTCCCTCCGGCAACGCCTCCGGTCCTCCCGGACCAACTTTAACAGAACCTGTGTGTGTGTGTCAATATAGCCGTACTTCCAGGTACCCCCTGAAGCCGTTCTCTGGTGCTGGAAACACACGAAACATTCTCACTCTGGCGTCTTGACGCGACTTTGACGCAATACTTGTCATTTCAGATAGGGTTTCCCCAAGGCACTCGGTGGCACCGCGCGTCCGAAGAACCCCGCTAGCAGCACCACCGTGAGGACATAGGGCAGCATCGGGATGAGGGCCGCCGACATCCTGAGCCGTCCCTGGTCGCAGGCGCCGCCGAGGGCCGTGATCAGCAGCTCTGTAAGGTTGCCGTCGCCGCAGAACACGGCTACGCCTTCCAGCCTTGGCGTGAACGTGTCCAGGAACCCGAAGAGAAAGCAGGCCAGCAGGGCCGGACCGGGCCGCCACTTCCCGAAAATCATTGCGGCGAGGGCGATGTAACCCTTGCCGGCGGACATCTCGCGCACGAAGCCGGCGCCGTGGGCGATGGAGAGGTAGGCGCCAGCGATGCCGCAAAGGACGCCGGCCAGGAGCACGGCGCGGTAGCGCAGCCAGGAGACCGAGACGCCGGCCGTCTCCACCGCCTCGGGTGCCTCGCCGACGGCGCGCAGGCGCAAACCGAAGGCCGTGCGGTAGAGCAGCCACCAGACCGCAAGGACGGCGCCCAAGCCGACGTAGACCAGCACGTTGTGCCCCGAGATCAGTTCGGCGTAGAGCGGGCCCGCCACCGGCACCGGGGCCACGGCGTCCGCCCCGGGCAGGCGGATGGGGCCGAACCGCTCCGCCGGCCCGAGAGCAGGCGTCTGCCCGCCTTGCTGGAAGAGAGCGATCCCCACCGAGACCGTCAGACCGGATGCCAGGATGTTCACGGCGAGCCCGGAGATGATCTGCTCGCCGCGTTGGGTGATGCAGGCGAACCCGTGAACGGCCGCGAACGAGACCGCGACCCCGATGGCCGCCGCAAGCCCGACCCAGGGCGAACCGGCAAGGCTTGAGGCAGCGGCCGCGGCGAAGGCGCCCACCAGGAGCTTGCCCTCCAATCCGATGTCGATGATCCCCGACCGTTCGGAGAGAACCCCCGCCATGGCGCAAAGGATCAGCGGCGTCGCCAGCCGCAGCGTCCCGTCGAGAAGGCGCAGGATGTCGACCCAGAGGTCAGGCATTGGCGGGCCTCCACCAAGCCACCAGCCGGACGAGCCAGGGCACCGGCATGTGTGCGAGCGCGCCGGAGAAGAGGATGATCAGCCCCTGGATGACAAGGACCATCTCCCGGGTGACGGTCTTGAACTCGAAGTCGAGTTCCGCGCCGCCCTGGTAGAGTGCTCCAAACAGGAACGACGCCATGACGATGCCCACTGGATGGTTGCGACCCATCAACGCCACCGCGATGCCGGTGAAGCCGTAGCCCGCCGTGAAGTTGAGGACCAGCTTGTGGTGCACGCCCAGGATCTCGTTGAGCGCCATGCAGCCGGCCAGCGCGCCGGAAATAGCCATGGCCGTCACGATCAGCCGGCGCACCGGGACCCCCGCGTAGACCGCCGCCGGCTCCGATTGACCCATGACGCGTAGCGCGTAGCCGAGCTTGGTGCGCCACATCAGTAGCCAGACGCCGACGCAGGCCGCAAGCGCGAAGATGAAGGAGATGTTGAACGGCGAACGCTCCGCCTCCATCCCGAACGCGCGCAGGATGTCGTGGACGAAGGGGAGCCAGACGGCCGCGTCGAGGCTCCGTGTCTGGGGCGACCCCTGCCCCGACATCATCAACATGCCCGAGAGCAGCCAGACGAGGAGCCCCGAGGCAATGAAGTTGAACATGATGGTGGTGATGACGATGTTGCTGCCGCGATAAGCCTGGAGCCAACCCGGAATGAATGCCCAGGCCGCCCCGAACGCCGCCGCGCCGCCGATGGCCAGCAGGATCACCACGACACCGGGCAGGAACGGGTCGAGCGCGAGGCAGACCAGGGCGACGCCGAGCCCGCCGAGCGTGGCCTGCCCCTCTCCGCCGATGTTGAACAGCATGGCGTGGAAGGCGACCGCCACCGCGAGACCGGTAAAGATGAAGTTGGTGGTGTAGTAGAGGGTGTAGCCGAGAGAACCGGGATAGACGAAGGCGCCTTGCGCCATCACCGCCAGGGCCCGGAACGGATCCTCTCCGATGGCGGCGAACACCAGCGCCACTACCAACAGCGCCAAGACCAGGTTGAGCAGTGGGACAACGAAGATTTCCAGCCAGCGCGGCAACGGCATCCTGCTATCGCTCCGGCCGCTCCAGCGCGACGCGGTCCGGCACGGCCTCGCCGGCCATCATCAGCCCGAGCCGCCCGCGTGTGGCATGCTCCCGGTCCACCGTGCCGACCACGCGCCCCGCGTTCATCACCATGATCCGGTCCGACAACGCGAGGATCTCGTCCAGGTCGGCGGAGACGAGCAGGATGGCGCAGCCTTGCCGCCTGAGCGAGAGTATCCGGGCGTGGATGAACTCGACGGCGCCGATGTCCACCCCCCGGGTCGGCTGGCCCATGAGCAGGATCTTCGGGCGGACCGTGAACTCGCGGGCGATCACCAGCTTCTGCTGGTTGCCGCCCGAGAAGCCGGCGGCCTGAAGCCGGGTGTTTGGCGGCCGCACGTCGAAGTCCCGCATCATCGGCAACGCACGGGCATCCATGTCGGCGGGCCACGCCCAGATCCCGTCGCCGAAGTGCTCGGGATGGCCGAGCATGGTGTTCTCGCGCGCCTCGAAGGGCAGCACCAGTCCGCGGCGTTGCCGGTCTTCGGGCACATGCGCCACGCCCAGCCGGCGCATCCGCGTGCTGTCCGCGCGGTGGCTGCCCTCGATGGTGCGGCCGGCGAGGGTCAGGCGCCCTTCCTGCATCGGCGTTATGCCGGCCAGCACGTCGAGGAGCACGGACTGGCCGTTGCCCGAGACCCCCGCCACGCCCAGCACCTCGCCGGCACGGAGTTTGAACGAAACCCCGTCGAGCCGCGCCGTCCCCGCCCCGTCACGCCACGTGAGGTCCTCGACACGCAGCGCCACCGGGCCGGGCTCCCCGTGCTCGCGTTCAGGCTCCAGCAGCACCTTGTGTCCGACCATCAGCTCGGCGAGCTGTTCCCGCGTCCTCCGTGACGGAGTCCGGTGTCCCACCATCCTGCCCGACCTCATCACCGAGACCGAATCGCAGGCCGCCATGACCTCGGCCAGCTTGTGGGTGATGAGCAGGATCGTGACGCCGCTCTCGCGCAGGCCGCGCAGGATCTCGAAGAGGCGCTCGGTGTCGGCCGGCGTCAGCACGCTGGTGGGCTCGTCCAGGATCAGGATGCGCGCCCTGCGGTGGAGGGCCTTCAGGATCTCGACGCGCTGCTGCAGGCCCACCGGCAGGTCTCCGACCACGGCATCCGGATCGACCTCCAACCCGTAGCTCCCCTCGAGCCGCAGCAGTTCCGCGCGCGCCTCTGCGGCGCCGGTCTTCAGCAGCGCGTGCTTCTCGGCGCCGAGCATCACGTTCTCCAGCACCGTGAAGGTCGGCACCAGCATGAAGTGCTGGTGGACCATGCCGATGCCGAGCGCGATGGCATCGGCGGGCGAAGCGATGCGGACGGGGCGGCCCTCGATCTCGATCTCGCCCTCGTCCGCCGCGTGAAAGCCGTAGAGGATCGAGACGAGCGTGGACTTGCCGGCGCCGTTCTCGCCGATGATGCCGTGGATGGTGGCCGCGCCGACGTCCAGGTCGACCGCGTCATTGGCCGGCACCGCACCGAAGCGCTTGGATATCCGGCGGAGGCGTACGGCCGGCACGGTGTTTCCGCTCACCCGAGTTGTCCTCCAGCAGGCCGGAAACGGACCACGCGAATCCGGTCCCCGTCAGAACGGACAGTTGGAGTCGCGTTCGTAGTTGTGCACGATGATCCTGCCGGCGATGATGTCCGCCTTGGCCCGTTCGACCGCGGCGCGCACCTCCGCGGACACCAGATCGGCGTTGTGCTCGTCCTGCGCCCAGTCGACGCCGCCCTCGGCGAGGCCGAGGGTCACCACTCCGGCGGTGAACTTCCCGTCCATGGCGTCCTTCAGCGTCTGGTAGGCGGCCACGTCCACGCGCTTCAGCATCGAGGTGAGCACGTGCCCCGGAGCCACCCCGTTCTGGTTCGAGTCGACCCCGATAGCGAGCTTGCCGGCATCCGCCACCGCCCGGATGACGCCGAGGCCCGTGGCGCCGGCCGCATGGTAGACGATGTCGGCGCCCCGGTCGATCTGGCCGCGCGCCAGCTCGGCCCCCTTCGCCGGATCGTTCCACGCCGCGGGCGTCGTGCCGGTCATGTTCCGGAGCACTTCGACGCCGGACCTGGCTTCCCTGGCCCCCTGCACGTAGCCGCAGGCGAACTTCCGGATCAACGGTACGTCCATGCCGCCCACGAAACCGATCTTGCCGGTCTTCGAAGTGAGCGCGGCGGCGACGCCGACGAGGTAGGAACCCTCGTGCTCCTTGAAGGAGTATTGCCGGAGATTCGGCCGGTCAAGCCAGAAGACATCGATGATCGCGAACTGCCGGCCGGGGTGATCTGCCGCCACCGCGTTGATGGCGTCGGCCTGGGAGAAGCCCACCGCCAGCACCACGGTGGCCCCTCGCCGGACCATCCGGCGCATGGCCTGCTCGCGCTGGGCCTCGTTGGTGACCTGGAACTCCAGCACCTCCACGCCGGTCTCGTCGACGAACTTCCGGATCCCGTTCCAGACCCCCTCGTTGAAGCTCTTGTCGAACTTGCCGCCCTTGTCGAAGACCACCGCAGGCTTGAAATCCGCGGCCCAGGACGCGGATACGCTCAGGGCCACGACCACGACGAGCACCGTTCGGACCATGTCACTCTCCTTGTGAGACCCGGAACTACACCCGGGGGAACGCCACGTTCGGGTTCTGTCGCGAACGGGAACGGTAAAGCAGACCGGCGCGCAACACAAGAGCAGAACAGATGCACCGCCACTACGCTCCGAACAATATCCCGGGGAGCGTCTGATGGTGTGCCGCAATCCGTTGCTCAAGGCCGAGCGGGGGCGCAAGCGCGAGGCCTTGCTGCGCGCCACCGAAGCTGCGCTGCGCTTGTCGGCCGAATCGTCGAACTAAACCTGACCGGCGCCGGATCGCCAAAAAAATTTGTTGACAAGAACCGTAACGTAGGGTACGCTGGTTCCGTACTATTTGGTACGGCTTTCTACATAAGGGGCTGGAGGAAATTTGTGACGAGTCGTCAAGAAGAAACGAGTTGCCGGTGATCGACGGCTTTTCGCACGCAGGAGAGGCATGGCAACTACGGCTCGTGGAGGACACACGGAGAATCCCATGAATACAAAACCACCAAAGCGGCAGTCGTCCTTTCCGTCCACTCTATGTCTAGCCTTCGCCCTTGTCTCAGGCGCCTCGTTCGCGCCACCTGCGACGGCATTCCCCATATACAATGCCGAAGCAGCTTGCCCCGTGATGACCAACCTGAAGGGTACCGACAACCTTACCTTGGACCGGGTACTCATTTCCCGCGATTGCAAGACCATCTACGTCAAACCCCCCAATCACGGGAAGCTCGTTCTCGATTCCATAGTAGGCTCCGGCAGTCTTTTTCGTTGTGACGAGTGGACTTCCGAGTTGAGAACACTCAAGAACTTTTCCGATGCCAAAATGGTCCTATCCGACCACCACAGTGCAGCCATAGCCGCGAAAAACTTCAAGGAGGCCGGCGAGATCACGCAACATGTGATGGAATTGGACAACTCCATCGGCAGTCTCCGAACGAATCTACGCCGCTATTTCGAAAAAGTTGACGGCGCCCACGGCACAGGCCTGCTCACAATACCGTGGGGACGGGACATCGACGATTTCGTCGAGAAGAACGACCTCGAATCAAAGGGTATCCAGATAAGTACCCTTCCAATCGTCGGTGGATACCTCAGTTTTGTCAGCAAGCAATATTCCCCGATACCATCGACCGGCGAGTTCGTTTACCAACAGGAGTTCCCCATCGTTTTCTCCGTGAAGGTTGCCGGCCTGCATTCCATCTACGAAGTACTTGCGGCCTCCGACGCCACCAGTCGCTTGTCACCCCTCATCGGCCGGCCGCAGAATCAACGTGACGTCGTCGCATTCGAATCAGGAGCCGCCGCAGCAATTCACATGAGTCTGGCCGGAGCCTGTTCGTTCTACGACACAGAATCCAAGCGCTTCAGACCTACCGTTTTCTCCGAACCCAAAACGTCGCCCTTGGCGCTCGTCACCGCCGTTTACACGTACGTCTTTCCCGTGGCGAGCGAGGCATCCATCACCGTCAAGCTCGACGTCAACCAAACGGCTGACATCGTGTTGTCGCGCATCAGCACTGCCACCGGCGATATCAGTGCCGAGGCAGTCGTGGAGGACATGATGGAGCTTCAGGGACCCGGGACAACCCTCAAGGTGACCGTCAAACAGGGCCTCCGGACAAACTTTTCCGAGAAACAGAAAGAGGCCCTGAAGCAAGAAGCCCTCACGACTCTTGCCCACGGGATCTTGGGTCGCTTGGGCAAACTCATTAGTTCAACCGACCTCGACGAGTTGAAGTTCGCCACCAAACCCATAATCGAGGAGAAGCGGCTCAAACGGCATTGTGATCGAGTGGGATTCCTGGGACTCTCTCGTCGATGCTCAACTCATACTTACAAGGTCGACATCGACCAATCGGTTCGCGAGGGACGTGTTCGGAAGGCCGTGGCAGACGTCCAATTCCACCTCGAGAGCGAACAAACCGAGTTGAACTACTTCATGAACTTTGGAACCGTGCCGTTTAGGGTCGCGTATCAGCCGAAACCTTAAGCGCTGAGTCCGCCGGCCCGTCTACGTGAGGTCGAAAGCAGGAGGTATCCGGAAGTGTCAAGGACACCACTTCGAGGAATGCTGGCGCTCCTATGGGCCGTCACTCTCCATTCCACCAGTGCGTTTGGGCTGGAGCTCGCTTTGGATACCACGCGGTCCGAACCAAACGCACGTTACTTTACCGTCATGCCTCAGTACGACTTGGCGGCAGATCTGCGCCATCAACGCACGTCGAAGGAATTGGAACAGGATTGTGAAACCATTGAGTCCCTCGCGACCGACGATACTGTCGGGGACGAGGTCCTGGTTGGACTTTACGATGATAGCCCAGCCGTCGTTCGGATCCACTTGCCGGAGTTCGCGCAGAACCGCGGCAAGGCGTGGCGCGACGCGTTTGAGGCTGTTGGCGCCGATGATCCCGCCTTGATTGTGATATTCGAGCGCGGCTTCGTCCCGCAGCCGATTTCCATGTCCATAGAAGTAGCGGGTGAACTCCCGGCCGACCGTCGTGCGTCCGTGATTGACACGTTTCGATCCTCCGTGGCCCATGTTCCACCGGCGGACCTCGACACCATCGGCAGTTACGGGTACCTCGATATCGAGGTGCCCTCTCCCATCGTGTCCTGTTGGTTGAGCAAGGGAGACGTGACGTTCAACGTCCGGTTGGCCGCTCGCGCCCTGCGACGCGTGGAACTGGAGTGGATCGTTGACGACAAAATCGTCCTGAGGGCGCTGAACTTCACCAACGCGGAGTTTCCCCGACATGTGGCGGCGAGTAGGGGCCGCGCCACTATTGACCGTATAGCGGCCGTGCTGTTTTCGAGCGTCCTGACCAAGTACACGGACGGCATACTCTCCGCCGAGATCAACCACCGGGTCAATGAAGTCGTCACACAATGGCTCAAGATTTCGGAGGCGCGCTTGAATTACGTGCTTTCTCCGGGTGAACAACAAGCCCTCATCGCCGTGTTCCGCGACGAGAAGGACGTGGCGGCCATTGTAACGTACGCGAATGCCGGGGGACTGCAGGAGATACGATGAGGTCTTCCGTTCTCGCGCGGTGGACGGCGAGCCTGTTGTTCTGTGTCGTCTTTCTGTCCGTGGATTCCGTCTACTCCACTTCGGGACCGCTGCTCTTGTCGGCTTGCCCAGCCCCGACTGTCCCGGTAGGTGCTTCCGTTTTTTTTCACGATCGCACGTGTCAGACCCTGTTTGTCGGGCCACCGCGACGCGGGGAAGTGCGTGTCGATCGTTTTTTGCCCGCGGCGATACCGCACCAATGTGCCGTGTTTGACCAGGTCTTGACCGGTTTCAAGAAGGCGGTTGACATCGCCGCCCGGGCTCTGGAGTCGCCCGGAACTGATCACCCCCAAGGAGGCGCCACAACCGACCTTCCAATGGAGACATGCAAGCGGGCCGAGGCCGCCATCAAGTCGAAGGAAGCCACCGCAACAAAACTCGAAAACGATATACAAACCATCATAAAGGAACGCGAAGCGCTATCGCAGCAACTACTGGCATTGACTCGCGGAAAGGCGCCGCCTTCCGTGCTGGAGGTCCTGGCCCGGGAGTTCCCGGCGTTCCAGGCGGCGGCGCGAAGTAAGCGCGCGGAACTGGAGTTGTTGGGCCGCGACCTCGTCCCATTGCGGCTGTGGTTTGACAATTCGGGCTGTCAGCAACGCTTGAACCACACCGCCGAACCCGGTGACTCGAACCGTGATCATCACGCCATCGCCACTCTGGAACGCGCCGGCGCGGCCTACATGGGTTACCTCCAGAGGAACTCGAGAGTCGCCGGCGCCACCGGCGTTTTGGAAATCTCCGTGGGTTTTGCCGAACACGTGTCGGAGTGGCAACGATTGAACCCCGGCTCGAAGGTGGTGCCCCTCCCGGTCCAAATGACGATAGCGGGTGGTTCAAGTTTCTTCGACGGCACCCTCTTTCCGGCCTTGTTGAAGGGCCAGATCGTCGGCCTTCGTGACACCTCCGGCCAAATCAAGCTCGGAAACTCTCTCGCCGCGGAGGTCGTCCTGAATCTTCCCGCCGCATGTTCGGCACTCCGGCACGGCCATGACCGCACCGGGTTGGGCGAAGCGTTGGAAGAGGGTTCGATGGGACTTTCGGCTTTGGTGAATTTCCCGGTCTTGGTCGGCACAAGTTACACGGTCAAGGTGGACCACGGCGCCTTGTACCAACGTCTTCGAAAAGAATCCGCAACAGGGGGCTTTTTTCGGACCAAACGCATGGTCCGGGTGACCGACATCAACAAGAGCGATGAGGTCATCAGTGTGAGGTTTTCGACAACCGACCTGGCAGAAGATCAGAAACGGGACACGATAGAAGCCGTCAAGAATGCGGTCATACAGCGGGCTTTCGACCTGATCGACGCACGATATGTACCCGAAAACGACCTCACCCTCACGCTCGACAAGAGAGACCCGGCCGCTCCCGAAGCGGCGGAGGCCCTGCGGACGAGGTGCGCGAATCCCTGGTGCCAGGCGGGCGCCGTGCTCATCGATCTTTCCCACGCGGTATTTGGAGGTGAAACACAACTGCAAGAGTTCATGCGCCGGCGAAACGTCGTCGTTGTCGAAGAATATGACAGTTCGCGCCCGGTCATCCGCTATACGACGATTTCCTTCGGTACAGAAAGATAGGCGACATGTGGCGTTTCTCCCTGGTGCTCCTTCTTTCGGTCACAGCGCCCACGGCGGCGCACGGTCGCGATCTTGCGACCGGTTTCCGCGATTTGCCCATCCAATGCGTATCGGATTTCCACGCCCTTTCCGCCGATCTGTGCAACCGCCTGAGGTCCGCGGTCTTCGAAGGCCCGGTTTCAGTTCAAGCCACCGAAGTCGGCCGTTTCCCGCTCGGTTGCGAAGCGGTAAACGGCTTCCTGGAGGAACAGAACCGCATCGCGCGAGCCGCCAACCGGCACCTTACATCGCAGCCCCGTCGCAGCATCTACAGGACTCTCGACGCGAATACGCTGGCACACATCCGGCACCGCGCCGTGTTGAGGACCTTGCCTGTTGAACAGCCGCGGGTTTCCGTGAAGCTCGCCATTCACATCCGCAACCCGCAGGTATCGTTGCCCTACCAACTAAACCTTATTGTCACTTCTCGCAGACGGGCCTTCGTGGTCAGGGACCATAGCGGCCCGCAGGTTGCCGCCGGGGTCTTGCTTCGCCCGTTGTCGGACCGCGTCACCGTGCAGTTCACTTTGTCTACGTTGGACGTTTGCAAGAATAGCGCCCTCCATTTCTGGATCAAGGATCGAACAGGCCGCGTAGCCTTGGCGACCAGTGTCGACTGGTTGAACGTCCGGGACCTCCTCGACAAGTTGCCACAGTATGGCGCGACCCGGTGACGGCCAATGGTCCTGCATCGTTTGTTGCTCGCCGCCCTTTCCATCCTCCTGCCGGCCGGACCCGCATTGGCCGAAACGCAAAGCAACCTCGCATTCTGGTCCGTGCTCTCCGGGATTCCGCGGCAACGAGCTTTCGACTGTCAGTTGGAAATATGGACCGAGAAGACGACAAACCGATGCGCCGACAATAGCTGTCACCGGCGCGTGTGGCTACGTGTGCGGGACGCCCGTTTCGACCATGTCCTGGCCCTGTTTTCGCCGCAAGTTCCCGCGGACCACCAACCACGCTTGTCACATCCCGCGGAAATATTCACGTCGGAACACGCAAGCGGCCTCGGTTGGAACAGGACGGTGGACCTCGTTCTTCGAACCAACCGGAGAGGAGAAGTCGTGGCCTTGCAGATGACGGGTTTTTCGAACACGACCATGGGAGAGGAACTCAGGGAAGTGAGGTGCTCGGGACACCCGAGATCACTCAAACAACGTGAGCGTGGGTACTAGAATGGCAAAACCAAGGTATTCGAGAATCTTCCTCGCCGTCTTGTTCGTGAGTTCATGCACGTACAGCCCGCCGAATTTTCGAACCGTCGATCTCGTGGTGAAGCAGACGGTCGTTGTAGCCGACGACCGGCAATCCGCTGAGTTTGTCATATCGAACCCGATGAAATACGACATCATTTGCGCCAACCCACAAATTAGAGTGGTGTTTGACAATCCCAGGTCGTACCTGGACGTCGGCGAGTATGTAGCGAGTTTGTCGGGTCTCTACGTCGAAGCCGAATCGAAAAAGGAACTGGCCATTTCGACCCGGGAAGTATATGGGGGCGAACAGGAGGTCGAGGTTCAATACGCCTCATCGTTTTCGCATGGATCGCGATGTCGTTGGGCGAGTGTTCGCGATTTCTGCAGCAAGACACATCCCGAGTTTGCGCAACTTCGAATACCCGAGGCAGCGAAGGAAGAGAAATGCATTTCCTTTGCGGCAAGAATCGAGGACGGAAGGCTGCTGAAGGATGTAGAGAACTCGTCGGATTCATTCCGAACGTTTCTCCGGCGCTTCTTTCGTTATCGCGGTTACCTGCCGGATCCACGTTGATGGATAAGTGCGTTGCGGCCTGGGATCGGTTCTGCGTAGAGGGAGCCTAGGAGCCTTACGGTGCCTTGAACCCGTTGGCCGGTTCGAAGCCCCGTGTGGAATCGCCGTCCGGAGGCAACTCCGACCACCCCAGCAGAGTGTTCCCACAGCCTGTCGTTCCCCCTCTACACCCTCAATCGCTCGGCCTTCACCGTCTCCTTCCGACGCGGTTCCGGGAATACGTCCGGCGTGCACAGCACGTCCACCAGCACCGGCTGGTCGCGGCCCAAACGTAGCGCCTCGGCGAAAGCATCCTCCAGCTCGCCGGGCTCGGTGACGCGCAGGCCGGCGGCGCCGAAGACGCGCGCATACTCGTCGAACGGCGGGTTGCCAATGGCGTCGCCGATGTAGCGCTCGTCGTAGTAGAACTTCTGGTAGGCCCGCTCGGAGCCGTAGTTGAAGTTGTTGAGGATGATGCAGGTGGTGGGAATGCCTTCGCGCACGGCGGTCTCGAGCTCGGCGCCGTTGTATAGGAAGGAGCCGTCGCCGCTCAGGGTGACGACGGGGCGGTGGGGGGCGGCGAGCTTGGCGCCGAGGCCCACGGGGTAGCCGATGCCGATGGCGGCGAGGCCCTGGGGCGCCAGCAGGCTCCGCGGGCGTTCAAAGGTCTGGTACTCGTAGACGTAGCCGGGGCCGACGCCGGCGTCGATGGAGACGATGGCGTCCTTGGGGAGGACCTTATGCAGGGCGGCGTGGGCCCGGCGCGGGTCGATGGGGCGGCCGTCGAAGCGGGCCGCGCGGTTCCGGTGCTTGTCCTGCGCGGCGCGCACGGCGGCGGCCTTCCTGAGCCAGCCCACGCGGCCCGCGCCGTTCCGTTTCACCGCCCGCAGCAGCGCCTTGACGGCGACCCCTGCGTCGGCCTGGATGCCCACGTCCGCGGGGTAGACCCGGCCGATGTTGTTCCGGTCCTGGGCCACGTGAATGAGCCTGGTTCCGGGAGCGAAGAAGTCCGGGCGCCAGAAGGTGGTGAGGTGGCCCAGGCTCGTGCCCACGGCCAGCACCAGGTCGGCCTGCTTGAAGAAGGCCTGGGCCTCGGGCAGCGCCCCCCGACCGATGGTACCCAAGTAAAGAGGATAGGACGGCGGCGCGACGTCGTCACGCCCGGTGGAGGACATGACGGGCGCGCTCAGGCGTTTGGACAGCGCAATGACCTCGTCGCTCGCTTCCGACCAGAGGACGCCGCCGCCGGCCAACAGCACCGGCCGGCGCGCCTTCTCGATCAGCCGGGCCGCCGCCGTCACGGCTTCCGCGTCGGGCGCGGGGACAGCCACGTCGCCCCGGAAGAGCCGGCCCATGTCCGGCATCTCCACGTTCTCGTTCAACACGTCCCGGGGCAGGTCCAGGTGCACCGGCCCAGGGACGCCGGTCATGGTGCGCTGGTAGGCTTCCCAAGTCATGGCCGCGGCCAGCTCGGGCTTGCGCACCTGCGCCGACCACTTCACCACGGGCCGGAACATAGCCTGCTGGTCGATCTCCTGGGCGGAATCCCGGAACATGTCCTTCAGCATGGGCGCGCCGGTGATGACCAGCACAGGACTCTGGGCGTGGAAGGCATTGGCCACCCCGGTCAGGAGGTTGGTGGCGCCGGGGCCGTTGGTGGCGATGCACACGCCGGGACGGCCGGCGATGCGCGCAAACCCGTCGGCCATGAGGGCCGCGGCCTGCTCGTGGCGCGTGGACAGAAACTGGATGTCGTCCCGGCCGTACATGCCGTCGAGTATCTCGAGCATGCACGAGCCCACGACGCCGATCACCTTGCGGACGCCTAGCTGCGCCAGCACTTCGGCAACCGCATGTCCCGCGGTCATTTTCATGATGTGGTTCCTCCAGGGGGGGTCCGGTGCGCTAGGCGCCAGGTTCGATGCCTTCGAGGCTATCCCCGAACCGTAAAGGAGGCAGGCGGGCAAAACAAGAGTGGCGGACGCCGGCTGAATGGGGCTGCGCCGGCATGACCGATTCCGGCGGGTGAAGACGCGAAAACTACGCCAACGGGTTGTCCTGGACGCCGTAGAGCCGGAGGAACTTCCGCACGGCTCGTTCGGCCTTGTTGTCGATGTCGGCTTCCGACGGTGTCTCGATCACACCGAGCAACCTTCGTGCATAAACATCTCCAAGGAGGAGCGCCAGAAAGGTCTCCGCCGCGTCGTGCACATCATCGAACTGGAGAACGCCGTGAGCCTGGCACCGTTCCAGATAGCCGGCGAAGGCGCGCAGCGTGGGATCACGGCCCAGTTTGGCAACGCTTTCGGCCAACGAGGGCCCCGAGCACGCCTCGGAAATCGCAGCCCGGTCAATGGCGACGGCTTTCTCGTCGAGAAGCACCGCCGCCAGTGCCCGGCCGAAGTCGGTCAATACGGACTCGACCGGAACTTCCTTGCCATGATACCCGTTGACCGCCATGCGCATCCGCGCCGCGTTCCGGCGGATCACTGCCTCGAACAGCCCCAACTTGTCCCCGAACCAGGTGTACAGCGTCTCCTTGGAAGCCGAAGCGCGCTGCGCTACCTCAAGCATGGTGGTGTCGCGGTATCCCCGCTCCACGAGGATATCGACCGCGATGTCGAGGATCTGCGCACGGCGAGGTATGCGAGAAAAATTCCTTCTTCGACGCTTTTTTGGAGCCTGTTTGATCATCGGAAACAATATTCGCTCTCTTGATGGATAATTTCAACACTCCGTACGGTATGTGCCGGTCAGGTGACGAACCAAACGTGGCATCCGTCGGACACCTCTGGTAAGATCCGGCCTGCGTGAACCGGGAGGAGTTCCCGCGGAGCTTCAGCCTCCGCGAGTATCCATGCCGAGAGGAGCAACTCATGGAACCCAGCGGAATCATATTCACGGAGCGCCGGGGGCAGCCCGTCAAGCAGTGGCCCTTCCCCGACAAGAAGGTGGGGCAGGCGAGAAAGGCCCAGCGTCACCCGCTCACTCGCCGGTACATGTTCATGCGGGAGGACCACGACCGTCGCAACCTGCACGACGGCCCGGTGAACCCGGACCGGCTGGAGACCGAGGACTGGGCCGGGGTCACCCGCACCATCAAGAAGGTGGTGCTGGACATGGGCGCGGATATCGTCGGCGTCGCGCCCATAGACCAGTTCGACTACGTACGCGGCACCAAGCCACCCGAGGGGCACAAGGTGGCCATCTCCTTCGCCATTCACATGAGCTTCGAGGAGATGAAGCGTCTGGGCCCCCTGGCCCAGACCGAGGTGCACAAGGTCTACTATCTTCTGTCCGATGTCACCGTCCGCCTGGCGCAGTACATCCGCGCCTACGGCTACCACGCGGTGGGCTATGCGAACGAGGGCGACCTGCTGTTCATTCCGGTGGCCTGGAAAGCGGGCCTGGGCGAACTGGGGCGCCACGGCTCGCTCATAACCAAGAAGTTCGGCCCGAGCGTGCGGTTGGGCGCGGTCACCACCGAAATGCCGCTGATTCCCGAGGCGCAACCCGCGGACTTCGGCTTCGACGACTTCTGCCTGCGCTGCAACGCGTGCACGAACTTCTGTCCCGGGGATTCCATCGTCCCCCAGAAGCAGGAGGTTTTCGGCACCGTGCGCTGGCACGTGGACACCCCCACCTGCCGTCCTTTCTTCGAGCAGTACGAGGGCTGCAAAGTATGCCTTACGGTCTGCCCCATCAACGCCCAGACCCCCGTCGCGCCCATGTACAAGCACCTGATGAAGGGACTGATGCGGCGCAAGATACCCGTCCAGCAACTTATCGACGAGTGGCGTGCGGAAGGCATCCAGGAGGCGGAGGAGTTCGGCGAAGGCTGGGTTCCGGAAACCGAGGAGGAGAACGGGTCCGGCGACGGCCGGTAAGGCCGTTCACCAACCCAAACAGAAAACACCATCAAGGGAGAATCACATGTTTTTCGAGTTGCGCCAGTACAAGACCAAACCGGGCCAGCGCGACGCCTGGGTCAAGACAATGGAAGAGAAAATCATCCCGTTCCACGCCTCCAACGGCGTCGTGATTTCCGGCAGCTTTACCGGCCGGGACGATGACGACACCTACGTGTGGCTGCGCCGCTTCGACAGCCAGGAGCAGAAGGAAGCCTTCGCCAAGACCATCGCGGAGAGCAACTACTGGAAGAACGAGGTGGTCCCCGACATCCAGGCCATGCTGGACCGGGAGGCCATGGTGGTCACCGCGCTCGAAGCGACCGCGTTGTCGGTCATCAACTGAGCGGTTCCTGTCCGGTCACTTCGACCCGCTCAATAGCTCGCAAAGCCCGCCGATACTCTCCAGGCCCTCCAAGCCGGCGATGAGCTCGGCGACCTGCCCGACCCGCTCGGCGTCCAGCGCCCTGGCCGCGCAGGTATCGAACTTCTGCCGCAGCTCCGCCGGGGTCAGGGGCTTTTCGGGCCGGCCCCGTGAGTGGTCCACCCGCCGGCGCAACACACCGCCATCCTTGAGACGAACCGTCACGTCGGCGGAACGGGCGCCGTCCGCGGTTTCCACGAGGCCGGCATCCAGCTCCATGACGATGGTTTCCGCGAGGCGCCGGATCGCGGGGTCCGCCGCGGTCTCGTCGGTGAACGTGTCCAGCACCAGCACACCGTCCGCGAGCGCCCTCGCCAGGATGTAGGGCATGCTGAACTTGGACTCGATGCCGTTGGCCGGCAGTGCGTTCATGATCCGGTCGAACACCTGGGAGGTCACCCCCACCCGCATGGAATCCACCTGATCCGGGCGAAGACCCTCCTGCCGCAGTTCCAGCACGGCGTCCACGGCCGCGTGGGTCAGGCCGCCGCAAGGGTACGGCTTGACGCTGATGCCGATGCCCGTGAGATCGAACGTGCGGCCAAGGCTCTCGAACGGGGCGGCGTCGCAGTCGAGTCCACGGCCGAAGCAGTCGAGCAGCCCCTTGCCTTCCTCCAGCGCCGCCGGGCTGGAGGTGAAGCCCTGCCCGGCCAGGCGCGCCGCCAGCACACCGTTCTGCGCCGCCAGGCCCGAGTGCAGCGGCTTGGTCATGGTGGCGAAGTTCCACACCATCCCCGACGCCATGGAAGCGGCGATACCGAGGGCGTTACGCGCGCCCGCGGCGTCCAACTCCGCGAGGCGGGTGCAACAGGCTGCCGCCCCCACCGCGCCGATGCTGGAGGTTGCGTGCCAGTGCCCGTGGGTGGAAAGCTGCGGCATGGAACGAGCCAGCCGCGACACCACCTCGAAGCCCGCCACATAGGCGGCGAGGATCTCCCGCCCGCCGGCGTCCACTGCCTCCCCCATGGTCAGCACCGCCGGGATCAGGCCGGCCGTGGGTTGACCCATGAGATAGCTGTGGTCGAAGTCCAGGGCGTGCGCCGAGGTGCCGTTGCACAGCGCGGCCAGCATGGCCGAGGTCTGGAATCCCTGCCCGATGACCGTAGCCTCGCCGACCCTGGATTCCTGTCGTGCCATCGCCGCGCAGATCCGCGCGCTCTCCTCGTCCGAGCCTGCCAGCGCCACGCCGACACAGTCCAGGAAAGCCGACTTGGCGGCCGCCACGACCTCCGGCGGCAGCCTGTCGAAGTCATTGTCGACGACGAATTCCGAAACCTTGTCCGCAAGCCCATCCATGGTGTCTGTCCCTTTCAAACGACAGTGACTGCCTCCGCTACCCCTGGATTCCCGCTTTCGCGGGAATGGCGGGTGCCGCGCGTCCGCGGCCATTTTCGTACCAGTGACGATTCGACCATTCGCAGGACATCCATCCTGGCCGCAGAGTCCGTCACAGCCAGCCGAGGAAACGGAACAGCCCCGGCCGATCCGCAAACTGGTCGATGGGGAGGCGCTCCAGAAACAAAATGCCCTTGGGCGTCACCGGAGGCACGCGTGAACGTACCGAGTAGGAACCGCCGTTCTGGTTCAGCCGAAAGCCGTCGTTGGCCAGATCCACCAGACCGTCCTCGCCCAGTCTGCCCAGAACCGCGCGGTCCGCTTCGTCAAAGCGCATCTCGATGTCGCCAGCCCTGAACGCGCGCACCAGCCCCGCCAGCAGCGCCACGACCCTCGGGTCCTCGAAACGGCAACTCGACACGACGCTCCGGTTCCGGCCGCCCTCAGCCGTTCTGCCCCGGCTCCTGGTTGCGCCGTCCCGGGGTGTGGCCGAGCACCGTGGTGGCGGCGCTGATCATGGAGGTGAGATCGCTGAGGTTGGCGGGGACGATGAGCGTGTTACCCTCCTTGGCAAGGTTGCCGAAGCGTTCCAGGTAGTTCTCGGCGACCCGGAGTTGCATGGCCTTGTCCCCGCCTTCGGAGTCGAGGGCCTCCGCCACCTTCTTGAGCCCTTCGGCGGTGGCGCCGGCCACCGCGAGGATGGCAGCGGCCTCGCCCTCGGCCTCGTTGATCTGGCGCTGCTTGGCGGCTTCCGAAGCCTTGATGACCTGTTGCTTGTCCCCTTCGGCCTCGTTGATCTTGGCGTCCCGTTCGCCTTCGGACGACAGCACGGTGGCGCGCTTCTCCCGCTCCGCGCGCATCTGCTTCTCCATGGCCGAGAGCACGTCCGACGGCGGGTTGATGTTCTTGATCTCGTACCGGAGCACTTTGACCCCCCAGGGATCCGAGGCCTTGTCGAGTTCCTCGACCACGGACTGGTTGATGTGGCCCCGCTCCTCGAAGGTCTTGTCCAACTCGATCTTGCCGATCTCGCTGCGCAGCGTGGTCTGGGCGAGCTGGGAGATGGCGAACACGTAGTTGCCGATGCCGTACGACGCCCTTTCCGGTTCCACCACCTGCAGGTAGAGCACGCCGTCCACCCCCACCTGGACATTGTCCGACGTGATGCAGATCTGCTCCTCGATATCGAGGGCGTGCTCCTTGAGGCTGTGGCGGTAGGCGACCCGCTCCAGGAACGGCACCAGGATGTTGAAGCCCGGCTTGAGAGTACGCGAGTACTTGCCGAGGTTCTCGACGACGTACGCGTTCTGCTGCGGCACCACCACGGCCGTCTTGATGAGCACGATCAGCACGACGAGGGCGAGAACGCCGGTCGTGATCAGGAAACCCAGGTTCGCATCCAGTCCAACCATTACCGTCCCCCTCCCGGTTCGTTGACAGCGTCGTCGGCGAGTCCTTCGATGGACAAGTTTACGCTGTCTCTTCCGACCACGCGCGCGCGGCCGCCCGCCGCGATCGGCGCCGGCCCCACGTTGACCGCGGTCCATTGGGTGCCCTGAAGACTCACCCGTGTTTCACCGCCCAAGGGGACCTCATCGGCCACCGACACGATGCGGCCCGCGACCTTGTACTCGAAACCCGGCAGCCCGCCGCGGATGCGGTCGTAGAGCTTCCCGCGGAACAGCACCATGGACACCACCGCCAGCACCGCGAATGCCGCCAACTGGCCCCAGACGGGCAGGTCGACACCCGCCAGTCCGATGATCCCGACGAGGACCGCGGCCGCGCCGACGAAGATAAGATAGAACGCGGCGTCGACCGCGGTCAGCTCCACTCCCATCAGGATGATCCCGATGCTCAGCCAGCCCCACCAAGGCATGTCGTGCTCCTCGATAGCCGGTCCCTGTTCCGGCCTCCTCGTCATTGCGCCTCCCGGCCCACGTGCCGATCCCGACACGTCCGGTGCCCGGAGTATTGGCTTGCCCCGATGATACGAGTATGCTCGTTTGCATGGGCCGGATCAATCCTGTCGAGGAGGTGTCGCCGTGACGTCGCCGGATCAGTTCATCGATGAGTTGTGGGAATACGCAAACCAGGTGCCAATGGTGGAGCATCCCTGGTTCAAGGGCATCGTCGACCACCGCTGGACCCGCGAACAGATCGTCCTGGGCGAGGTGCAGCACTACCTGCGCGTGCGCACCAACCCCATCTACTTCGGCTACATGGCGGTGAACGCGGTGGCGAACCGGGAGCAGGGGCTCGCGGACGTGGTGCTCGAAAACTTCATGGAGGAGCTGTCCGGCGACCGCAGCCACGTGGACATCATGTACCAGTTCCTGGAGGAAGCCGGGATCTCGCGCGAGGAAGCGGACAACACGGAGCCCACGCCCGGGACCCTGGCGGCCATCGAGATGATCATCGGCTGCTGCCAGCGCAGGTCCGCGCTGGAGGGGGTGGCCATGCTCGCCTTCGTGGAGAGCCAGCACGGCGGACCCGACGGCGCGGCCGCGCGGGTCTACAAGGAGCTGGTGGGACACTATGGCTTCTCCGAGCGGCAGGTGGAGACGTACCGGATCCACGCCGAGCAGGACGTGGGGCACGGTTCCCGGCAGATCGACACCCTGCGCCGCGCCGCCACGGACGTGGAAACGCGCGAAAAGATCCTGCGCGCCGTAAAGCTCGGCATCACCGCGTTCACCCTGGAGTGGGACGGCCACGTCCAGGCCATGACCGGCTGGCGGGACTTCTGGCCGGGCCTCCGGCCCCTGGACCCGCGGAAGGCGGAGGGCGGACTGCCGGAGGCACGGCGGGCGTAGGCGGCATGTTTCCCTCAGATCAGCCAATCGTCCGGCAGCGGCGCGCGCAACTCCAGGTACTCGGGGTCCTCGCCGGAGGTTTCCCGGACGCGTTTCAGCGTCGCGACGAGGTCGTCGAGTTCCATGTCAAGCGTGTTGGAGACCATACCCGCGGTCTCTTCGAAGCCGAGGCCTCAATTGCGGTATCAGCCGCCCATGCGCTTGAAGATGTACTTTTCGCGTTCGGTCATGCTTTCCCTTCGGAGGCGGCGAACCGCCTCGGTCCGGTTTGGATGTGAACCGTGGTCCTGAGCCCGGTTCCCGTCCCTTAGTGTCATTCCGCAGGCATTTCGTCAAACCTTAGACACGGGAACTTGACGCTCGGGGCGCGAGAACCCCACCCGCTGAACCGTCACAAGCTCCGTGGTCGCGGCGGGCACCCTGTCCGCGGTGAAGCGCACGGTAAGGCGCGCCAGGATGCGCCAAAGGACCTCCCGCCATTCCGCCGTGGTGATCAGGAAGGCGTTCTCCACTACGTCGTCGGGACCGCCTTGGCAGGCCACGACGACCTCCAGTCGGGTACTGCCCCGAGGCGCAATCGTGAGGCCTTCCAACTCCACGAGGCCGCCGCGGAACTGCCCGTGGGGGAAGCGTGCATCCAACAACCGCAACTCCGAGGCCGTGAGGTTCGTGATGCGCCAGGCGATGCGCCAACCCCCGTCGCCGCCCGCGCATGCCGTCTGCTCGACCCTGACACACGGCTCCGCTCCCGCCTCTCCGGACGGACGCTCCGGTTTGCCCACGATGCTCACCGCGGCGGCGGATGAGAACCGAACGTGTCTTGCCGCGGTACGCGCGGGCGATACACCCAAGTGATCAAAAACTTCCCTCCTTTGGCCGGTACGGGGCCGCCTTGATGCGCTCCGGGAACTCGATCTCCTCGTTGCGGCAGGCGTCGACGATGAGCTTCGAGCCCCAGTCCTTGCCCGGATGTACGGGGTCCAGGCGGCTGCCCTTCACGCGTTCGATGATGGAGATGTCCGTGGCCGCGTCCACCCGGGTGGCCACCGCCCACAACACCTCCTCCTCGTCGTACACGTCGATGTCGGCGTCCACCACCACCACGTGCTTGATGAGCTCCGAAGCCGTGAACGCGGCCATGGCGGCGAGCTTGGCCTCGCCCTCGCAGCGCTTGTCGATGCTGATGTAGCAGTGGAACCGGCCCGCGCCGCTCAGGGGCAGGCACACGGACTCGACGGTGGGCACGACCGCGCGCACGTTGCGGAAGATGCTGCCCTCCTTGGGCACGGCCCCCAGCAGGCGGTGGTCGCGGTGGCCCGCCAGGATGTCCATGCACATCGCTCCCTGACGGTGCGTGATGGCGGTCACTTCCACAACCGGCGATTCGCCCGCCGGACCGTACAGGCCGGTGAAGTCTCCGAATGGTCCCTCCACTTCCCTCTGGTGCGGCAGCACCCGGCCCTCGATGACCATCTCCGCGTCCGCGGGCACCAGCAGCTCGTCGCCGAAGGTCTCCGACGGCACCAGCCGCAGCGGCTCGCCCATGAGCCCGCCGATGCTCTCGTACTCGTCCTCGGCGATGCCGTTGAGGATGCAGTTGCCGAGGTAGTAGGCCGGGTGGTGACCGATGACGCAGGCCACCGGCAGCGCCTCGCCGCGCTGCTCCGCGCGCACGTAGTAGTCCCACAGGTGCCGGCGCTCGAAGAACATGATCAGGTGGTTGGGGTCGCGCACGTAGCACCGGTGGAACGAAGAGTTGTAGACGCCCGTGTCCGGGTCGCGGGCGGCCCAGGTCATGGTGAGGTAGGGACCCAGGTCGGCTGTGTGGTGCGTCAGCACCGGCAGGAAGTACAGGTTCGGGTCCATCCTGACCTGCTTCACCGGCGCGTCCGCGGCTTTCACCACCACGGGCTTCTCGCGCTGCGCCTCGCGCGCCTGGAATTCCAACATCAGCTCGCGGCCCGCCTGCTCCGGGGCCAGCCCCAGCGCCACCGCGCAGGCCGCGCGTGACGCGAACGTGTTCATCAACAGCGGGAACTCCGACGGCTCGCCGCTCAGGTTGTCGATGTTGGAGAAGAGCAGCAACGGCTCACGTTTTCGCTTCTCCAGATCCGCGATCATGGCGCACACTTCCAGGTTGATGTCGTGCTTGTCCGTGACTTCCAGCAGGCGTTCAGGGGCGAGTTGCCTGACGGAGTCGAGGTAGGTTCGAAGGTCCATCGCCAGAGTCTACGGCCCGGCCGCGCGGCCGTCAACGTCACTCCCTTTCCCCCTCCCTCAATCCCGCGGAAGCGGGAATCCAGGGGTGGATAGGGGCCAACCGGCGTATTTCCCCCCCATTCCCCGCCAGGAATCCCGCTTTCGCGGGAATGACGGTATGGGGTGACGGCGCCACCCCGTGTCCGAGCAAAGTATCGACACAGCCCCGGGCAGTCGAAATCCAGTCGGTTCAACCGGCCTTGAGAACGTCCGTTGCAATCACCGGACGAAAGGAACAAGCTCTGGCTGAGTCCGGCACGAATCCGCCGGCGCCTTTCGTCTCCATGAGCACGCTGACTCAAGACCCCGCACCGGAGATCCGCCTGACGGTGCCCCAAACCCTTCACGGCAAGCGGCTGGACGCGGCCCTGGCGGCGCTCCTGCCCGACCACTCGCGCTCTCGCCTCCAACGGCTCGTGCGCGACGGGCACGTCCGCCTCGACGGCCGCATCCCGGAGTGCTCGGACAAGGTCGCGGCCGGAGCCTGCATCGAGATGGAGCTGCCGGAGTCCGCGGAGGTTTCCTGGAAGGCGCAGCCCATCCCGCTTGAAATCGTCCACGAGGACCACTCCCTGCTCGTGATCAACAAGCCGCCCGGCATGGTGGTTCATCCCGGCGCCGGGAATGCCGAAGGCACCCTGCTGAACGCCGTCATGCACCACGCCCCCTCGCTCGTGGCCGTGCCGCGCGCCGGCATCGTGCACCGGCTGGACAAGGACACCTCGGGCCTCCTGGTGGTGGCCAAGACCGACGCCGTGCGCCTGCGGCTGGTTCGGGAGCTGCAGGCGCGGCGCATCAAGCGAGAGTACCTGGCGCTGGTGCGCGGCGTCGTCCGGGCCGGCGGCTCCGTTGCCGCGCCCATTGGCAGGCACCCGGTTCACCGCACCCGCATGTCGGTACAGCAGCGCGGCAAGGAGGCCACCAGTCACTACACGGTGACGGCGGCCTACCGGAGTCACACGTTGCTCCGGGTCAGGCTGGAATCGGGCCGCACCCACCAGATCCGCGTACACATGGCCCACATCGGACATCCGGTGATGGGCGATCCGGTGTACGGCGGTCGCGGCGGAGCGGCTGTCAAGGGCCAAGATTCCCGCGTCACGGAACTGTTGCGCGGCTTTCGACGGCAGGCCCTGCACGCGGGACGACTCGGATTGTCCCATCCGGAAACGGCTGAAGCTATGGAATGGACGGCGCCCATGCCGGCCGACATGCGGTCGCTTGTGGAGGCGCTCGCGGTAGACGCGCGTTCGTGACTCCCGAGATCCGGCAGCGTCTCCGTCTGGAGACGTGACCCGGGTTCCTTTATCCCGTCATTTGGTAGTAGAATCCCGGCCATTCGGACCGGCCCTTGCGCCGCCCACCAAGGCAAAGGAGTTCACAAATGGGTCAATCAGTCAGCGCCTACAACTACGAAACCTTCAACCGGTCGGAAAGCTCGGCCAAGGCCGGCGAGTTCGCCGCGCGCCTGCGGGCCGGTGAGGAGGCTCCGGACTTCACCCTTCAGACCCTGGAAGGCGAAGAGGTCCGGCTCTCCGCGTTCAAGGGCAGCAAGCACGTGCTGCTGGAGTTCGGCAGCATCACCTGACCGCCCTTCGTGGGCGAGGTCTCGCCCCTCAACGAGATGTACCGGAACTATCGCGACAAGGGCTTCGAGTTCCTCACCATCTACGTGCGCGAACCCCATCCAGGGGAGAACTACGGCCCCCACAAGGACATCGAGCAAAAGCTGGAGTACGCGCGCCACTGCCGGGACCAGGACGGCATCGAGAACCCCCTGCTGGTGGATGACCTCGAAGGCACCGTGCACCAGCTCTACGGTGTCCTCCCCAACATGGTCTACATCGTCAGCAAGGAGGGCCGCATCGTCTACAAGGCCATGTGGACCGACCACGACGAGATCCGCGTGGTGCTGGACAACCTCGTCATGGCCGACGAGCTGCGCGCCCAAGGCGTACGCCTGAAGCCGTCCCTCACCGAGAAGATCAACTTCATCCCCGCCCAGTACGCCGGCGGCCTCCGCGAGAAGGTCTTCGACCGGGCCGGCCCCAAGGCGTGGCAGGATTACCAGTCGACGTTCGGAGGGTAAGGGACAGCCTCGCCATGACCTCGAAGATCCGCACCTACTGCGCCATGAGCAAGTCCCGCTGCGGGGTGGTGGCCACGGTGGAGGACGGGCGCTTCGTGCGCCTGGAACCGGACGCGGACCATCCCAACCGTGGCATCTGCATCAAGGGGCAGGCGGCGCCGGAGCTGGTGTACGACCCGGAGCGGCTGCGCTGGCCGCTCCGGCGCACGAACCCCAAGAGCGATCCGGACCCGGGCTGGGTACGGGTGGGCTGGGACGAGGCCATGGCGGAGATCACCGAGCGGCTGGAGACGTTGCGGGACCGCTACGGCGCGGAGTCGGTGTTCTTCTACCGGGGGGCGTCCGGGGGCAGCGCGTCGGCGGAGTACGAGCCGTGGCTGATCCGCTTCGCCAGCCTGTTCGGCAGTCCCAACACGGTTTCCACGGGGCACATCTGCAGTTGGCACAAGGACAACGGTTCCCGCTACACGTACGGCACGGGCATCCCGAACCCCGACTTCGAGCGCACCGCCTGCATCCTCCTGTGGGGGCACAACCCCAACGCCTCCTGGCCGACTCAGGCCATTCGCATATCCGCGGCGCGCAAGCGTGGCGCCAGGCTCATCGTCATCGACCCGCGGGCGATTCCGCTCACGCGGAAGGCCGACCTGTGGCTCAAGGTACGGCCGGGTACCGACGGACTGCTGGCCCTGAGCTTCCTCAACGTCATGCTCGCCGAGAAGCTGTACGACGAGGAGTTCCTGCGCGACTGGACCAACGCCGGCCTGCTGGTGCGGGAAGGCTCGGGAGAGATGCTGACCCAGGACGCCGTGCTGGACGGGGGGTCGCCGGATCGTTACGGGGTCTGGGACCGGTCGGCAGGCGGCCTGGCCTTCCACGACCCGGCAAGCCCGGCACCGGTTTCAAATCCGGCCCTGGAAGGCTCATTCGAGGTGCGGCTTGCGAGCGGTGCGACCGAGCGTGTCACACCGGTCTTCGAATTGTTGAAGCGGCATTTGAGCCGGTACGCGCCCGAAGCAACGGCCGACACCACCGGAATCGACCCGAACCTGGCCCGGCGCGCGGTGCGTCTGTTCTGCACCACGCCGCCGGCCTGCTACTACAGCTACAACGGGCTGGAACAGCACGCCAACGCCATGCAGACGAACCGCGCCGTGTGCCTGTTCTACAGCCTTACCGGGAACCTCGACCGGCCCGGCGGCAACGTCCGGTTCGCCAAGACTCCGGTCAACGGAATGGACGGGAGGGGGCTCCTCGCCCCGGAGCAGCAGGCGAAGCGGCTGGGACTGGACGCCCGCCCCCTGGGGCCTGTGGCCACCGGCCGGGTCCAGGCCTACGAGGTCTACCGCGCGGTGCTCGAGGGCGAGCCCTATCCCGTCAAGGGCTTTTTGAGCTTCGGCGGCGACATCATCATGGCCAACGGCGATACGCTCCGGGGACGGCGCGCGCTCCAGCAACTCGATCTCTACGTGCAGACCGACTTCTACGAGACCCCGGCGGGGCGCTACGCCGACTTCCTCCTGCCCGCGGCCACCTCCTGGGAGGACTGGCACGTGAAGGGCTCCTTCGACCAGGGGGCGGCTACGAGCACGTGGTTGCAGTACCGGGCGCCGGTGGTGCCGCCGCAACACGAGTGCCGCTCCGACGCCGACATCCTCTTCGACCTCGCGTGCAGGATGGGCTTCGAAGAGCACTTCTGGCACGGCGACCGGGAGGCCGCGCTGGACTACATGCTGGAGCCCGCTGGAGTGACCGTGGCCGGGTTGAAGAAGCATCCGGGCGGACTGTCCATGCCCAGGGAAACGCGCTACCGCAAGTACGTGGAAAAGGGGTTCGACACGCGCTCCCGGCTGGTGGAGATCTACTCCATCCCGTTCCGGGAACGGGGCTACGCGCCCCTGCCGGACTTCGCCCCGAGCGAGTCCGGGTTCGGCGGCGAGGTGGTGCGCGACTATCCCTTCACCCTGACCACGGCCAAGGGCATCCACTTCTGCCACGGGCAGCACCGGTCGGTGCCGTCGCTCCGCGCCAAGACGCCGGAGCCCTTGGTGGAGATCCATCCCGAGGACGCCACGGACCTCGGCATCGCCGCGCGGGCGCCGGTACGGGTGGAGACGAAGGTGGCCGCCGTCACCATGAAGGCGGAACTCAACGCCGAGCTTCCCCGCAAGGTGGTCCGGGTCATGCACGGCTGGTGGCAGGGCTGCCCCGAGCTGGAGCTGCCAGGCTACGACCCCTTCAGCGCCGAGGGCGCCAACGTCAACCTCATCATCGACAACGACGTCATCGACCCCATCACCGGCTCGGTGCCACACCGCTCCTATCCGTGCCGCGTGGCCCCGGCATGCCCGACCCCCTGACCGCCGTCATCATTTTCGCCGTCTTCCTGCTGGCGGGCGGAGTCAAGGGTCTGGTGGGCTTCGGCCTGCCCACGGTGAGCCTTGGCCTGCTGACCGTGGCCTTCGACCTCACCACCGCCATGGTGCTGTTGCTGGTACCGTCCTTTGTCACCAACGTGTGGCAGGCGGCGGTGGGCGGCAACGGCCGCGCCATCCTGGCCCGCCTCTGGCCTTTTCTCGTGATGGCGACGGTCACGGTGTGGATCGGCGCCCTGGTGCTGGCACGCGTGGGCGTGGCATGGCTGTCGGCGCTGCTGGGGCTGCTGCTGGTGGTTTACTCGGTGTTGAACCTGGCCGGCGTGCGCATCGCCCTTACGCCCGGACAGGAGACCTGGGCCGGCCCGCTGGTCGGCGCGGTCAACGGCGTCGTCACCGGGATGACCGGCTCCTTCGTGGTACCCGGCGTCCTGTACCTGCAGGCCATCGGCCTCGCCCGCGACATGCTCGTGCAAGCCATGGGAATATTCTTCACGCTGTCGACCGTGGCGCTGGCCCTGGCGCTAAGGGGCAACGGCGTACTCGACGTGTCCTACGGCGCATGGTCCGCGGCGGCCCTGGCGCCCGCAGCCCTGGGCATGATCGTGGGCCGGCGCATCCGCGGACGCCTCTCCGAGGAGCGGTTCAGGCAGGTACTCTTCATCGCCTTGTCGGTGCTGGGAGGCTACATCATCGCACGGTCGGCCTGGGCCCTGGCATGACCGCCGGCCGCCCCGGCGCGCCCCGGTACCGGGATCTCCCACGGGATCGGTGTCGGAACCGCAGGACATCGGCCGGCACCGTTGTTGACGTCATTCGACGCCAGGGTTATCAAACATCCGTTTTCGGAACGGAGTCCATCGACACAACGAAAGGAACGAACCATGGCTGTTCAACCGAAACCGCTCCTCTCGGCGGCATCGGCCGCGCTCCTCGCACTGAGCCTGCTCGGACCTCCACTGCTGCCGGGTACGTCACAGGTCCACGGCCAGGACGCCATGAAGGGCCGTCCATCCGTGAAATACGTCTTCACGGTGGACTATCCCGTGGACGGCAAGGACAGGTATATCGCCTGGGTGACAAGCGTCGCGGAAGTACTCAAGGCTCCGGCCGAAGTGCGGCGTATCACCTCCTACGACGACTACTACGGGGCATCTCCGCACCGCGTCGTCGAGTTCGAGTTCGACAACTTCGAAGACGCGGGGAAGTATTTCGCCAACGAGAAGGTCAGCGCCGTCTTCGCCGACGTGCCCAAGTATGGCCTCAACGGGAGAGTCCACGTTCTCGTGCTGCGGAGCGACTACACACCGAAGTGACGAGCCGGACGGCGGCGGGGTCAGAACGGCAGGCTGTGCTTCCGGGCGCTGTTGCAGGGTTTGCAACTTGGCACGACATTGCCCCTCGTGCTCTTGCCGCCGCGGATGACGGGCACGACGTGGTCCATGGTCAACTCGCGCGGTGGGAACCGGCCGCCGCAGTGGGCGCACAGACCCTGGCTCGTCCGGTTCTTCCACCACTGGCTGTTGCGCAGCTCCCGCGCCTTCCGGCGCTCCCGGCGGATCTCGCCCTCGGTGACCGGAACGAGGAAGGCATCGGGGTCCGGCGTCATCTCACAGCACCTTGTTCTTGAGGGTCCTGAAGTAGACGGCGAAGCCCCCGGCGACGCCGAGATAGAGGAGGCTCCGGGCAAGCGCCCAGCCCGCGCCCGCGCCGAAAAAGTTCGTCAACTCCCAGCCGCTGAAGAAGACGAAGAAGACGATGGACGTTCCGATGAGTATCTTGTGGGCGGTGATCAGTTTCATGGCTTGAGCATTCCGGTCGAGGTATATCCCTAGCTTCCCATATCTTGTAGATCTTCTAGTAGATTTCCGGGAATTCCAACAGGCAAGGAGATACGATGTCCATAGAAGTCGTCCACACCGACAAGGCCCCCGACGCCATCGGCCCCTACGAGCAGGCCATCAAGGCCAACGGCTTCGTCTACACCGCAGGGCAAATCGGACTGGAGCCGGGTACCGGCGAACTCGTGTCCGGGGGCCTGGAGACGCAGGCGCGCCGGGTGCTCGACAACGTCACCGCGGTTCTGGAAGCGGCGGGCAGCTCGTGGGGCCAGGTCGTCAAGACGACCATCTACCTGAACGACATGGCCGATTTCGCCGCCGTCAATGCCATCTACGAGGGTTACTTGGGATCCGCCAGGCCCGCCCGCACCACGGTGGCGGTGGCGGGTCTGCCCAAAGGGGCGCTGGTGGAAGTGGACGTTGTGGCGCTGGCCTGACGGAGCCCCCTCACCCCGACCCTCTCCCGGTGGGCGAGGGGGTTTTAGGGGTGCCGTCCGAGTTCAAGTAGTCCCGCCAGACGTGGGCGGCCTCGAAACTCAGCACCTCCGCCGCCTTGGTGACGTCGAGACCGCCCCAGTGTCCTGAATAACCTTCCTTGATCCTGGTGCCGGGGAGGTATCTTCGCACCAACTCCCCGGTGGGTTCGAGATAGCGGCTGGTGGCCGCGGCGATGTTGAAGACCTCGTGCCCCGACAGGGACGTTTCGACGGCCAGGCGGCAGGCGACCGCGGCGTCGCGCGCGTCCACGTAGCTCCAGAACGTGCCCATCCTGCGTCCGGGGTCGGTCCAGCGTGCCGGCAGGGTCTCGAAGGCCGGGTCGAAGTTCACGCCGCTGAACCGCAGGCTGACCACCGTGACGTCGCTGTACCGCGTGACCGAGTCGGCCAGTTGCTCGCCGAACACCTTGGAGAGGGCGTACGGGTCCTGGGGCCGGCACGGGTAGGCCTCGTCCAGCGGCAGGTAGTCGGGCTCCCAGATTGCGGGCGCATAGAGAAACCCGTAGGCGGCGATGCTCGAAGCGCACACGACGCGGCGGACGCCCAGGTCCACGGCGACCTTGAGCACATTGTAGGTGGCGGTAACGTTGTTGCCGAAGGTCTCGCAGTCCGGCGCCAGGCTGGGGGCCTGGTAGGCCCCCAGGTGGATCACCGCGTCGGCGCCCCTGAAAGCCTCGTAGAGATCGCCCGAGCGCCGCAGGTCACAGAGCCAGGACTCGCACTGCTTGTTCGGCGGCGGCGCGATGTCCAGGCTCAGAGCTTCGTAGCCGTGCTCGAGAAGGTGCCCGATGGCGTGCTGTCCGAGGCGGCCGCTGCCGCCGGTGACCACGACTTTAAGCATATCTGGTGTCTTGTCCGAGAAAGTATGTGTCCTTCGACTTCGTGACGCTACGCCTGTCCTGGGCCCTTCGACAAGCTCAGCGCAGGCTTGTCGAGGGGCTCAGGACGAACGGCTTGTCAGTCTCGCTGTTTCCGCGGGCCTCACTCCCACAAAAGAATCCAGCTTCACCAGCCCTTCCGCGTTTTCCTCCAGGCGCAACGCTTTGGGCTCCCTGCCCTCGGCCACGGCGTCGATGCAGTCCCGGATCATCCGGCGCAGCATGATGATGCCGCGGTCGGAGGTGCCCAGGCGCTCCTCGCGCTCGCCCAGCAGGCGTTGGGTGCCTTGGGTGACGATGTCCTCCTGCCGGATGTTGCCGCGGAAAGGCATGAGCGGCCGCGTGTCGTAGGGCTTGACCTCTCCCTTGGGAGTCTCGCGCTTCCGCATCCGCCCCAGCCGCTCGAAGATGTCCGGATCGGGGCCGGTGTAGTAGTCCACGGTGAACAGCATGAAGTGGTCGTCGTCGTTGGGCGTGAGGAACATGAAGTGCTCGTAGTTGGAGCCCACCTTCTCCAGCACCTCCGGCTCCACCCGTGCGTGCACGAACTCGGTGTCCCCCACCTGGAGGATGCTCGGCAGCCCCAGGCTCATCTCGTCGACGAACTCGGTGCCTTCCACGGGACCCGGCTTGGACATGACCATCTTCATGCCGTAAGGGGTTTCCACGGGCTCGTAGGCAGGCGGGCTCTTGGCGCTGAAGAACTCGCCGCCCCAGGTCTGCTCGCCGTAGGCGCTACGGCTGTGAAGGATCCACACGTGGCAGGGATCGGCGCTGTTCTCGTAGAAGTTGAACCAATTGTAGTCGAAGTACCGGGTGCTCTCCACCAGCCGCTGCCCGCCGTGGTCCACCAGTGGAGAATAGTTGGGCAGGGGCGGCGGATCGGCGGAGTCGAGCCCCATGTAGGCGAAGATCAGGCCGCCCAGCGTTCGCACCGGATAGGCCGGATGCCTGACCTTGGCGCAAAAGCTGGTCGCCGGCGGCTCGGACGGCTGTTCCAGGCAGTTGCCCGCCACGTCGTAGAGCCAGCCGTGGTAAGGGCAGCGGATGCCGCGCTCCTCGATGTCGCCGTATTCCAGCGACGAGCCGCGGTGGGAACAGTCCCGCCCGATGAGGCCGAGGCGCCCCTGGAGATCGCGGAACAGCACCAGGTCCTCGCCCAGCACCCGCACCGCCTGGGGGACGTCGTGCAACTCCTGCTCCGTGCCCACCGCGAGCCAGTAGCGCCGCAGCCACTCGCCGCCCGGCGTGCCGCGTCCCACCCGCGGAATGTCCTTGTTGGTGCTTCTGAACGTGTCCACCCGATAACCCCGGTTCCGCGCCTGCCGCTTGACCTCAGTCCAGGAAGCCGCCGCGGCTCAATTCGCGATGCACCGAGTCCTTCGCCTCCGGCGGCAGCGGCTTCGTCTCCCACTTCGGGAACCTTTTGATAGCGAAGCCGCGCATGCGATACATCTCGGCCACCACGGCTCGGCCGTGACGCTTGATCAGTCCGATGATGACCGCGGTAACGTCGTTGACCCGCCGCTGCAGTTGCACCGCCTGGGGGTAGTCCTCCCGCTCCAGCGCGCGCCACAGCTCGACGCACAGCTCGGGGATGCAGCTCGTGGGCGGATTGATCATGCCCGCCACGCCGAAGGGCACCAGCCCGAAGATGTCCGCGTTGCCGGTGAACACCGACACGTCCGGCGGGAACAGCCGCACATAGTCCAGCATGGCGCCGGCGCCGTAGGCCACCTTGATGCCGCGGATGGTGGGGATCTCCTCCTTCATGCGCTGGGCGAAGGGCGGCGCGACGGAGATGCCCGAGTACTTGGGGTTCTCGTAGATGAAGATGGGCAACGATACCGCATCCGCCACCGCCCGGAAATGGGCCATGATCTCGTACTCCGAGTGGTCGGCGTAGTAGTACGGCGGGATCACGCCGATGCCGTCGACACCGGCCTCCGCGGCATGCCGCGCCAGTTCTACGGTGCTCTCCGCGTCCGCGGTGCCCACGTGCACGATGAGCGGCGCCCGCCCGGCGTTCTGGTCCACGGCGATCTCGGCGGTGCGCTTGCGCTCGGCCATGGACATGGCCGGCCCCTGTCCCGACGATCCCAGCATGAACAGCCCCTGGACCTCGGCGTCGACATAGAAGTCCACGAGCTTCCGCAACATCGGCTCGTCCACCGAGGCGTCGTGCTCGAACGGCGTGATGACGGGAATGACGATACCCTTGATCATGGTCGCGACCCTCCGTCGTCATGAGATAGCCCTTGGGAATAGCCAGCGTCAAGCCGGACCCGGCGGTCGCCACGACCGTCATTCCCCGCGGAAGATGTCGTGTCACAACTCGTCAAGCGAAGACGTTACAAATACGTCATTCCCGCGGAACAGAGTGTGTCAAAACTCTGCCCGGACACGAATGGCACCAACCCCCCGAATCGTCATTCCCGCGGAAGCGGGAATCCAGGGGTGGGAAGGGGGCAAACGGGCGCATTCCCCGCCTCACCCCGCCTGGATTCCCGCTTCCGCGGGAATGACGATTTGGGGGTGGCGGTGCCGCTTTGTAGGCGAACGGAGTTTCGACACGGCCTGGGAAGCGGGAATGACGTTCTGTGGCGTGGGTTCGCGCCCATTGCCCAATACCCGGCCGCTATTCACCGGCCAGCAGGCGCATGAGGCGCCCGTAACCGTCGATCCGCTCGCGCATGTTGATTTTCTTGAAGGCCACGTAGAGTTGCGAGGTCATGTTGGCGATGACGGGAAGCCCAAGGTCCGTCTCCATGTCTTCGATGACGTCCACGACCGGAAAATTGGCGCAGGGGATGTAGATGCCGTCCGGGTCGGTGGCCTCCCGCACCGCTCGTTTGGCCGCCTGGTAAATATCCGCAACCGACACGATGCTCGATGTCGTGAAGTCCGTCCCCAGGGAAACCAGCGACGACGCCTCGAACCCCCACGCCTTGAGATAGCCCATCACCTTTTCGTTGAGGTCCGGCGGATAGGGATCGACGACAGCCAGGCGCGACACCCCGAGGTCCCTGAACGCGTCGAGGGCAGCGACGATGCTGGTGGTGCAGGGCACCCCGGTGATGGTCTCGAGCTGATCGATGAGCTTGGTCTCGAACCCCTTGCCCTGGCTCAGCACCAGAGGCGAGCCGCCGTGGATGATGAAGTCGCAGGAGCGGCGCTTGAGCTCGTGCGCGCAGGCCTCCACTTGCTTGAGCGCTTCCTTGTAGGCTTCCTCCTTCCAGCCGCCCACCATGCACGCCACTCCGATGAAGCCCACCCCGTCCGGCACGATGCGGTAGAAGTCATAGGCATTCAGCTCGATGACGGAGGGAGAGATGTAGCCGATTCGGGCGCGGTAGCCGAACATGCGCTGCTCCTTTTGCTTGTGAGGTGTCCCGGTCAATTCGCAGCATAGTATGAACTTGGACGCTACAGGCCATCAAGCTCAGCCGGCGTCGTTGAACTTGTAGAACGGGTCGACGGGGTACTCTTCGTGCGACTCGAGAAAGTCCCGCACACGCGGCGCGAGGCGCGCCTCCAGCCCGCCCGCCTTCCGGCGCGGCGCGGGCGCGATCTTCTGCTTGACCTCCTTGAGCAATGCTTTTTCGTCGAGTCGTACGTGCTTGCCGCCGCGGTAGAGGACCTCGCCGTCCACCATGACGGTGTCCACGGCCCCTGCCGCGCCCCTGTAGACCATGGCGTCCACCGGCGTTTGATGTCTTGCGAGATACGGTTCCACGATGGACCGCGAGTCCACCAGCACCAGATCCGCGCGCTTGCCCGGCTCCAGGGTGCCGTAGTGCGCGCCCCAACCGAGGACATCCGTTCCGCCCGCGGTTGCCGCGCGGAAGATGGCCTCCAGCGGCACGAGCCCCGGGCCGGCCCCGGGAATGCGCTGCAGGTTGGCCGCGAGGCGCATCTCCTGGAACATGTCCGGCCGGTCGTTCAGCGGGCTGCTGTCGAGCCCCATGCCCAGGCGTACGCCCGCGGCGTGAAACTCCGTCAGCGGGGCGATGCCGCTGCGCAGGCGCAGGTTGGAGCTGGGGTTGTGCACCACGGCGGCGCCCTTGGCGGCGGTGGTGCGCGTATCCTCGCGGTTGAGCCACACGCCGTGAGCCAGACTCACGTCCGGCGCCAGAAAATCCAGTCCGGCGAGCCACTGCACCGCGCTCCTGCCGTATTCCCGCAGGAAATACGAGCGCTGGTACTTGGTCTCGAGCACGTGGATCTGGATGCCCAGGCCGCGCTCGCTGGCCTCCCGGCGGATGGCGCGCAGGAGGTCCCCGGTGCACCACTGGGGGCCGGCGGGGGTCAGGAACAGCCGCGCACGGCCGCCGTCTCCATCCAGTGAACCGGCAAGGCGCCGCGCGGTCCGGAAATAGTCGTCCGGCGCGGCGGTGCGAGAGCGGCCGTAGCGCTCCGCGGCCTGCTCCCGCAGCGCCGGCGGCAGCGACGCCAGGAATTCGTCGTCACCGTACACGATGTGGTTGCGGTCGCGGATGTCGAGGCCGAAGGACACGCGCATGCCCGCGTCGCGGTAGGCGCGCAGCCGTTCGTCCACGTCGGCGTCGTAGGTCTCGGGCGAGCGGCTGGAGTTGTAGTGCAGGCACGTGGTGATGCCGGCTTCGATCATGGTCTTGCAGGCGTAGAGCACGTCCAGGTAGGGATCGATCCCGGCGCGGGGTTCCGCCGCGAACCGGGAGATCTCGAAGCAATCGTCCTTGCCGCCCAACTGGAAGTCCGTGAGCCCCTTGCCGTGCTGGTGCGCGTTGACGAACCCCGGGATCACCCAGTGGCGCGAGGAGCCCACCACCGCGGCGTTGGCGTAGGATGTCTTGAGGTCCTGGTAGCGTCCCACCTCGACGATGTCCCGGCCCGACACGGCCACGGCGCCGTTGCGGATGACGCCGGCGGCCCCGTCCCGCGTCATGGTCACCACGAACTTGCCTCGAACGAGATAGTCCATTTCGACCTCCTTGGGGAAACCTGTTACCCGCGGACGAGACCAGACAAGAGTTCCCTCAGCCCTCCAGCCCCAGGAACCGGAGGCAGTTGCCCGACGAGATCCACTCGCGTTCCTCGGTCGTGAGCTGGAGCTGGCCAAACTCGTCGTCCGGCGTTTGGTCCCGGAACTGGAACGGGTAATCGGAGCCGATGACCACCTGCCGCGCGCCCACGGTGTCGATGAGATAGCGTATGGTGCGGTTGTCGAACATCACGTCGTCGTAGAAAAACATGCGCGCGTACTCGGAGGGCTTCCGGGGCATGAGCGCGCGGAAGTTGGGGTTCTTGTCCCAGGCGTTCTCCAGCCGCGGCAGGAGCTGGGTGAAGGTGCCGCCGCCGTGGCTGAAGCACAGCCGCAGGTTCGGGCAGGCTTCCATGAGCCCGCCGGTGACCATGCTGGCAATGCCCAGGGCGCCCTCCAACGGGAAGGCGACGATGTTCTCGATGAACGGCGGCCCCACCACGCGGTCCATGAAGGTGACGTGCTGGGCGTGCACGAAGATGGGCACGTCCAGTTCCTCGGCGGCCTTGAAGAACGGCAGAAACTCAGGCTCGCCCAGGCTCTTGCCGTTGACGTTGCTGAGCAGCTCGACGCCGTGAAGGCCCAGAGACTTGACCCGGTCCAACTCCGCCGCCGCCAAGTCCACGTCCTGGAGCGGGACCGAGCCCAGCGCGTAGAAGCGATCCGGCGCCTCGTCCACCATGCGCATCAGCACCTCGTTCAGGTAGCGCGCCAAGTCGCGCCCGTCCTCCGGGTCCAGGCGGTAGGCCAGAAGCTCCGGCATGGGCGACAGCACCTGGCGGTCCACGGCGTAATCGGCCGCGGCCATTTCCCGCAGACGGCGCGGCACCGCCCAGCAGCGGTCCAGCACGGTGCGGAAGTTCCGCCCGGCGATCATCACGTTGGCGGTCTCCGCCCCGGTGTGGTCCATGGACGGCCAGCGGTTGCCGGCGGCGCGGTCGCCCACCGGTGGGAAGTTCTCGGGAACGACGTGGGTGTGAACGTCGATGACCATGAGAGATGCTCCTCGCGGACCGTTACGCGGTATCGGTCCGAACCGGCGCGATGATGAACAGGCTCAGGAACCCGGAAATCACCAGCGTCACGGCGAAGATGGCAAAGGAAACCGTGTAGCTGCCCTGCCAGTCGTGGAGAAAACCGAAGAACGGCGGTCCGATCGCCGCGAACCCGTGAATCAGAAAAAGCCCCAGGCCACGGATCCTGCCCATGGACATGCGGCCGAAGAACCGCGCCCACATGAGGTCGGGCAGCACCATGTTACCACCGAGCCCGATACCGTAAAAGAAAAAGCCGGCGTACACCAGAGGCAGCGAATCGGAAGTGATGGCCAGTATAAGGCCCAACGCCTGGATCAGGAACTTGGCCAGGGTCGTCCAGCGCACGTCCATGCGATCGGCGATGAGGCCCCAGGCCAACGGCGAGCTGAGCTGCATGGAAGCGATGACGGCCATGACGCCGGCGGCAACCGGGTCCGAATAACCAAGGTCGGTGATGTAGGGGAAGACGTGCAGATTGAGGCCGGTGACGCCCACGGAGGATACGCCGAAGACGGCCACGATCAGCCAGAAAGCCTGGGTCCGCATACCGGCAGCCCGGCTCCAGGTACGGGTCTCGCTCGCCGTGTGTGCCCCCGGGCGCCGTGTCTTCCCCTCCGGCATCGCCCCGGGCTCCAGCCCGTCGGGATGGAGCCCCATGTCCTCGGGGGAGCGCCGGACGTAGATCAAGGCCGGGGCCACCACCAGGGCCACGGTGAACAAGGCGAAGACCGCCCAGGTGTGGCGCCAGCCCAGCCACACCAGCAGCGGCGCCACCAGGAACGGCATGACGACCTTGGCGAAGCCGATGCCCATGCTGGCAAAGGCCATGGCCCGGCCGCGCTTGACCACGAACCACCGGGCGATCATCACGTTGACGACCATGTAGCCGATCAGCCCGTCGCCGATGGTCACCAGGGTCCAGCGCACCGCCACGAACTGCCAGAAGACCTCGACCTGGCTCAGCAAGAGGTAGCCGACAGCCGCCACCATCGCGCCCACGGTCAGCAGCCACCGGCTGCCGTGCCTGTCCACGAGGGAGCCAACCACGGGAGCCATGGAGGCCGCGATCAGGCCCTCGCCCGACCGCAGCATGGAGAAGACTCCACGGGACACCCCCAGGTCCAAGGTCATGGGCTTGAGAAATATGCTCAGGGTGCTGGCAAGAGCGAACGAAGAGCCGACGTTGGCGATGAATCCGACGGCGACGATGTACCAGCCGTAGTAGATCCGGCTCGATACACCGATGCGACGCGCTGAACCGCCTGTAACCACCTGTCACGGGTAGCAGGGTTTGTGGTTGATAGGAAGCAGGCGGCTGTGTCAAGACTCGTGAGGCAAGGACCCTTCGAATTGTTATTTCCGGGAAACAGGCCGTGTCAAAACTCCCGAGGTAGAGACCCCTTGAATCGTCATTCCCGCGGAAGCGGGAATCCAGGGGCGGCGGTGTGGGCGGCTCCATCGCCCCGGCCCACCCCGCCTGGATTCCCGCCCCGATCGGGTCGAGGGCAAGCTTTCGCGGGAATCACCCATGTCGGCTTGCAGCCGACACAAAGGGGGATGAAAACGGGGCGCCTCCCCCCAAAGAGTCATTCCCGCGCAAGCGGGAATCTAGGGGTGGGGGGTGTGGCGGCCTCATTGCTCGGCCCCACCCCCCTGGATTCCCGCTTCCGCGGGAATGACTCTTTGGGGTGTAGCGGGATTCCATAATTAACCGAAATCATTGAACAATTGTTTATTTTCATATCAATGACGGAGGAAAGAGCGGGAATGACGGTTACTGCGAGGCAAGCTGGAATCCGGCGGTGAGGAAGGGCATCGGAACCCGATACTCGCAAGAAAAGGACGAAACGAAAAGGAGAAACCATGCGCGTATTGATTACAGGAGCCGGGCTGATCGGCTCCCATGTAGCGGCCGAACTTAGCGGACGCGGCGACGACGTCACGTTCTTCGACGTGGTGCTGAAGCCGGACTACATCCGGCACGTCACCGGCAAGGACCTCCCGTTGATCCGGGGCGATATCTGCGACCTGGCGGCATTGATGGACGCCTTTCTCACGGTGAAGCCCGAGTGCGTCATCCATCTGGCGGCGTCCGTCGGCGAGTCCAACATCCCCAACCTCTACGCCGGGTTCCAGGTCAACCTAGTGGCCACCCTGAACGTCGCCGAGGCGGTACGGCTTGCCGGCGTGCGCCGGCTGGTGCACGCCAGCACCCAAGCAGTGTACCAGGACGCCGACCCCGGCGAGCTGCTGCGGGAGGACTCGCCCCAGGACGGCCGCGGCCGGGTCTACAACGCCTCCAAGGTGGCCTGCGAACACGTACTCAGGACCTTTGCCGCCAAGCAGGCGTTCGAACTGGTGCTGCTGCGCTTCGCGGGGGTGTACGGCTACCGGTCGGTGGCGGGCGGCCCGGGCGTGGCGGTGCAGGAGGCCGTCTGGGCGGCCATGGCCGGAGAGGAGGCGGTGCTCAACGCCTATGAAACCGTGGACTTCGTCTACGTCAAGGACTTGGCCGACGGCATCGCGCGGGCGGTGCACACCGCACCGCTGGCCCATGACGTCTACAACCTCGGCAGCGGCACGCTCACCACCGTGGAGGACGTGGAGGCGGCGCTGCACGCGATCTTCCCCGACATCCGTCTGCGCCGGGGCACGCTGACACCCAAGCGGCCGCAAATGGACATCACCCGGGCGCGCGACGAACTGGGGTACGCGCCGGAGTACCGGCTTGAAGCAGGTCTGCGCGACTACATCGCCGAGTTGAACCGGGAGTGACAGGCACGCGCGTGCTGAAGCGCGACCTGGCCCTAATTTGGCATTCGTCATTCCCGCGGAAGCGGGAATCCAGGGGCGGGGGGTGTGGCGGCCTCATTGCTCGGCCCCACCCCGCCTGGATTCCCGCTTCCGCGGGAATGACTCATTGGGGTGTAGCGGGATCCCATAATTACCCGAAATCAGTGAACAATTGTTTATTTCATATCAATGACGTTTCAGGGGGTTGCTGGCTTTCCAAGATGGGATTTTGACACAGCCTGTTGCGCGGGAACGATCGAATGCAACAGGGAATCACGGACTCAACAAGGCATGACAATTCAAGCCGTCTTCTGTGGCGCAGGCTCCTGGCCCGCGGGGTCTACGCCGTCATGACGACGCGACGCTTCGCGATGCAGCCGCTTCCGTGAGGGTTGTGGTGGGCGAAACGTACTCCAGGTCGGTAATCACCTCGATGAGGGCGGGGCCGGGAGCGGCCAGGGCCTGCTTGAGCGCGGGCAGGACCTCGTCGTCGCGGGTGACCTTTATGCCCAGGGCGCCGTAACCGTTCCCCAAGGCGGCGAAGTCGGGGTTCACCAAATCGGTGCCGTAGTTCCTCCCCGGATACTGGGCCTCCTGGTCCACGCGGATGGTGCCGTAGGAGCCGTTGGCGTACACCATCACGATAATCTTCACGCCGTACTGGCGCGCGGTGGCGATCTCCTGGCCAGTCATGAGGAAGCCGCCGTCGCCCACGTGGGCGATAACGGTGCGGTCGGGATGGGCCAGCCTGGCGGCTACCGCGGCGGGCACGCCGGGGCCCATGCTGCCCAAGTTGGGAACGATGTAGGAATCGGCGTGGTCGAACTCGATGTAGCGCTGCACCCAGCCGCCGAAGCTGCCGGCGTCGTGGGTGTGGATCGTGTCCGGCGGGACCGTGGCCTTGATGTCCGCCATGACCCGCTCCATGGAGACGGCGCCGGTGGGGCGCTCGGGCGGGGTGGCGTAGGCTCGCTGCCGGGCGTGATAATCGGCGATCCAGGCGGCACGCGCTTCGTTGGGACCGGCGCCGTCGCACTCCAGCGCCGCTGACAGGGCCTTGCGCGGATCCGCCAGCACGGCCATGTCCGGGCTGAAGTTCTGGCCGATGTTGCCGGCGTCGGCGTCGATCTGGATGGTCGCCAGCCCCGCGTGCGGCAGCCGGTAATTGCCGGACACCTGCTGGTTGACCCGGCAGCCGACGATGAGCAGCAGGTCGGCGTCTTCATCCACGATCCGGCGCGAGTGGTTGTTGCGGCTGCCCAGGTTGCCGACGTAGTGCGGATGCGTGTTGGGGAACGCGTCCTGGCGCTTGAAGGCGCTCAATACCGGTATCTGGAACTTCTCGGCGAAGCCCACCAACTCGTCCCGGGCGCGCGCGTACTGGGCGCCGGAACCCGCCAGGAGCACCGGCCTCTCGGCGCGGTTGACACGCTCCACCATCTCTCGGATCAGCTCCGGATCCGGGCTCGGCCGGACCTCGGGATATGGGTCCACCATGGTGATGTCCGCCTCTTCCTCGAGCATGTCCCGGGGGAGGGACACCACCACGGGACCCGGGCGGCCCGACCGCGCCACGTGGAACGCCCGCGCCATGATGCGCGGCGCCTCGCGCGGGTCGTTGATCTCGATGACCCACTTGGCGATGCTGCCGAAGAAGTGCGTGTAGTCGAGTTCCTGTCCGGCCTCCCGGCCCCGGTGCGCCCGCGCCACCTGGCCGATGAGCAGGACCAGCGGCGTGGAATCGTACTTGGCGAGGTGCACCCCGATGCTGGCGTTGGTGGCGCCGGGGCCGCGGGTGACGATGCACACGCCGGGCGTGCGGGTGGTCTTGCCGTAGGCCTCGGCCATGAGACACGCGCTGCCCTCGTGGCGGTTGGTGATGAGGGTGATCTCGGGGATGTCCCGAAGCCCGTCCAGCAGGGCGATGTAGCTCTCGCCCGGCACGGAGAAGGCGTGGCGCACTCCCTCGTTGCGCAAGGACCACGCCACCGCGTGGCCTCCCGACATCCTGCGGCTCTGCTGATCGACGCTCACCGGTTCACCCCCAACGTGTCGTGGAACCAAGGGCCCCACGGGCTCAAGCCGGCCGTCTGTCAGCCAGCGGCCAAAGAACCCACGGATTCATGAGTTCATGGTGTGACGCAGGACACTAGTTGCCGAGGACTGCCTTGAGCTTGGCCAAGGTCTCCGCCGACGCGTTCACCATGCCGCTCACGATCCGGCTCACTTCCTGGCCGTTGCTGAAGTGGACGCCCATCTTGGCCTTCTTGGCTTCGGCGCGGAACTTGGCGTCGTTGAAGGTCTTCTCCATGGCGTCGCGCAGGACCTTGACCCGTTCCGCCGGCACCTCGGGCGCCACGGCCCATGGGAAAGCCATGCTCAAGGGAGCATTGATGGCCCGCAGCATCTCCTTCTGCTCCGCGGTCTTGGCGAGCATGCCCGCGGCCGGCACACCCTTGAGGAGCGGTGCGTCCGACGGTTCCTCGCCCATGATCACGATCACCTTGGCCGCCGCATCCTCGCCCCGGAGGGTCGTGGCGAGAACCCCTGCCAATGGATCGGCCGGACAGAAGGCGTCCACCTCCTTGCGCAGCAACGCGGCCTGTACGGGGGCGATGCCCCGGTAGCCCGTGATCATCTTGAACTTGGTCCCCAGCGCCGCGTTCAGCACTGCGGGAATATCATAGCCCATGGAACCGGGGGTGCTGGTGCCGGTGGTGACCTCGCGCCTGGTGACGTCCTCGATGCTGTCGATGCCCAGGTCCTTGCGCACCACGCAACCGCCACGCGGCTTGTTGGCCGCGCCCAGCCAGTTGAACCTGCCCATGTCGATGTCGATGCCCTTGCGGCCGATGGCACTCTGCAGCACCAGCCCCTGATTGGTGCTCACGAACACCGTGCCGTCCTTGGGCTCCACCGTGAAGACGCTGCGCGCCGCCACGAAGCCCCCCGCGCCCGGCTTGTTCTGCACGATGAACTTGGGGTTGCCGGGGAGATACCTTGGCATGTGCCGCGCCACAAGACGGGAGTAGGTGTCGAAGGCGCCGCCGGGCGTGTAGCCGACGATGATGCGCATCGTCTTGTTCCGGTAGAAGTCGGCAGCGGACGAACCCTCGGCGCCCGTCGCGGACAAGCCCGCCATTCCCAGAAGCACCAGCAACGAACCGCACAGTGTCTTGAAATACATGGGCATCCTCCTCGTGGGGTCGTCATGCGTTGAATGCCCTACCCCATTTGACCGAGAGGAGCAAGGGAGCGATTTCTTTGGTCTTGGCAATTGACGGGTTCAGTTGACCGTAGCCGTGGTTTCCAACTATTGAATACAAAGCCATGCACTCTCTCTTCCTCGACCACTACATCGCGTTCATGCTGCGCCGCCGATGGCTGATGCTCGCGTCGTCCGTGGCGGTCATGCTGGCTCTCGCCGCCGGCCTCCAATTCATCGTCATCTCCAATGACTGGCGCGACATGCTGGACGAGGGCAATCCCGAACTCGTCGCTTTCGATGCCTTGGAGGATACCTATACGGCGACGAACGGCGCGATCATCGCGGTGGCGCCCAAGAGCGGCACGGTATTCACCCGCGAAGCGCTGGGCGCCATCGAGGAGCTGACCGAGGCGGCGTGGCAGGTGCCCTGGTCCAGCCGGGTCGATTCCCTCACGAACTACAACCACACCGAGTCGGTGGAGGACGACCTCAAGGTCGAGCGGCTCGTGGACGGCGCGGAGGCGCTCAGCGTTGAAGACCTTGCGCGGATCAAGAGCATTGCCTTGGGCGAGCCCAGCATCGTGGGCCGCCTCGTGTCCCGCGACGGGCGCGTGGCCGGACTGGCGCTGAGCTTCGTCTTGCCCGACCACTCGGACGCCGCCGAAATCCAGATTTTCAACTATCTCCACGGCCTCCTGGACGAGGTCCGCGCGAAGCATCCGGACATCGCCTATCACGTGACCGGCAACGTCTTCGTGAACCAGGTCCTGACCGAAGCGGCCCAGGACGACATGGGAGTTCTTGCCCCCCTGGCGTTCCTGGTCATCGTGACCGTCGGAGCCATCCTTCTGCGCTCGCTGTTGGGCACGCTGTGCCTCATCGCCGTGCTCATCTTCGTCATCGGCTCCACTATGGGCATCGTCGGCTGGACCGGCCTGGTGCTCAACGCCGCCAACTCCGGCGTTCCGCTCATCATCATGACCCTCGCCATCGCGGACTCGGTGCATATCATCGGGACGATGATGGCCGGCATGAGCCGGGGTCTGGACCGGGACGCGGCCATCGCCGAATCGCTGCGCGAGAATGCCTGGCCGGTGTTCCTGACGTCGATCACGACGATCATCGGGTTCCTGAGCATGAACGCGTCGGACTCTCCGCCCTTCCGGATTCTCGGCAATATGGTGGCGGTGGGCATGGCCGCCGCGTACGTGTATTCGGTGACGCTCCTGCCGGCGCTGCTGTCGGTGCTGCCGCTGCGCGGGCGCGCCGCGCGCGCCGGGAGTTCCGCTTTCTTCGAGTGGCTCGGCGCCTTCGTGGTCGCGCGCCGCACGCTGCTGCTCTGTTTCGTGGGCGCCGTGGCGGTGGTCCTCCTGGTTGGCGTGCCCCGCGTCGAACTGACGGACAATTGGACGACGCATCTGGATGAGCGGTACGCGTTCCGGCGCGATACCGACTTCGTCATCGAGAACCTGACCGGCGTCGAAACCCTGGAGTACAGCCTGAACTCCGGGCGCGACGGCGGCATCACCGATCCCGCCTATCTCGGCAAGGTCGACGCTTTCGCCGAATGGTACCGCGCCCAGCCGGAGGTGGCGCACGTGCAGGTGTTCTCGGACATCATGAAGCGTCTCAACAAGAACATGCACGGCGACGATCCCGCGTTCTACCGCCTGCCTGACGACCCCGAGCTTGCCGCCCAGTACCTGCTGCTCTACGAGCTTTCGGTTCCCTTCGGCATGGACCTCAACAACCGCATCAACGTCGCCAAGTCCGCGACGCGCATGACCGTCACGGTCCGCAGGCTGAAGTCCGAGGAACTGCGCGCGCTCGAAATGCGCGGGCAGGATTGGCTTCGCGCGAACGCCTCCGACCTCGCGAGCGGGGCATCGGGCTACAGCCTCATCTTCGCGCACCTGGCCATCCGCAACACCTTGAGCATGTTGTGGGGCACGCTCACCGGCATGGTGGTGATCTCGCTGATCCTGATCGGGATTTTCAGGAGCGTGCGCCTCGGCCTCCTCAGCCTCGTGCCCAACCTCGTCCCGGCGGCCATGGCCTTCGGTGTGTGGGGCTACCTGTACAGCGAGGTGGGGCCCGCCGGATCTCTCGTAACCGCCATCGCCTTCGGCACCGTCGTGGACGACACGATTCACCTCATGGCCAAGTACCTGGAAGCGCGTCGCGAGGGCCGGTCCGCGCCGGAGGCCGTACGCTACTCGTTCAACTCGGTAGGTCGTGAGTGCGCCATCACGACCCTGATGCTGGTGCTGGGCTTCCTGGTGTTCGCTTCGTCGGGATTCGCCATCAGTTGGATGCTCGGCCTGCTTGTGGCGCTCACCATCGGCTTCGCCTTGGTCCTCGACCTGCTCCTACTCCCGCCTCTGCTGATGGTCATCGACCGGAAGACCTGATTCGATCCACCACCGCGCTGTCGTCCACTCCGACGCCTACGGAGCGTCAGGGAGTGGGCTCGTCGGACTCGCACGGATCGGCATAGAACTGTGCGCAGTAGTGCCTGAAGGGCATGATCCTTCCGTCGGAAGCGCACAGGCGCGGGCGCGATCGGTACTGCTTGCGGCTCCAGATGACCACGTCCTGGAGAACGTCGTGCCGTTGCTGAGACACCATGAACTTGTTCAACAGGGGGGCGCGCCATCGCACCGGCAGGAACCCCAAGCCTGCGATCTTCCTCCGCGGCTTGCGTATCTCCCGCACCTGCGAGACCAGCGACAGGTCGATGAGCGTGCCGTCCACCGGCGTCGCCAGCACCCACAGGCGCGAATCCACGCCGATGGAGTGCTCGCGGATTTCCACGAACGAGTAACCCAGCCCGAAGACGTGGGTGATGACCGAGGTGTCGAAGGTGAGGGTTGCGACCCTGGCGATGTTCCGCTTCGTCTTGAAGTCGAAACGACTCTCGAGAAAGGGACCGTCCACGGACACGCTGACGGCGTTCACGTCGTCGTAGCCGTGGACGTGCCGCAGGTGGGCGAAGTCCACCGAGTTCTCCGTCGTCTCCTGGGGATGGCCGGGAAAGCGGAGGGTCTTGATCTCGAAGCCGCTCCAGCCCGGCTGGTCCGGCGGCCCCGCCGGCAGGCTCCATTGCGGATCCCGCCCGTCGAGCCCCCACCAGGCGAAGATCAGGCCGAGAGCTTCCCGCGTTTCGAAGACCCGCAGCTTCGCGGTCCTGGGTGGAGGGGCAAAGGGAGTGGCGACGCACTGGCCGGTGGCATCGAATTCGTAGCCGTGGAAGGGGCAGACGAGCCGGCCGTTGCGTACGCGGCCTCCCGCGGCAGGTCCGAGATCGGAGCCCAGGTGCGGGCAAACCGATTCGGCAACGCAGACGCGCCCGTCCCCGTCACACCACACGACGACGTTCTCACCCATCCATGTCTTTTGGACAAGTCCGGCCTTCAGCACGGCTCGGCGGGTTGCTACGAAGTACCAACCCTCGGGAAACGGGGAAGGCAAAGGGGCGTTCGTGGCCTTCGTCCTCATTTAAGGGAATTTGTATCACTCTCGCGCCTGCTGTGCTAGAATTGATAACAACCTTGATAATGAAGGTTCGCTTCAGGAGGGGAGACCAATGGCTCTCTCAACAGACGGTATCGCGACCCAGCAACTGAGCTTGCCCGAGGAGTTGCTGCTGATGCTCCTGAACGGAGAGTCCGGCTACTTTCACCAAGTGCCCGGCTGGGACCTGAACTGCGCCGTCATCGGTGCGGTGCTCGCGGAGCTGTCGCTCGTGTCCCGCATCGACACCGATAGAAGGTCCCTGATTCTTCTGGACCGAACAGCGGTGGGCGACCCCGCCCTGGACTCCGTCCTCAAGGAGATCGCCGAGGAACCGGTCCAACAGAATGCGCGATACTGGATCGAACGGCTCGCTCCCCGGGCGGACTCGATCATTGACTTGACGCTGGATCGCCTCGTTGACCTGAAGATCCTGGAGCATCACGACGGCGACTTCTGGACGCTTTCCCACGCTGTCGGTCATGAGCACATCAACACAGGCAATGGAGAAGGCACGGCGGTCGAGTTCGTCACATCGCGCATCACGAAGGTGATCTTCTACAACGAGATTCCTACGCCGAGAGACATCATCATCGTCGGCCTTCTCAATACGTGCGATGTCCTGCGCTTCATATTCGAACTCGATGACGAGTCGGAGGCGCGTATCAAGGTCGTTTGCCAGTTGGAACTGATCGGCCGCTCCATCGCCGAGGCGGTCGCCCACAACCTTGCCGGCCCGTTGCTTCGACGTTCCCACCTCACCAAGAAAATCCCGACGGTCCCATTGCGTAAACTGCTGTTCAATCCACATCTTCGTGACGGCAACATCCCGGCTCTCTTTGCGGACATTGCGCAAGAATACGGCCCGGTGTTCAAGATCCGCCCGCCGTTCAAGAAGCCCATGATCTTCCTCGCCGGAGTCGAGACAAATCGCTGGACGAACAAACGCGGTCGCATGTACCTGAGAGCCAAGGACTACTTTTCCGACTTCGAGAAGGTCTATGGCGCGAATGGAGTACTGCCCTCCCTGGATGGCGCCGATCATTTCCGGCTCCGCAAGTCCATGGCGCCGGCGTATTCGCGCGGAAGACTGGAAGGGCAACTGGACCAGCTCTACCACCATGCCCGAAAATACGTGGCGAACTGGACGGTTGGAGACACCTTCCCCGCCACGAACATGTGCCGGCGGATGATCAACGCCCAGATTTCTCCGCTTTCCGTGGGCGTTGACACGCAGGACATCATCGACGACCTGATGACGTACAAGGAACGAGCGCTCAGCACTCACATCGTGAAGGTCCTGCCCAAGTTCATGCTGAGCACCCCGGGAATGAAGCGTCGGGCGAAAGCCGTCGACACGTTGCTGGCACGGGTCCAGAGTGTCCATACGTCCGCCCAGCGGGCCGACGCCGCTCGGGACCTTGCGGATGACCTCCTGAGCCTGCATGCGAGCGATCCTCAGTTCGTCCCGGAGTCGAACCTGCGCTTCGCCCTTTCCGCGGCGCTGATCGCCAGCGTGTACCTCGGCGATGCCTTCAGCTTCGCGGTCTACGCCATGGCGTCACAGCCAGCGCTCTACGCCAGGATCCAGAACGAAGCCGATGCGCTGTTCAACGGCGGCGATCCGGCTAGCGAGGCCTTTACTCCTTCCGCCATCGAAGTGACTCATCGCTTCCTCATGGAGTGCCTGCGCATGTACCCTATCGTCCCGATGTCCATGCGAAACGTCATGAATACGTGCGTTGTGGAAGATTACGAACTGCCGGTGGGGACACAGATCTACATTGCCCAGACCGCCACGCACTACATGGACGACGTCTTCCCGGACCCCTTCACGTTCGACATCGACCGCTATCTGCCTCCGCGCAATGAGCACCACGGTCCCGGATACGCCCCGTACGGTCTGGGCACGCACACGTGCCTCGGCTCCCGGTGGCTGGAGCTGCAATTGGCCGTCAACGTGCTGATGCTCGCGCACTACTTCACCATCGATGTGTCGCCCGCGGACTACAAGCTCCGGTTCAGTCCCCTACCATCGATGAAGCCCAGCAAGAAGCTGCACTTCCGCATCTCCGAGCAGAGACGCGAGATACCCGCGTGACGCGTCAGCGCCGTTTCCTCCGCACGTCCCACTATCGTTCAACGTTCGCCGAAATCGAAAGGGAGAAGCATGCCGGACGGAGTCGAACAGCTCAACGAGGACATCATCGCGGCGGCCAGGATTCTGAGCCGTGAAGGGCTGGTGCAGGGGTTCGGCCACGTGAGCGCGCGGATTCCGGACTCGGACCTGTTCGTGATCACCCCACGGATCGCCCTGGAGCTGGTGCAGCCCGGACAACTGGTGGTGGTGAATCTGCAGGGTCAGGTGCTGGAGGCGCCGGCGCCGCCATCCTTCGAGACCGCGCTCCACACGGCCATCTTCAACGCTCGGCCGGACGTCAACGCCGTCACGCGGATCCATGCGAGGACCGCGAACATGTTCTCGATAACGGACACCCCGCTGGACGCGGTGCACAACCACGGCAGCTTCTTCAGCGGCGGAGTGCCGGTTTTCAGGACCATCGACCTCATCTCCACGCGCGAGCTGGGCGAAGGCGCGGCCGCGACGCTGGGGGATGCGGCGGCGGTGCTGCTACAGGGCAACGGTCAGGCGACGGTGGGGAGGACCATCCCGGAAGCGGTGATGATGGCCATCTACCTGGAGGAGGCGGCGCAGGTGCTCTACGGCGCCATGCAGGTGGGGGCGCCGCGCTTCCTCCCCAGGGAGGCGGCCGGCTCGCGCCAGAAAGAGGCGCTGCCGCCCCCGGACATGGAACGCGCCTGGAACTTCTTCAAGAGCCGGGTGGGCATGTAAAAACGCCATGCCGGCGATAACGTCGGCATGGCGTTTTTGACTCCAAACGGCTCCGAGGATCAGCCTGCGAACTCGACGTCGAGCTTGGCGGTCTCTCCGTCCTTGACCTCCACTTCCCTGGTTTGCGTGCCGAGCTTCTCGTGCCATATCTGAACTTGGTACTTGCCGGCCGGCACGTCGGTGAGGCTGAAGGCGCCGTCTTCCCCGGTGACGCTGTAATATGGGTTGCCGGCGACGAAGATCCAGCCGCCCATCCAGCCGTGGACGTCGCACTTGACTTCCATGATCTCGGGCTTGTCGAACTTCACCTTGAGCTTCTTCTTGAACTTGGGCTGCGCCCGGTTCATGGGCTTGTTGATCTTGCTGTAGGTGTGGATGTTGTGCAGCACCTTGTCCGGGTTGAGGATGGTGACGTCCGCGCCCGCGGCCACGGCCAGCACATGGGGTTGATACTCGCAACCGTTCTGGTCCAGGGTCACCGCCTTCTTCTCCAGCGCCTTGCCACCCTTGACCTCGGCGATATAGACGACCACGTTGGCCAGCTTGCCGTCCTTGACGACCAGGGACGAGTCGAACTTGGGCCGCTTGTCGCAAGCCTTCTTGTCCTTGGTGATCTTGAGCTTCTTCGGTTTGGGGGCGTCGCCCTTGAACGCGACGGCACCGGAAATGGTTCCGCCGGCGGCCATGGCCGTCTGAACGGCACCGAATGCCAGCGCGGCGGTCATGGCGAACACCAGCGCGACGAGCAATGAGAACCTGCGATCCATTTTCTTGTCTCCTTCCGCGGTCATAGCCCTCTCACGGTTCTTAGTCTAACCCTGCCTGTTCTGTTCCTCAACAGCGGGCTGTTTCGACGACCCCGCGGCCGGCACCGCTTCGGCCTTGGCCGCGGTGGCGGGCTGCAGGCCCAGCGTCATGATGTAGTCCGTCAGCGCCTCGATCTGCTTCTTCTCGTCTCCGCTCAGGATGTCCTCGGGGCCGCCCGGATAGAAGGACGGCATCTTGGTGCCGGGCTGGAGCTTCTGCGGGTCGAGGATCCACTTCTCGATCCAGTCCGGGTTCAGCCGCTGGCGGGCGAGGTTCAGGTCCGGCGCCCAGTCTTCCACCGGACCGTCGGGCGTCTTGTCGCCTCTCACGTGGCAGCTTCCGCATTCGAAGTAGTCGTCGGAAAACAACATCTGGCCGGCCTCCAGATAGCCCGCAGGCACCTGTCCCTCGTCAACGTGGACATAGGGAATATCGACTTCGGAAAGGCCCGCGAAGTAGTTCACGAAGGTATCCGCGTGGGGACCGTCGAAGCCGAAGGTGGGCATGCGGACCTTGAGCCAGGGCCGGATCGGATTCTCCGGGTTCTGCAGGAAGCCGAACAGCCAGTTGGCCTGGACCTTCTCGCCCTCGCCGTTGAGCGGTGGCGGCGCCAAGGTTGGGTTCTGCTCGTAGTACTTGCGGACATAGCCGCCCATGCCGTCAATCTCGTGACACCCGATGCAGTTGTACTCCTGCACCTTGCGGCGGCCGGCGAGAATCTGTTGCGCCCGTTCGGCGTGATCCGCCTTGAAGGACTCGGGCACCTTGCGCTCGATGAAGCCGCGCAGAAGCACCCTCACCGCCTCGATGTCCTCCTTGGCGAAGTCGAAGTGGGGCATCAACTGTTCTACCCGCTCCGTGGCGTATACGCGCGGGCTGAGGATCTTGTTGTAGGTCCAGTCCTTCCAGGTGTGCTTGATGCTCGTGTCGTTGCCGAAGAAGAGTTCCTCCAGCGGCTTGGAGCCGAAGGTCGTCAGCTCGACACCGATGCGGGACTCGTTCTCCATCCCTGGGATGTCGTGGCAGCCGGCGCAGCCGTATTTGCGCACCAGCTTCTCGCCCTTGGCGACGTTGGCGGGATCCTCGAGGCGGGCCACCACGGCCGCGTCCGGCTCGGGCTTCTCGCCCAGCGTCATGAGGTACGTCGTCAGCGCCAGCGCCTCGTCCTCGGACAGCCGCAGGCTCGGCATGCGTGTTGCGGGGTTGTAGCCCTTGGGATCCAGCAGCCAGTGGTAGGTCCAGCGGGGGTTCGCCTTGGCGGCGATGTCCTTGAGGTTCGGCACCAGGTCCTTACCGCCGACCCGGGTGGTGAACTCATCCTCGGCGAAACCGTGGCACCCGAGGCACCCCACCGAACGGGCCAGCTCCCGGCCCTTCTCCACCAAGGCCGCGTCACCCGGCCGGTATCCCCCCGGCGCGGGATTTTCCTTGAGCCATGCGTCGGCTTCTTTCTCAGAAACCGACCACAGGTACGCCGCCGCCGCCAGCGCCTCGTCTTCCTTGAAATAGAAGTGCGGCATGCGGGTAAACGGTCGGAACTCCCGCGGGTTCTCGATCCATTTCACCATCCACGCGGGATCCAGCTTCGCCTGGACCTTGCGCAGGCTCGGCCCGACCTTGGGGATGTCGGCGTACCCTTCCACCAGGTGGCAGCCGGTGCAGCCCACCTGCTCGAAGATCTGCTGCCCGCGCGCCACCACCTCGGCGCCTTCCAGGCCCTGGACGTTGATGTGACAGGTGACGCAACTGGCCTCGACGTCGTGTCCTTCGTGCAGCGGATGCTCCCAGAACTTCACGTTGCCGTGGGCCTGGGCGGTGCTGTTGACTGCTTCGCCCTGTCCATCATGACACGCGGTGCAGCCGAAAACACGCGGCGGATGGGCGGTGTCGCTCAAGAACACCAACCGCTTCGGATGGGTGGTGAGGGGTTGCGGCAGGTCGTCGAAGCCCGCGCGGTTGATGCCGATATGGCATGATTGGCACCGGTCCACCCGGTCCACGTGCTGGTCGAAGTTGTTGCGGTCGAAATCCTTCAGAACCACCTGATGGATATTGGGGACCTTGTAGAGGGTGAACTGCGGGAAGCCTTCCGGACCGACCGTGACGGTGGCGTTGTCCATCTGCCGCTGCCACTTCCGCTTGTCGCCCTCCAATTCGTAGATCTGGTCGTCGATCTTCTTGATGCCGCTCTGGACCTCCCTGATCTCCGCCTTGACGTCGGCGCGCTTCTTGCGCGCGGCTTCCAGGGCCGGTTCGAGCGCGCGTTGCTGGGCGTCCAACTCCTGGATGTGCCTGCGGTAAGGGCCCGCGTCCTCTCCCAACTGGACCGCGTGGTCGAACTCGTACCAAGCCTCGTCCAGCTCGCTCTTGACGAACTTGACCTCCTGGTCCGCGTCAAAGTACTCGACCTCGACCCGCTGCTGCAGCTCCCGGAGCTCCGCGAGGCGCGCCCCCTTCTCACCGCTCTCGAGGCTCTCCACCTCCGCGGCACGTTGCTTCACAAGCTCCGCGTACTTCGGGTCGGCATTGAGGCGCTCCTGCTCCTTGGCCAACGCCGCCTCGGCCCGCTCGTAGTCCGTGCGGATGAACTCCGTCTGGTGAATCTTCCACACCCGCCTGGTGATGTTGTCGTCGAAAATCGCCCACAGGGACACCACCACCAGCAGGATGGAGCCTACGAAAAAGACCGTCCCGTAGGACTTCCTTTCCTCGTTCGGATCTACGCCGCGAACCGCCATTCATGCTCCCTTACAGCACGCAGAGAATCTATCCGCATCTCGGCGTCAGGCCGACTTGCTCTCCAACACGCGCCCCAGCCAGAACACCGTCACGCCGATGAGGGTCATGATGATCTCCTCGGCCATGGCTATGCCGTGGAAGATGCCCACGAACAACGTGAACCCCACGGCGGCAAGGCCCAGGGCCTGAACAAGCTTTGCCAAATAGAACATCAAATATTAAGCCAGGGGGTGACCATGATGTACTTGATGTTGAACACCAGCCGCAGGAACATCTTCACCGGCAGCCCGATCATGGTGATGAACAGGAAGGACGTGATCGCGAAGCGGACGGCGCCCCACCGGATCATGAACTCCTTGCCCTTGATCCATACGACCCACTTGTAGAACAGCCACGTCGAGAACACGTAGTAGAACAACACCAGGAACAAGCCGAAGCCCGCCTGGGCCCAGTAGTCCCGCAGGCCCACCAGGTAGGGCAGGTCCACGTTGGTAAGGGCCACCACCTTGTGGGGGTCCCACCGCTGCCAGGGCCAGAACAGGTTCCACCCCGGCCCGCGGAAGAACGTCCCGATGATGATCGTGACCACCCACAGGATGTGGAACCCGATGTAGAAGGTCATGATCTCCCACTTGCGTTCCTTGAACGTGTAGTAGCCGTTGCCCTTGGCGTTGATGTCGATGAAGGGAATCACCATCAGGCCGATGATGATGAAGGTGGGCAGCACCACACCGGCGTACCAGGGATCGAAGTACACCAGCATCTCCTGCAATCCGAGGAAGTACCACGGCGCCTTGGAGGGGTTGGGGGTGCGGGCCGGGTTGGCGGGCTCCTCCAGCGGAGCGTCCACCAGCAGCGACCACAGCGTCATGGCCACCATCACGAAGATGGTCACCAGGAACTCGCCACGCACCAAGTGCGGCCACGTGTGAATCTTGTCGTCGACGACGATCGTCCGGCTTCTTTCCTCGGCCTCAGCCATACGATGGCACCCTTTCCCTTAGCGATGAAAACCGTGCGCCGACGAACCTAGAGCGGAGGGCCGGAGAAGCCGTCCCGGCGAATGCGCCAGAAGTGCACGGCCATGAGCAGGCTGGCCACCAGCGGGATGAAGATGCAGTGAAGGATGTAGAAACGCAGCAGGGTATGCGGACCGATGTCGCCGCCGCCGAACAGGAACGCCCGCGCGTCGTAGATCGGATTGGCGCCGACGAATTCGGCGAAGGGTCCCTCATGTCCCAGCAGGGGCGTGGCCCGGGCCATGTTGGAGCCCACGGTAACGGCCCAGATGGCGAGTTGGTCCCACGGCAGCAGGTAGCCGGTAAAGCTCAGCAGCAGGGTCAGCACCAGCAGCAGCACGCCGACGATCCAGTTGAACTCCCGCGGCGGCTTGTAGGACCCGGTGAGGAAGACCCGGAACATGTGCAGCCACACGAAGATGACCATGGCGTGGGCCGCCCAGCGGTGCATGTTGCGCATGAGCATGCCGAAGGGCATGTCGAACTCCAGGTACTTCATGTCCGCGTAGGCGTACTGCGGCACCGGCCGGTAATAGAACATGAGGTAGATGCCGGTGACCACCGTGAGCAGGAACATGAGGAAAGTGAGCCCCCCCATGCACCAGGTGAAGCGCATGCGCACCGCGTGCTTGCGCACCTTGGCGGGATGCAGGTGCATCCACACGTTGCCCGTCACCATGAGCACGCGGTTCCGCGGCGTGTCCTCGTAGCCGTGCCGGAAGATCGACTTCCAGACCTGGCTCTCGACGATGTCCTTCTTGAGCTGTTCCAGGTTGATCATGATCCGTCTCAGACCTTGAGAATGCTGTTGGGATGCTGCTCATCCGGTTCCCCGCCCGGCGCCATGCGGAACGTCCTGGCCTTGTCCACCACGAGCTGCCCGTCCTCCGCCACCGCGATCTCGAATCGGTCCAGCGGCCGCGGCGCCGGACCCTCGAAGTTCAGCCCCGACTTGAAGAAACCGCTGCCGTGACAGGGGCACTTGAACTTGCTCTCCGCGGAGAGCCAGCGCGGTGTGCACCCGAGATGTGTACAGATGGAGGAGACCGCGTAGAAACCCGTCTCATCGCGCACGATCCACACGCGGAAGTCCTTCTTGAACTTCTCGCTCACCTCGCCGATGGCGTAGTCGGACGGGAAGCCGGCCTTGAACGTGGAAGGCGGCTTGAAGAGCACCCGCGGAAACGCCGACCGCATGAAGCCGAAGAGCGAAACCAGGGAGAACACCCCGAAGCCCAGCCAGCCGAGGCGGCCGAAGAAGTCCCGGCGGCTCCAGATGCCCCGCTCAATTTTCCGTTTCTCGCTCGTAGCCATCGCCTACTCCATCGTGCCCTTACTTACTTCTTCTTGAACCAGCTTATCACGGCCCCCCACACGATGAAGAACAGGCCGCCGGCCATCAATGCCAAGCCGACAGGCCCGAAGACGAATGAAAGGCCGAACCCCAACACGAGAAAAAGCACGCCGGCGCCCAAGGGGTTCATCGGCGCCGGGGCGGTTCCGGTCGCTTCCTGCCGTGGTTCCTCGCCCCGGATCAACTCCTCACGCACCAGCGAAAAGGCGAGTTCCTTCAGATCCTCCCGCTTCTCCGGGTCCACGGAACGAATCAACCGGCCAATGCGCTCCGCAAGCCGCTCGACTTCCGCTTCCGTCGACTCAAGGTCGGATTTTGGAGATTCTGAAGCCACCGAGAATAGGAAAACTGATTAATATATGGGATTCGGGATGTCAACCTGATGACCTGAAAACCACCCGCACGCATGAATTCTCAAGCGATTTCGAAGTCGTGCCCTTTCGGCAGCCGCCTGCCTGCCGTTTGACGTCCGCCAGGGCACTCCCTATAACTGCCGGCATGAGACGCGCGGCACTAGTGGTCCTCGTTCTTTCGCTAACGGCGGGCTGTTCGGTCGGGGGGAGACCCGATCCGCCCCCGCCCCCGGTTCCAATCCCGACGCTCACGCCCGAACCCCAACCGTTTCGCACACGGACGACCTTCGTCGACAACGTCCTCGTTGTCGACGTGCGCTATCACGACGGCCGTACCCGCACGCTCGACACCCAGCGGCACCGGGACGGTTCGTGGGGGCTTTACCTCCCCCGGCCCTTGCAACCCAACCATTCCAGCCGCGAATCGATTCTCTCGGAAAACCATTATGACCACAGGATCGTGCTCTACACCGTCGTCTCGTGGAATGACACCGACCCCGCCGACTACCTCGTCGCCGGATGGTGGCTCGTCTACCCACCTGGCACACCCATTTGGGATGTCGAAGAGGCCACACGCGGGGTCTTTATCGATGGCCCGGAACTCGATCCGGCTACACCACCCAACCTCCCGGTGACCGGCACGGCCACCTACGTCGGTGGTGCCGGCGGCCTGTACACGTACGAGTACGGCCGCGCCTGGGGCGAGTTGGCCGGTGACTCCGAGTACACTGAATTCGTGGGAAGCATGTTGCTGAGGGCCGACTTCGACCAGAGCCGCCTCACCGGTTGCCTCGGGTGTCTCGAGCCGATCGAGATCGATCCCGGTCGCCACCTCTATCCGATCGTGACCTGGCGGGATCCCGATCCCGCCGCGTCGCCGGCCGACTACGACCTGCACTTCGCCGCGTCCTTCGGCGATACCGGCGCTTTCGAGGATAGCGCGATCACCGTCACCCACCCCACGCGTACCATCACGCGCTCCGCCGGGACATGGCGCGGTCAATTCTCGAACGTGCCGGATGTCGACGGCCACCCCCGCCGCGTGGTCGACTCGACCGATGTTCATTTCGCCGAAGCCGACGGTTCGATCGGACGCTTTACGGGCATCTTCGATGCGCTTACGCCCGCGACGCTCACGCCCGATGACGGCGATGCGGGGAATGTCGACTGAGTGCGGCGCCCTAGGGCCCGAAGTCCGGACGTTGATCAACGTGTAGGGCGCAAAAGAATTCAAACGGCGCCGGCACCCGCCCGCCCAAGCACATCCCGCATGCCGTACAAGCCGGCCTCCTTGTCCGCCAGCCACTGGGCCGCGCGGATGGCGCCGCGCGCGAAAGCGTCCCGGCTGTGGGCACGGTGAACCAGCTCGATCCGCTCTCCGATGCCGCCGAACATCACCGTGTGCTCGCCCGCGATATCGCCCGCGCGGACGGCGAGGAGGCCGATGTCGTTCTTCTTGCGCTCGGACACCCCACTGCGGCCCGGCACCCCTACGCGCTCCAGCTTGCGTCCCAGGGCCTCGGCCGCGGACCGGGCCAGGGCCAGCGCGGTGCCGCTGGGGGCGTCTTTCTTGAACCGGTGGTGTGCCTCCACGATCTCCACGTCGTAGGCATCGCCCAGACTGCGCGCGACCTGACCCACCAGATCCAGCAGCAGGTTCACACCGAGGCTCATGTTCGGGGCCAGGACGGTGGGGGTATTGGCCGCCAGGGTACGGATCTGGCGAAGCTGCCTTGCCTGGAACCCGGTGGTGCCGATGACGATGGGAATGCCGATCCTGGCCGCGGCCTTCATGTGGGCCACGGACGCCTCGGTCGTCGTGAAGTCCACGATGACCCCTCTTTGGCCATCCGGGGCGGCGATTCGGTCGACGATCGCAACGCCCAGGTGTGCCGCGCCCGCCACCTCCCCGGCATCCTGACCGAGCCGCGGGCTGCCGGCCCGGTCCGTGGCGCCGGCCAGGACGACGCCCGGAGTGTCCTGGATCAGGCGCACGATGGCGCCGCCCATCCGCCCTCCCGCGCCGCAAACGATCAGGCCCAGAGAATTTTTCATGATGTCACTGGAGCAAGGTGGCTACCCGCTGACGCCTTGTCCGCGCGCAACGGGCAGATCATGCCTGAATCAGTCCGTAGTCGGCCATGGCGCCCTTCAGCCGCTTCAGGTTCGGCTCGGTCATGGGCGTCAGCGGCAGGCGGATCTCCGGGCCGCACTTGCCCATGGCGGCCAGCGCGGCCTTGACGGGGATGGGATTGGTCTCGCTGAACAGGCACCGGATCAGCGGCATCAGATCGAACTGGATGCGGCGGCCGGTCGCCCAGTCGTCCCGAAGGCAGGCTTCCGTGAGGTCCGACATGGCCCGGGGGGCGACGTTGCCGGTGGTGGTGATGACGCCCTTGCCGCCCAGGGTCATGAGCGAGTAGACCAGCGAGTCCTCCCCGGAATAGACTGCCAGGGAGTCGCCGCACAGGCGGATGACGTCGATGGCTTGGTCCACCGAGCCCGTGGCTTCCTTCACGCCGGCGACGTTCTTGATCTCCGCCAGCCGCGCCAAGGTCTCGGGCTCCATCTTCGAGGCCGTGCGGCCGGGGATGTTGTAGACGATGAGCGGGATGCCCACGTGCTCGGCCACGGCGCGGTAGTGGTGATAGATCCCTTCCTGGGTGGGCTTGTTGTAGTAGGGCGAGATCAGCAGCGCGCCGTCCGCGCCGGACTTCTCGGCCGCCTTGGTGAGTTCCATGGCCTCGCGGGTGGAGTTGGAGCCGGTGCCGGCGATGACCGAAACCCGCCGCCGCGCCGCGCGCACGACCGCGTCGATCACCGCGTGGTGCTCGTCGTGGTCCAGGGTGGCCGACTCTCCAGTGGAGCCGCACGGAACCAACGCGTGGGTTCCCTGCTCGATCTGGAACTCCACCAGTGCCTCCAGCGCGGCGTAGTCCACGCCGCCGTCCTTGAAGGGCGTCACCATGGCGGTCATTGATCCGGTAAACATGTGGTTGTCCCTCTTTTGTTCCAAACCGTCATTGATATGAAAACAAACAATTGCCCAAATAAATCGGCAGGTTACAAATCCAGCGTCTCATCTCTGGTCATTCCCGCGGAAGCGGGAATCCAGACGGGGTGGGGCCGGGGCAATGGAAACCGCCACACCACCACCACCCCTGGATTCCCGCTTCCCAGGCCGTGTCAAAACCCCAGACGACCACGGAATGGCACGGACACCCCGAACCGTCATTCCCGCGGAATAGGTTGTGTCAAAACCCCATCCGAGAGAGGCAACAGCTCCCGAAATCGTCATTCCCGCGAAAGCGGGAATCCAGAGGGGTGGAGCGGGGAAACGCCGCGTAGGGACCCCTCCAAGACCCCTGGATTCCCGCTTCCGCGGGAATGACGTATTGGGGGGTTGGTGCCATTTCGTGTCTGAGCAGAGTTTTGACACAGCCTG